>QJWJ01000362.1 GCA_003235365.1 Deltaproteobacteria bacterium
GCCATGGCGCCGCGCGCGATCAGCCACATCACCAGTTCGATGCCTTCACTCCCCGCCTCGCGCACGTAGTCGACGGGAGGCATGGTGGCCAGATCCGCGGGGTCTTCGATCAATCGGTCGAGGTACTGGTTGTCCCATTGCTGATTGATCAGACCGGCGCGCGGCCCTTGCAGCTGGTGGCTCATCCCGCCAGTTCCCCAAATCTGCACGTTGAGCGGCTCATCGTAGCGCTCTACGGCGCGGCGAATCGCTTGCCCGAGTTGGAAGCAGCGCTTGCCCGAAGGAACCGGGTAGAGCACGACGTTGACGGCAAAGGGGATCACCACGCACGGCCAGGCCTTGGGTTGACCGCACATCAAGCTGAGCGGCACGGTCAGCCCGTGATCGACCGGCATCTCGTTGACGATGGTCAGATCGAAATCGTCTTGGATCACACTTTGGGCAATGTGGGATGCGAATTGGGGATGGCCTACGACCGTCGGCACGGGTCTCGGTCCCCAGCCCTCATCGGCCGGTTGAAACTCCGCGCCCGTTCCGATCGCGAAGGTCGGGATCAGATTCAGGTCGAACGCCGTGGCGTGGTCGTTGTAAACTAGAAAGACTACGTCGGGACGGTTGCTCTCCAGCCACCGTCGGGAGAACTCGTAACCGGCAAATACTGGCTTCCAGTATTCCTCCTCGGTCTTGCCCAGGTCCATCGCCGCGCCGATTGCTGGAACGTGGCTCGTGTATACGGAGGCAGTAATTCGCGCCATCTCAGTGCTCCCATCCTGGCTTGCCGCTACCCTGAGGCTGGCGGTGTGCTTGTGCGGTTCCATCTTCGCCGATGAAACGATTGCCGTCAGCTGAACGCCCGCCTCCGAGCATCATCGCCTTGTATTCGTCCTCGGTCATGCCGGTCATGCTCGCGGCGATTTGCTGAAAGCTTCGTCCGTCGGTGATGCCGATTCGAGCCAGGAAGTAGATGTTGCCGCCCGTGGCGATCGCCTTGTTCATGTCGCGTTCGAGCACGGCTTGCTTCTGTTCCTCGGTCATCGGCCATTCGTCGAGGTAGGCTCGTTCGTCCGCCTTGAAGCGCGCCCGGTTCTCGGCCTTCATCAGGCTGACGCAGAATTGATTGAGCCAGTAACCCTTTCGGGATTGCTCGGCGTCGAAGATTGTCGTTCCTGGAATGTCGAGGTACGGCTTGTCCAGTGCCATCAGGATTCCTCCGGCCAATACAGGCGCATGGGGTTTGTCACGAGCAGCTTCTGCTGCAGTTCGGGCGTCAGCGCAACGTGCGGGATGAAGTCGACCAAAAGGCCGTCGTCGGGCATGTGACTCTTCAAGTTCGGGTGGGGCCAGTCGGTGCCCCACAGCACTCGGTCCGGGAAAGTCTCCACGACTCTGCGGGCGAAAGGAACGACGTCGCGGTAGGCGTTGCGTTCCCCGTTCAATGCTGGAGGACCCGACACCGACAAACGTTCCGGGCAACTGACCTTGGTCCAGACGTTGTCGTGTTTGCTCATGAAGTCGAGAAAGAGCGTGAACTCGGGGCCATCCAACGGCTTTGTCACGTCCGGACGGCCCATGTGATCGACGACTACCGTGGTGGGCAGGGCCGTGAAGAAGTCCCACAGCTCCGGTAGGTCCTGCGCTTCGAAGTAGATGACCACGTGCCAACCGAGCGAGGCGATGCGGCCGGCGATTTCGAGCAGCTCGTCTTTGGGCGTGAAATCGACGAGCCGCTTGATGAAGTTGAAACGCACACCGCGTACGCCTGCGTCGTGCAGCAGAGAGAGCTCTGCGTCGGTGACATTGCGCTTGACGGTGGCGATACCTCGCGCTCTGCCGCCGCTGTTGCGGCAGGCGTCGGCCATTGCGCGATTGTCGGCCCCATGGCAGGTGGCTTGCACGATCACGCTGCGTGAGAAGCCGAGGTGGTCGCGCAGAGCGAACAACTGCGCCTTGCTCGCGTCGCACGGTGTGTACTTGCGCTCTGGCGCAAAGGGGAACTCGTCGCCCGGACCGAACACGTGGCAGTGTGCATCGACGGCGCCCGGTGGGAGTCGAAACTCTGGCTTGCTCGGCCCCGCGTACCAGTCGAGCCAACCCAGGGTCTTTTCGAAGTTCGCCATGGTGTCAGTCTTTCCTCGCCGGACTGCGGTTGGAAAGGATTCGGTCGGCTTCCGTGCGCCAGTCGTCGCTTCGAGCAAACTCGGGGGTACCGCGCCGTCCAAACACACCCGAATCTGCCAGTGTCGCGATCCAGCCTTGCCGCTCGGCGACGGCGCGCGCCGCCCAGGGCTCAAGGCCTGCTTCTCGAACGGTTTCGGCGGATTCTCGCATCTCTTCGCTGCGCCGCCGACCGTGTTCGATCACGCGTTGAAAGTTGTAGGTCGCTTGCTCGTCCCAGTCGATGCTGGGAAAGGTTTCGTTGAGTGACGAGATGACGGCTGCCTCGACGCCGTAGTGACGTGCCGCAGTGAGTCCCTCGATGAGCAACGCCTCGAGGCCCTTGATCACCACGCTGCGGCACATCTTCGTGGCGCTGGCCACGCCCAGCTCGGCGCTGACCAGCTTCGCCGCGAAGCCCAGCGCTTCGAGGGTCGGTAGCAGTGGTGCAGCGCGCGGACCACCGAGCAGTAGCGGCACTGCGATTCGATACGGAGGCACCGGCGCCATGACCGCGCCTTCGACGAAACGCGCACCGGCGCCTTCGACCAACTTGGCGGCCGCCACCTTCGCACCCGGCGAGGCCGAGTTGAAGTCGAGAAAGTACCCTCCCGAAAGCCCAGGCACGCAAGCCTCGGCGGCGACGACCGTTTGGCTCGCGGTGACGGCCGAGATCACGAGCTCGGCGCCGCGCACTGCATCCGCGTGCGAGGAGACGAGGGCTATGTCGTGTTGCTTCGCGTGCTCGCGCATCGCTCCGTCGGCGTCGTAAGACAGCCGGGTGTCGAACGCTCGCACGGCGTGACCCGCCGGGCGCAAGTCCTCCGCGAGGATGCGTCCCACTTCGCCGTAGCCGATCAATGCGATGTCCATCAGTGTCTCTCGTCAGAGCCCCCCACGCGCGACTCTACACCGCCGAGCGTGGGGCGATTCGTGCGTCAATCGATGTAACGCAGCCCCGCGGCGGCGAGTTTTCCTCGCATGTCGTACATGTCCAGGCCCAACACGCCGGAGGCGAGCTTCTTGCGCTTTTCGGTTTCGTTGGCTTCACGCTTTTCGGCGGCGTCTCGCGCTGCGGCTGCCATCGATCGCGGAACGCACACGACACCGTCGTCGTCGGCGACGACCACGTCTCCGGGGTGTACCAGCGCTCCGGCGCACACCACCGGCACGTTGACCGAGCCCAGGGTGGCTTTGACGGTGCCTTTCGAACTGACCGCGCGGCTCCACACCGGAAAGTCCATTTCCTGCAAGGTCTTGATGTCGCGCACGCCGCCATCGATGATCAGCGCGCGGGCGCCGCGGGCCTTGAATGACGTCGCCAGCAAGTCGCCGAAGAAGCCGTCGTCGCTCTCTGTCGTGCACGCGGCGACCACGACGTCACCGGGCTGCACTTGTTCGGCGGCGACGTGCATCATCCAATTGTCGCCGGGCTGCAGCAGGACGGTGACCGCCGTGCCCGACACTTGCGCGCCGGGATAGATCGGACGCATGTAAGGCTTCATCAATCCGACGCGCCCCATCGCCTCGTGCACCGTGGCGCTGCCGAGCGGCCCGAGGGCGTCTGCGAGCGAGGCTTCGGTACGCTGAATGTTGCGATAGACGACTCCGAGTTCGTACATGTCACTTACCTCTCTGCGCGAGGGCCGCAGCCAGCCGCGGATAGACGCGGCGCGCGTTGCCGTCGTATATCTGCCGTCTTTGCTCTGGAGTCAACGCCGACCCCTCGATGTAGCGCTTCGTATCGTCGAAGTAGTGCCCAGTTTGTGGATCGATACCGCGCACGGCGCCGATCATCTCGCTGGCAAACAGGATGTTCTCCGTCGGGATCACTTGGGTGAGCAGATCGATGCCCGGCTGATGGTAGACGCAGGTGTCGAAGAATACGTTTCGCATCAGGTGTTCGCTGAGTAGCGGCTTCTGCAGCGCCTGAGCCAGGCCGCGGTAGCGACCCCAGTGATAGGGGACCGCCCCGCCGCCGTGGGGAATGACGAAGCGCAGCGTCGGGAAGTCCTTGAACAGATCACCTTGCAGCAGTTGCATGAACGCCGTCGTGTCGGCGTTGATGTAGTGCGCTCCGGTGGTGTGAAAGCAGGCGTTGCAGCTCGTGCTGACGTGGACCATCGCCGGCAGGTCGTACTCCACCATCTTCTCGTAGATGGGGTACCAGTGCCGATCCGTCAGTGGGGGGGAGTTCCAGTGACCGCCCGACGGATCCGGATTGAGGTTGATCGCCACCGCGCCGTACTGCTCGACGCACTTGACGAGCTCAGGGATGCACGTTTCCGGTGCGACACCCGGGCTTTGGGGCAGCATCGCGGCCGGAATGAAGTAGTCGGGAAAGAGCTGACTGACGCGGTAGCACAGCTCGTTGCAGATCGCCGCCCAGGTCGACGACACCTGAAAGTCCCCGATGTGGTGCGCCATGAAACTGGCACGAGGGCTGAAGACCGTCAGATCCGAACCGCGCTGCTTCATCAGCCGGAGCTGATTGCTCTCAATGGTCTCGCGGATGTCATCGTCGCTGATCAGCAGCTCCGAGACCTTCGGGGCGCTCGAAGGATCGCCGATCGCTGCGATCTGCCGTTTGCGCCATGCTTCGAGCGCGGGCGGCGCCGTGGTGTAGTGGCCGTGGATGTCGATGATCACGTCAGCGGGTCTCCTCGCCGAACTCCAGGGGCAGCCCGACGTAGTTTTCTGCCACGGTGCGCGCTGCTGCCTCCGAGTTGAACAGGTATTCGAGCTCGGCGTTCTGGAGCTTCTCGGTGATCGGATCGTCGCCCTCGAAGCGGTGCGTCAGCATCGTGAACCACCAGGAGAAGCGCTCGGCGCGCCAAATACGGCGTAGGCACCGGTCCGAGTAGGCGTCGAGACCGTCGTCGCTCTTGTCCTGGTAGTGTTCGATCAGACCACTGGCCAGGTACTTGACGTCCGTGGCCGCCAGGTTCAGCCCCTTGGCACCGGTGGGCGGCACGATGTGACCGGCGTCACCTGCGAGGAAGAGACGACCGAAGCGTAGGGGCTCGGCGACGAAGCTCCGAAGCGGCGCGATGCTCTTTTCGAGAGAGGGCCCGGTGACGAGCCCATCCCGACCCTTCTCGTCCAAGCGCAGCTTCAGTTCATCCCAGAATGCGTCGTCAGACCAGTTTTCGACTTTCTCGGTGAGCGGCACCTGCACGTAGTAGCGACTGCGCGTGTGGCTGCGCATCGAGCACAGTGCAAAGCCGCGCGGGCTGTTGACGTAGATGAGCTCTTCAGACACGGGTGGTGTGTCTGCCAGCAAGCCCAGCCAACCGACGGGGTAGACCTTCTCGTACTCCTGGATGGCGCCCTGCGGTACGCTGGCCCGGCACACGCCGTGGAAGCCGTCGCAGCCAGCGATGAAGTCGCAATCGATTTCGTAGGACTTGCCGTCCTTCTCGTAGGTGACGCGGGGTGACTTGCCGTCGAAATCGTGGACTGCGACGTTCTTCGCCTCATACACCGTCGGCAGGTCCGCTGCGCTGCGGGCTTCCATCAGATCGCGAGTCAGCTCGGTTTGTCCGTACACGAGCACCGTCTTGCCACCGGTCAGGGCGTTCATGTCGATGCGGTGTCGCTTGCCTTGCCAGAGCAATTCGAAGCCATCGTGGACAAGCCCTTCGCGATGCATGCGTTCACCGACGCCGGCCTCATCGAGGAGATCCACACAGACTTGTTCGAGCACACCCGCCCGAATTCGACCCAACACATGCTCGCCGGTTTGGCGTTCCAGCACGATGGCGTCGATGCCCGCCTTGGAGAGGAGCTGTCCGAGCACCAGCCCGGAGGGGCCAGCACCGACGATGACGACTTGAGTTCGGGTTCGCGAGGTCATGATGGATCTCCAGTGTTCGAAGGCGCAGCGGGTTCCATTCCCTGGCGACGCTTGGCGTCGCCCGCCGCTGGCGAGGTCAGAAAGGATATCAATGTCCGAGCGAGCTCGGGCCGTTTCGAAGCGGCGCCGACGGCCGCAGAGAAGGTGGTGACGATTTGTATCGGCTCGGGCAGTGGTCCCACGACGTCGATTCCGTCGACGTGCAAGAGCTCGGAGAGCTGCTGAAAGCCCAGCTCGACTTCCCCCGATGCGACGAGGGCGCCCACGGGGACGCCGGGGCGCGCCACGACGACTCGCTCTCGCACCGTATCCTCGATGCCCCAGCGTTCGAACAGCTTGGCGAGCTCGACGCCGCTCGGCCCCGTCGAGTAGCCGATCGACGTTGCGTCGAGCACCGCCTGTCGGACCGCATTCTCGCTGGTGATGTCGGGGTGCCTCGCGCCCGTTCGTACCGCGACGGCCACGCTCGAGCGCACCAGGTCGCGCTGACTCGCGGACAAGAGGTGTCCTTCGGCGAGCAGATTCTCGATCGCGCCGCTGGCCAAGACCACGACGTCGAAGACCTCGCCGGCTTTGACCCGTTTGGCGGCGTCCACACCGCCGACGGATTCGAGCGACACGCGGCAACCGGAGCTGGCTTCGAAATCTCGCGCGAGCTCGGAAAGCAAGGCCTGGGTGGCCTTCGATGAAACCACGGTGATTGGATCGCCCATGTCGATTGGTTGCTCAGCCCTCGGAGACTGAGCGGGCGCCAGTATGTGCGCACGCCCGAGTGAGATCGAGCGAAAAACGTGCGGCCGTGCGCCGACATCGAGGAGCGACCGCTTGGCACGACCCTCGCGTGCTCGAAGAAGATTAACAGTCGAGATTGACGGACGCATTGCCCCTCGATGGCTCGCCTCAGCGCGCGTCCACAACCCCGCGCAATGGCGGCATCAGGGCAGAGAATCCCTGGAAAAGCAGGCGCTCCGCAGCTGTGACCGCCTCCAGCGCGCCGTCGTTCCTGCGGCGATGCGTCGAATCAGCGGGGCCGGTCTGCCGGGCGCTCGACACGGCGTTCGACGTTTTTTTGATCGAAACGCGGGCCTGCTAAATGAGCGACTGCCCGACAATCGTGCTCGCTACATTTAGCATCACCAGATTCGCGCACGACTGGCTCGAACTCTCAGCGCCGAGCCTGCGCGCTCAACGCTCGCTTGTCCAACTTCTTCGCGTTCGTTCGCGGCAGGCTCTCGAGGAACGTCACCGCCACGGGGCGGCGGTATTTGACGAGATTCTGCTGACAGTAGTCGAAGAACTCCTCCTCGCTCAGCTCCGCCCCCGGCTTGAGAGCGACGAAGGCGACGAGTTCTTCACCGAGACGTTCGTGAGGACGACCCACGCAAGCCACCTCGGCGATCTTCGGGTGCTTGAACAAGACCTCGTCGACGGAGCGTGGATACACGTTGTAGCCCCCAACGATGATCATGTCCTTCTTGCGATCGACCAGAAACACGTAACCGTCCGCGTCGACATAGCCAATGTCGCCGGTGTACAGCCAGCCGTCGCGCAGGGCTTGTCGCGTTTCTTCTGGGCGACCGTGATAACCCACCATGAGCTGGGGGCCCCGTACGCGCAACTCCCCTGGTTCACCTGCGGGGGTAATCCGGTTGCCGTCTTCGACGTCGACGGCTTCGACCTCAGTCCCGGCAACTGGGCGTCCAACAGATGCGAGCCTCGGCGCCTCGGGTGGGTTCAAGCACAGGGGGCCCGTCTCCGACATTCCCCATCCTTCGAGCAAGGCACAGGCCGTTTGTTGTTTCCAAAGACGATGCAATTCTTCGGGGCAGGGGGCACCTCCAGTCAGGCAATACTTCAGGCTGGAGAAGTCGGTCGTTTCGAAGCGCGGGATTTGCGTGAGTCCCATGTAAATCGGTGCCGGTCCGCCTCCGAATACCGTGATCTTTTCGCGCTCGATCGCCTGAAGAACCTCGTCGGGGTCGTACTTCGAGATGATGAAGTGCGCGCCTTGGCTGTAGATTGGGACCAGCGTTGCGTACTCCAGTCCCCAAATGTGAAACACCGGCGCCGCGCTGAGAAACCGTTCACGGCGCATCTCGATGGGCCACGCCGTCATGTGCTGCAACACCGAGACGAAGAGCGAACGGTGCTTGTGCACCACCGCCTTGGGTTCACCCGTGGTGCCGCCGGTGAATATCAGCAGCGCGATGTCGTCGGGTTCGGGGTCGGCGATGTCGTCGGCGCTGTGGGGCACCGTTTGGAACTGGGCTTCGAATCCGCCATCCAGATCGTTTTCGATGACGTGGGCGATCCCCAGCTCCGGTGCCAAGCTTGCGATCTTGTCGCGCGCTTCAGCCCCCAGCAGCACCACGCTCGGATCCGCTTCCCGCAGCACCACCCGCAGTTCGGGTACCGAGAAGAAGGGGTTGATTGGAACGGCCTGTGCCCGCGCGGCCATCGACGCCAGCACGGCGATTACCGCTTCGATAGAACTCGGGCGGAGGATCGCCACGCGCGACCCGGATGCGCCGAGGGCGAGAAGGTGACCGCGCAACTTCCGGACCTGTTCGGCCAGTTCGGCGTAGGACAGCCGACGGTCCCCGCAAACGAGTGCAACACCGTCGGGATTGTCCCTCTCGGCTGCCCACAGCGCGTGCACCATGCTTGGGTATTGAGGGAGGCTAGGGTCGAACATCGCTCTGCCTAGAGTCTTGGGTTCTCGTCATGGTCTACACCTGATGTGAAACATTTGCCCGGTCTGGTAATCAAGAGCACGCCGCGCTGCTGAGCGCCATGAGAGCTCGCGCAGCCCAGTAAGACGCCACGCGAGTTGGTGCATCGTGGACTGTTGCGCGCCGCGTATCCGAACCGGATGGCCCCAAGATTGCGCATGTGCCCGTTCGATCATGTCGTTCGAATGGCTATCAATGGGCTGTGTGAAAGTCCATCGCTTGCATCGGTCTCGACGATCAAGCTGCTTGCCGCGCTTCAGCCAATGTTTCCGATGACACTCTCCGCGGTCCCACCGCACGTGGGAAGGGACAGAATTGTCCCTCCCTCTACCCGCTCTGACCCGAACGTGTCGGGGTGCCGTCGCAGGTTGTCGAGGACGTCGGACCGCCCCGTGTGGCGTTGCTGCTGGGTGCGGCGACGTGGCGTGGACCTGCTCGGTCCGGTTTTCTGCACCCATGTCGTCGATGTTGGGGTACCACGACACTCCACACGTTCCCTTGATGCCTGGCGATGAGTTCGACTCTTCCTACCGTTCTGCTTCCCGGTCTACTCTGTGACGACATGGTTTGGGCTCACGCCCGTGAGCCGTTGAGCGCGCGTGCGCCCGTCCTGGTTGCCGACTACGGCTTGCTGGACTCGCTCGGCGCGATGGCAGAGCAGGTGCTTCGCGACGCGCCTGCGAGGTTTGCGCTTGCCGGTCATTCGATGGGGGGCCGCGTCGCGCTCGAAGTATTTCGTCGCGCGCCCCAGCGCGTCGCGGCCATTGCTTTGATGGACACCGCCGTACACCCGTTGCCGCCCGGGGAAGCTGCGGAGCGAGAGCGGGCCGGCAGGTACGAGCTGCTCGCCATCGCCAAAGAGCGCGGCATGGCAGCGATGGCGGAACGCTGGGTTCGAGGAATGGTCTGGCCTCCGCGGCTTTCGGAAACCGCGCTCGTTCGGAGCGTCATCGACATGTTCGCTCGCAAGAACGCCGACGTGTTCGCCGCGCAGATCGCTGCGCTGCTCGGTCGGCCCGATGCAGCCCCCTTGTTGAACGCCATTGATTGCCCGGCGCTGGTTCTGTGCGGAGCAGACGACAGTTGGTCGACGCCAGAGCGGCACCGCGACATGGCTGCGGCAATCGACGGCTCGCGCCTGGTGTTGGTGCCTCAGTGCGGTCACATGTGCACGCTCGAACGGCCCGAGGCCGTCACTCGTGCACTGCTCGACTGGCACGCGTCGACTCAGGCGTGAACGCGCGTCAAGCACGTTCCAAACGACCCGTCCACATCGCTCGTGCTCCGGCACCTCGGGTTCGGCAAGGGTTTGGCAATGAACGGGCTTGGTGAGCGACCAAGCCCGTTCGAACTGGCGAGACCGTCAGCCCCAGACTTCGCGTGCGGTCTCGACGACCAGGCGAAGTTTGGCGACCTGTTGCTCGACGCTCAAGTCGTTGCCGTGCTCACTGCTGGAGAAGCCGCACTGGGGGCTGAGGCAAAGCTGGTCGAGGGAGATGAACTTCGACGCCTCTTCGATGCGCCGCTTCAAGTCGTCTTTCGACTCTAGATCGGGGCGCTTCGAGGTGACCAGGCCCAGGACGACGAACTTCTCCTTGGGGACGAAGCGCAGCGGCTCGAAACCGCCGGAACGTGCATCGTCGTACTCGAGGAAGAAGGCATCGACGCCCACTTCGTTGAACATCGTTTCTGCGACGGTCTCGTAGCTGCCTTCTGCGACCCACGCGCTGCGGAAATTGCCACGGCACAGGTGGATTGCCGTCGTCATGTTCTTCGGCTTGTCTTTGACCGAGTCGCTGATCAGCTTGGCGTATACGGACGGCAGCCGATCGGGATCTTCGCCGATGGCCTTCGCACGATCGCGGTGTTGTGGGTCACACAGATACGCGAGGTTGGTGTCGTCCAGCTGGACGTAGGTGCAGCCTGCCTTGCCCAGATCGGCGAGCTCTTCGCGATAGACTCGCGCCAAGTCTTCGAAGAAGCCGTCGATGTCCGGGTATGCCTCCTCGTTGATGCTGCCCCGGCCGCCGCGGAAATGCAGCATGCTGGGCGAGGGGATGCAGATCTTCGGGGTCTGCGAGACGACCGACTTCAAGTACGCGAAGTCCTTGACGGACACGCCGCCTTCGGGGCGCTCGAGTCGGCCGCTGACGCCGAGCACTGGGGGCGCCATCTCGACGTCCTTGCCTGCACCCCGGAACTTCACCTTGTAGTCGGAGTAGGAAACCGTCACGCCGTGGATGTGCTTGAGGAAGTCGACGTGGAACATCGCGCGGCGGTACTCACCATCGGTGATCGCCTGCAGACCGACGTCTTCTTGCAGCTTCACGACGTCGCGGATGTACTTGTCCTCGATTTCGCGCAGTTTCTCGTACGGTAGAGATCCATCCGCATGCTCTTTGCGTGCGGCCAGCAACTCCTTGGGGCGCAATAGGCTACCCACGTGGTCTGCCCGAAAGGGCGGCGTCGAACGGGACATGATTCATCCTCCTTGTCGGGGACGGCTCTGGGTCCCCAGTGCGCCACTGTTTAGATCATCCTGCGCAGTCGTGCAGCCCCCAAGCGGCGACCAACCCACGTTCCTACTCGCCGGCCCCGGACCGGGCAGTGCGAGAGCAATTGGGCAGTCACGCCGAAGTTTCAATCTGTATTTACCGCACGAAAACTTCTCTGCTCGGAACAGCGTCGCTGTGAGGCAGAGTCACTGTACGGGGCGTCGTGGTGCAGATTCACTGTTGGGAAGCCGTGGCGTGGTGGGCTTGCGCGGCGCTGTGCAACACGAAATCGGGTCACAATCGCGCAGCAGCGATGTCGGCCCCCTCACGCAGGGCGGCGAATTTCTTCCAGGCGACGGCCGGATCGATCTTTCCGTAGCCGACGAACGTGCCAAACCCGCAGTCCGTGCCCGCAATCACCCGCTCGACGCCCACGATCCGAGCAAAGCGCTCGAGGCGTTGAGCGACGAGCTCCGGATGCTCGACGTAGTTGGAACAACTGTCGATGAGCCCCGGCACCAGCACTTTGTCGTCGGGTAGCCTTGCGTCTCGCCACACGACCCATTCGTGCTCGTGCCGCGGGTTGGCGGCTTCGAAGAGGATCTGCGACGGGCGCGCCGCGAGCACGGTGTCGATCACCTTCGTCAGTGGGATGTCGTGGTCGTGGGGCCCTTCGTAGTTGCCCCAGCACAAGTGCATGCGCATCCGCTCCTTGGGGATGTTGGCGGTCGCTGCGTTGAGGGCATCGACGTTCTGGGCGGCGCGCTGCAGGAACTGCCCCTCGCTCAGGTCCTGAAAGCCGGTGTGGCGCGCCATGGCCAGGTCGGGGGCGTCGAGCTGCAGGTCGAAACCGGCGGCGACGATCGCCTCGTACTCGGGCCGCATTGCTTCGACCAGATCGGCCAGGTATGCCTCGTGGCTCGGGTAGAACTGGTTGGGTTGAAACGCCGTGATCAATCCTGGAGAGGCGGCGTTCATGAAGCCGCGGACGCCCTGGCCGTGAGCGTCGAGCGCCGCCCTGAAGCGACGGATGTCGTCGTGCACTGGCTGCAAGTCGACGAGCTTCACTTGCCCCGTGCACGCGGCGCGTGTGAACTCCTGGGCGCCCATGATGTGCGCGAGCTTGCGGCGCAGCTCGGGAAGCGGCGCGAGATCGAGGGCGGGCTTGCGCTCGACGTGTCCACCGAAGCCGCTCAGCCGTTCCGTGA
This sequence comes from Deltaproteobacteria bacterium, assembly GCA_003235365.1. Classification (GTDB taxonomy): domain Bacteria; phylum Myxococcota_A; class Polyangia; order Polyangiales; family Polyangiaceae; genus SZUA-265. The sequence goes on from QJWJ01000362.1 coordinate 12,446, forward strand.
TGTACGTCGCGTAGCCGACCTTGCCGAGCTCCCCATCGCTGACGACGCTGACACCCACGTCGGCCTGCTTGGCGACCGCCGCGCCGATCTCTTGCTGCAGCAACGTTTCGAACGCGGCTTCGTCAATCGGTTCACGCTTGTCGCGTGCCAGCAGCATCTTCGACAGGGGTTCGCTCCGCGGCAGACTGCCGACGTGGGTCGTTTCGATGCGTTTCATGCTTCAACTTTCAGATCGAGCCAGCCGCGACGTTCCGCGAACAGCCAGGTGTCGCCTTGCTTCACGAGCCGGTCTTCGAACCCCCCCAGCAGTGCCGGCTGGGATGCCTTGGCCGGCAGCTCACCGGGCGGCGCTGTGAACAGCAACATGGTGCTGCGACAACGCGCCTCGGTGGCCGACGTGACGTCGACCAGAACGTTGGAGATGATGTGTCGCGAGATACGCGGCGGTCTCGCTTTGTAGGCGGCCAGAATCGCGGCGCGGCCCCGAATCGGTTCCCCGCCCGAAGGTCGCGTCAGCGTGCCATCCTCGGTGAAGAGAGCCGCTGCTCCATCGAAGTCGGCTTCATCGTTGAGCACCGCGTAGCGCGTCACCAAGCGCGTGATCTCCGCTTCTGCAATCAGTCGCTCGAGGGGACTCATACTGGCAACCTTTCTGGAGTTGGAGTCCCGCCCCGCTGGACCTCATTCTTCGTCGAGCCGCAGCGCTTTGATGGCGTTTTGCTTGAGAATCAAGTCGTGGACTTCGGGCTTGAATCCCGCTTCCTTGAAGTCGTTGATCCAGCGGTCGGGTGTGATCAACGGGTAGTCCGAACCGAACAGCATCTTGTGCTTCAGTTGGCCGTTGGCGTAGCGGACCAACTGGGGTGGGAAGTACTTCGGAGACCAACCGGAAAGGTCGATGTAGACGTTCGGTTTGTGCAGGCACACCGACAACGCTTCGTCCTGCCACGGCCAAGAGGGGTGCGCGAGGATGATCGTCATGTCCGGGAAGTCG
>QJWJ01000116.1 GCA_003235365.1 Deltaproteobacteria bacterium
CCATCGCGGATTGGCCCCTTGCCTCACGAGCGGTTGATGGCGCAGTATGGTCGACTCACTCTGCTCGAGACCTATCTCGCGTTGGCCCCGACGGGCGAGCCGCCGAGCGAACGACTCGTTGCGTATCACGACATGGAGGTGGATATCATGGGGCGCCCTGATCATAGCGTGCTTGCCGTCACGTTTGATCCGTCGTTTCCCGTGGTGGAGAAGGATTTCTGGAGCCCATGCGTTGACGCTGCGCTCCAGTATGTCTTCCTGCCTTCGTGGAACTGGGTGGCTGACTACTATCGGGTCGTCTTCTACGATGGTGACGGCACGCGTACGACGACATCGAGCCAGCAGCCCCAGTCGATGGCCGTCTGTGAGAACTTCGGCAGAGTGTGGACCATCAACAGCGGCTATCGCGCTGGCAACAACAGCTACACTTGGTTTGGCTGGACCGACATGCAGCCGCACACCATGGCTGTCGTGTATTGGGGGTTCACTGCGTTCGACAAGAACTTGCGCAGCGACACGGTCGGCTTCGAGGATCTCGAGGGTGTCGTCGGGTACGCCAAGCAGATCTGAAGGGAGTGAGCTTGGACGAGGAGGAGTCACGGCCTAGGACAACCTGGGCGAGCGAGTGACATCAGCGCGTCCACTGGCAGGGGTGTCGCGGGCGTGACGTTGCCGGGGCTCGGTGCCGTCCCCAGCGAGCTGCAGAACGAACGACCGGGGCGGCGTGGGCGCCGGCCCCGGCGGCTGCCGCCGGGGACTCAGTACTTGGCCACGACACAACGGGGCTCATAGGAACTGCTCGTAGAAGCTGCGCTTGAATTCGTAACTCGATTGCAGCGCCGCCAACGCACAATCGACCGCCGCCTCAGGGCCGACCACGACTGCATCTCTCAAACAATCTCCAACCTGGTCCGCGTGACCTCGCCGCTCCAAGCAGCGCGATTGCTCCCCCAACGAAAGGTGAGGAGCGTCGTGGTTCATGTGAGGAAAGTAGAACAACGACGGGCGGGTTCCGCGTATGCGCGCAGCCGCAGGCGTTTCTTCGAGGCCCAGGCGTTGTAGTAGGGGCCACAACCGCTTGTATTCCGCACCGACGAGGAGCTCGCCCGCACACCAAATCGTCGTGAGAACACGAATACGGTAGAGCGGAGACTCCTCGCCGGCCCGCAGCAAGAGCTGTGTCAAGAGACCTGACACCACTTGTTGGGTGACGTCCGTTGGTCCGGTTTGGCGGAGTATGGCCTCATCCGCGCCTAGCGCGCAGAGGTCAGCCCACAGATCTTCGCGGTGGGTGGACGACCCGCCAGAGTCGTATTCTTCCCGAAGGATCGTCCGCAGCACCGATTTGTCGCTTTGGCGCTCCAGTGCGTCGATAGCCAAGTCGTACATCGGGGCAAAAGCGAGTGAGAGAAACCGCCGCTGCGCCAACACGTCGAGCACCTGCTGCCGGCCACGTCGTTCATCCATCACCACGACTTCTTCGAGTCTCGAGAACGTCGGGTGACGAACGAACTCGCTCACCAATTGGGTTGCGCGCGCATCGACGACATCGACGCGTCTTCGACCTTCTGCGGTCAGCTCTGTGCGAAGAAACGGTGTCATTGACGCGCCCGCAACGGATCCTCTGGATCGACGTCGAACGAAAGCGCCCAAACGCGCTCGAACTCGTGCTTCAAGGTCTTGCCCCAGTCACTCTGTGTACCTTTGACCCTGAAGTGAGGGCCGTGAATCGCGAAACGCCCATGCCAGTAGTGACCAACCAGAAACGCGTTGTCGGCCTGATACAGCGTCAAAGCAGGCAGCGTTGGGTATTCTTTGACCTCCAGATCCGGGACCAAACCGTCCTGGCGCAGCTCAACGTACAGATTGCCGAGTGCTTGCAGGTTCGTCGCGATCTCGCGAACGACGTTCACCTCCTGTGGGAGCAGCGCAACACGACGCATGTCGCTGGCGACGGATCGGCGATCACAGAGCAGCACCTGCACTTTCGCGCCACGTCGAAGCGCGTGCTCGAGAGACCGACGGAGCGCAACCCAATGCTCTGCCGAGGGAATGAACGTCTGCAAGATGCGAACGAGTTTCGCCTCACGCACCCGTTCGCAGAACGCTTCGAGCGGAAACCCGTTTCTCGACCCGACGATGCCCAAACCCGGCAGCGACTTTGGGTCCAAGTGGTTCGCCCAGCCAACGACCCGAGCCCGCCCATCGTCGGGCTCAGTGACGTCGATGAAGGTCAGGCCATCCAAGTCGGTCGGTCGCCGAGCGTGACGGCCGTCGTGAGCAACTTTGGCGCTGCAGATGACTACCCGTTGCACCCCCAAACGACCGGCGAAGAGCCCAAACTCGAACACCACGTTGTCTCTTGGACGCAATGTTGTCTCGTCACGCACTTCAGTACGGTCATCCGGGGAGAAGACCGATACCGCGGCATCGGCATCATCCAAGGCGTTCAACAACGCCTGAAGCGTCATCTCACCGGGACGAAACAGCTCCCACCACGGGATCGCCGTGTGACCGGCCTCGTTGAGCCAGCCAACGATCTGCCGTGCCAACCCTTTGCCTTCGCTGGAGCTGCAGACGAAGACCTTCAAAGGATGGTCGTGTGCAGTGACTGCTAGCGGTCCATCCATGACGTTCATTGTCGTCAAGGATGACCACCAACGTCAACAGATCTCCCGCGCCGGCACGAAGTTCCAATCCCCTCGCTCTCTTTCGCTCGAAGCGGAGCGTTGGGAACAAATGCAGGAACCGCCCACGGAAAACGTCCGCGTTGCGACACTGGGCAATCGAACCGGCCTGATCCTCTCTCACCGCGAACGCCCACGCGCCGCGTCGCTGACCTCGACGGACTGGCCGCAACCGATGAACCACGCACTGGCTACGGGGGGCAGAGTCAAGTTGGCGCTCCACCTTCGACTTCTCACTGACGGCAAGTTTGATACCTTGCGTGGAGCTAGAAGTGCTGGCGAGCCATGTACGTCAGTGCGTCCACCGGCAGGGGTGTTGCAGATGTGACGTTGCTGGGGCTCGGGGCCGTCCCCACCGATGACGGAGGAGCAGCTGGTCACTGCCGTTGAGACCTGGAACCTCGAATGCCGTCATCACTACTTCACTGCCGAATGTGGAACAGATGCCGCGACCGGGGCAGGCGGCGGGTGCTTCGCGGTGCTAGAATGCAGCATTGTGTCGTCCTCGGGGAGCAAGTGTGGTCGTGCAAAGGGCAATCGAACTGTCGAAAGCGACGTGCTGCGAACCTGGAACCCCGGGCCGGGAGTGCCGTTGGAGATGTCGTGACGCGAATCTCGAGCACCAGCGTGCCCCATCGCTCATCGACGGCGCCTTCAAGGAGGCAGAAGCCCATGAGAAGACGGACCGGTGCGCCCCCTCAAACATCTCGAAGGACGAGCCAGCCTCAGCGAGAGCAGATTCAGTTGTCGAACCGCAAACTCAGCTGACCGAGCGGGGGCGCTGGTGTGTCTGGCGGTGGATGCGGGGCAAGGCCGAGCTTCGCCATAAGCCGCAGTGCAGCTCTCTCCGTCTTCGCTACGTCCGCCCACTGCATCGGACCGCCGCATATCGAGGCGGAGCCCGCGCGACCGGGCCCCCTTCAGGCATGCCTGAAGGGGTAGGAGCGATGGGCTCTCCAGATCCGCGGCGAAGACGTGCGCCAACAACCAGGCCCAGCGATGACGGAGTGCTTTGGGTGCACGGTCATCTTCTTCACCTAGCAACTCGAGTTGGTCACCCGCAGGGGAACCCACGCGATAGGGCCCCCCGCTGGCATGCCAGCGGGGGTAGGAGCGAAGGGGGTGGACGGTGCGCCGTGGTATCTTCGGGCGACTCAGGCACGACACGCGAGCGGAACGCGGAATGGCTGGAGAGGACACCGAAATAGCGCACCATATGAAAGCGGGGCGGCGGCACGGCAGCGCAAAGACGCACCAAGAGGTCCTCAGGCGTCAGCACCCATTGCTCCTACCCAGGCTGGCTACGCCACCCCGGGGCCCGGTCGCATGGGGCCCCCTCGGCGCTTCCATCCTTCCACGCCTTCTTGAACTCCAGCAGCAGCGTTCCGTCTGGGCGCTGAGTGAGTCGCTCTTGCGCAATGGGAGGCCGAGTGATGTACCTGGCCAGCCTCTGTTTCCGGTCGTGTCCGTGCACCCACTGCCGACCGTACAGATTGATCCCCCGAACCTCCGCCACTGGCAGGTCTGGAAGCGCAGTGTCTTTGGCGGACTCGACGCCTTCCCCAGTCATGAGTCGCAGCGTCGGCTGCCCTGCCCTCTGGCCGCCAACCTCGACGCCCAAGGCGGCTGCGTCGTAGCAAGCGGCCAGCGCGGGATGCTCAAGCTGCACTTCGGTCGGCTCGGAGTCTGCCTCATCGGCGTCGAGACTGCGTCCGTGCTTCCTCAGAATCGCTTCGACGCGATCAGCGATGCGGTCAGCGATTGCAGCCGTTTCCGCACGGCTCGGTGTCGGCAGGCCGTGGATGGTGAGCGGACTATCTGCGGATTTCGGGGATGGTGAGCGGACTATCTGCGGATTTCGGGGCATGGCGGACACCTAGATCGGCGCAACGCGGACACCCGGATCGGATGATGGCGGACACCTAGATCGGCATCGCGGACACTCGGATCGGCCCTCGCGGACAGGCGGAAGCGGGAGGCTGACGGGGCGTCCGTCGAGGCGGGCGGAAGGGGGTAGCGCTTGGGGCCGGAGCTGGTCATCTGCGCAGCCAAAGGAGCTGCACGGATGGCGAACAGGCGACTGACCATGAACCGAACCAGAGAGATTCTCAGACTGCGCTGGGAGCAGGGCCAGGGCGTTCGCGCCACGGGTCGAGCAGTTGGAGTTGGGC
>QJWJ01000546.1 GCA_003235365.1 Deltaproteobacteria bacterium
GACGGATGTCGAGGCTCTCGCGGAAAGCGATTTCAGCGTCATCCCACTTGCCGACGTCGCTCGCGACGTTGCCGACGTTGTCGAGCGAAACGGAGAGGTCTCTGAGTGACTGTGGTGTTTTGCCGAGTCGTTCGACGAGGTCGCGACGGATGTCGAGGCTCTCGCGGAATGCGTTGTCGGCGTCGTTCCGATTGCCAAGGTCGTGTGCGACGTCGCCGACGTTGCTGAGCGAAATGGAGAGGTCTCTGAGTGACTGTGGTGTTTTGCCGAGTCGTTCGACGAGGTCGCGACAGATGCTGAGGCTCTCGCGGAATGCGATTTCGGCGTCGCTCCAATTGCCGAGGTCGCGCGCGACGTTGCCGACCTTGTCGAGCGAGACGGAGAGGTCTCTGAGTGACTGGGGCGTGCTGCCAAGTCGTTCGACGAGGTCGCGACGGATGCCAAGGCTCTCGCGGAATGCGTTGTCGGCGTCGCTCCAGTTGCCGCGGGCCTGGGCCACCTCCCCGACCTCGTCCAGCGACCGACTTTCGTCGCGGAGTGCGGAGGTCTCCGCGTCGGTGCCGCTCCCGGCTCGTTCTCTGAGTTTTCTCGCGAGCGTCAGCGCCTGCCCCGCGACGAGCCGGGCGTCGGCGGGGCGACCGGCGAGGAGCAGTTCTTCCACGGCGCTCCACGCGGTCGGCAGAAACGCGGACTCGGCGTCGTGTTCGACGGCGCGTCGCCACTCGTCATATGCCGGCAGGGGGCGGTCGTCGGCGATGGGGGGTAGGGTGTTGAGCCGTTCGGGGAGGTTGCGCGCGGCGTCGGTCGCGGGCGGCGGCACTTTCGGTACGGCGCTCAACGCCCGGACGTGCCAGATGTCGGGCGCGACGTTTCGGGCGTCACTCTTGAACGGGACGGGAAGCAGCAGCACCAGGGGGCGCGGCAGATCGCGCTCCAGCAAGAAGCGGCGCTCGTTCAATCGCGCAAGGTAGTTCGTGCGCGCGCGGTTCCACTGAGCGTCGCCCGGGTGGCGGTGCAGCGGTATCCACACGGCGCCGGGTTGTTGTGCGTAGACGCTCGCCTCTGCGATCAGTCGATCGACGAAGGCGTCCGGGTGCTCGTCGAAATCCGCCGGGGCGCTGAGTGGTTGTAGGGGCTTACCCTGGAGTTGCAGGCGTTGATCGAGCCACGCCCCGAGCGACAAGCCCGGGCCGACGTCCGCGAACAGGAAGACGATGGAGAAGCCCTCGGGCTGCCATTCCAGGTGACGCAGGAGTTGAACAGCGACCCCCTCGGTTGCGGCGTCCAGCTCGGGCGCGTCCGAGCTCACGCGTCGACGACCTCTCTCAACAGCGGGTGCACGTCGTACCAGTCGCTGCCGTTGCGGTAGTTGAGCACCAGTCGATTGTCCAAGAAGTGCGCGAGCGTCGGCAGATCTCGATCGGCTTGGTGAGCAGCACGTACTCCGACAGGTCGGCGTAAAATGCGACCACGCCCGACTCTTCGAGACGCGCCTTGAGCCGCCTGAGCTCGGTGCTCTTCCCGGTCCCCCGTTGGCCCGTGAACAAACACACGCCGCCGCCCTCCTGCCACTCGATTTCAGTCGCGATCTCCTCCACCGCGTCGCTGATGGGGGTTGCGTTCAGTGTCGTTATGTACGCGGGATCATTCGGTTCCAGAACGCGATCGGCCAACGCGTTTGTACAACGTCTTCAGCTGGTCGCGCACCGGCGGGGAAACGGGCATGGGTGCATAGCAGCGAGCGGCTCCCCCCGAGACCAGGTATCCGCTCCGCGCGCCCAGCCCGCGCGACCCCGCGGTCCCCGTCCCTGTCCCGAGCCGATCCAAAGAAGGCGTGCGGCTCAACGTGTCTTGCTCTCGAAGGTGCTTGCCCCCCGCTCGATACCCCTCGCCCCCAAGGGGGCAATCGCCCGTGTCTTCGGGGCAGTCGTTTCGCGACGGCGGGCACCCGAGCCCGAGCCCGGGGCACGACGCCCTTCGCGACCGCCGCCTGTCGCCCAATCGGGGGCGCATCAATCCGAGCAGGGGGCAGACGGCGTCGAGCAGGGGGCAGACCGTCCCGACCAGGGGGCAGTCGCCTCCCAGGTGGGGGAGGACGAAGTTTTGCTGAATGGGCGCACCTCTTCCGCGATTTGACGCAACGCATCGAGAGGCGGCGCGAGCGTGTGCCTGCGGGTCCGGTTCAGTCCAGGAGCAGATCGCGCCAAGCGCCGCCGCGGAGCGAACGCGAGTCCGAGTCCGAGTCCTTGCGCGGCGGGCGGGGGGTCTGCGACCATCCCGTCTCGCAGCGCGCAACCGGAGGTAACTGTCGATGAAGAGGAATGCCTGGTCCTGCTTGATGGCTTTGGCGATGACTGCAGCCCCGCTGAGTGCTTGGGCTGGCCCCTATTATCAGATGACGTCGGAGCCCGAGTGGGGAGCGTACATCCAAAACCCTTCGCAGTGCTCGAGCACCATCGGTCAGGGCGGCAATCTCGTCGAGCTGGGCCAGAACTACCGGGGTAAGTGTGAAGGCGGCGGCCTCCCTCCGGCGATCGTCGGGGGCCAAACCTTCCTTCATCATCTGCGCTTCACCAACAACCCCTACTACTCCGGCTCGGAAAAGACGCGCACCGAGCTCGCGGTCACCCAGACCAACTTTCCCTTCCACGAGCTCGTCTACATCGGGTTCCGCATCATGATCCCCCACGGCACCGACGTGTCCGTGGGCGCCGCCTTCTACCTGCTGCAGCTGTGGCAATGCGCCGGTGCTCCGCCTATCGCTGGCATCCGCCTCACCGAAGGTACCAGCCACACGGTGAACTTCATGACCCGAGGCGACTTCCGCGAAGGAAGCTTCACTTCCCTCGACATGGTGCCCGGTGTCTGGCATCGCGTCGTGATGGGTATCGTGGTGAGCCCTCGCAATGGGGGTACCATGAAGGTCTGGCTCGACGAGCATCCCGATCCCATCATCGACACCAACTCCTACGGTTTCTTCAACGTCGGCACCTGCGTGGAAGGCGAGCGTCCACCACAACACTTCCGGGTCAAGTTCGGGATCTACAAGGACACCGAGCCGGGCAAGACTTTCGACGTTCGCTACGACGACTTTCGCATCGGCAGCAGCTACGTCTCGGTCAAGCCCTGGTGATGAACTCGTCGTGAACGTTTGCCCTGAAGTTCGGCCTGGATTGGCCCCGCCCGGATGATCCCGCGCCCGAGGTGACCGACGCTCAGTGCTGGCCGCGCAGATACTCTGCGAACCCCATGAACGCCTGATTGATGGTTGCCCACGCCTCATCTTGGGTGACCGCCCGATACCACGCTCGCACGTTTGGGAAAGGCTCGAGGTCGTGGCCGACGAGCTCTGCGAGGCTGAGAATCGAGACGCCGAACAGGTCGGCGATGCTCAACGCGCCCACGAGGGCTGTCTTTCCGTCCGCCAGATAGTGCTGGTCGAGCACCGCGAGCCAGGCGTTGGCCTTGTCGCGTCCCCACTGCACGGTCGCCTGTGTCGCTTCGTTGCTGCGGCGGGCGTGGTGCGGAAACACCTGCGGGTAGACGTACTGGAAGCCAAAGTCTCTGAAGAAGTTGGCCTCGAACCAGCTCATGAGCTCGTCGATCCTTGCTCTGGTCTTCAGCTCGCGTGGGTACAGCGCGGAATCCGTTTTTTGCGCGAGGTAGCGCAGGATGGCAGCGGCCTCGCTGAGCACCAGGCCGTCATCGGTGAGCACGGGCACCATGCGGTTGGGGTTCAGCACGCAGAAGGGCGCTTGGTGCTGCTCGCCCTGGGTGATGTCGACGATCCGAACGGTAACGTCGAGCTTCTCTTTCTTGCAGAAGGCGAGCACTGCTCGTGAGGTGGTGCCAGCGGGGTGGATATAGAGCTCCATGGGGTTTCTCCTCGCTTCTTCGGGGTTGGTGCGACAGGCTGGCACCTGGCGGGTTGCAAGAAAATTGGTGATTCTGCGATGGCGTCTTGCATGAGCGCAAGACTCCCGGCGTGGTCGGAGCTCGTGGCGGTTCACACGGGCTTCGCCGACCGGCGTGGGCCGAATCCGTTACTGAGTCACCCCTTCCCGGACGTATTGGGTCACCACGGTGGTTCTATCGTTGACCCGCTCGAACGTGGTTAGACCAACTTGCGATGCAGAGTAGTCGAATTCGGCGTCGTAGCTACGGCGCGTCTTGGGGTTGAAGGTGGGATCGAATTGGCAATTGACAGTGGCCAACGTCAGGTGCTGGCCCCGCTCGACATGGGATCCACCGAACTGTTGCTCCCGAAACAAGGCGATGCGCTTGTCCAGACCGTAGTTTACCAAACGCACTGAAACCTTCCTGTCTTGGATGGTCAACGTCGTCACGTCGAGGGTGGACACCGGTGCGCCGTAGATGCCGACGTGGATCGGCCTGTAGCGGCCGTTCGCCAATCGTCCACCCCGCGGCGTGGGCGGCTCGTCCCGGACGTAGGAGACATTGGGGAACTGCACGGTGGGCGGTTCCGGCAGCTCGCAACCGCCGGGCAGCGGCCCAGATGCAATGGGCGCCGCCGTCGACCCCGTGAGCACTCCCGCGTCGGGCCGGACAAGCGCCGCTTCGAAAGCTTCGGGGGTCTCCAATCCTTCCAGCGCCTCTTCTCCGTCGTTCGGTGCTGGGTTACCGCAAGCGCTCACACAAACCGCTACCAACAAGAATCTAGCAGTGTTCATTGTCCGTCTCCTTAGTCGTATCGAGTGAACGAGGGCCCTCGTGAGACGCACCAGCGTCGGGCTCTCGTGCACACGTCTCGCAATCGACGTGCCAAACACGAGCCCGCTCTCCTGCACGCCCGCGACCACCAGAAGCCGCGCTTTGTCGTTCACGTCCGCGTTTTTCACGCGCTCATGTCGGCGGATCTGCGCGTCATGAGCCGCGCGCGAGCGTTCGGTGTGCGTTCGCACACTTCAACTTCCAATCGCGACTCAGTTCGTGGTTTTGGTCGGCGCGATTGAGGTGGCCGTCGCGCAGACGAGAACTCGGGACAGATGCGGGTGCAGATGGCTGACGATGAGCGGCGGACCGTCGTGGGCAAGACGACGACCGAAGCTGTCGATGATTGCGAATCGTATCGCGAGCGGCTCGTCGCCGGGCATGGCCCTCTCTCGGTCCGTGTTGGTGATGAGCGGTTCCTCGCAGTTCGTCCCGTCAGGCTCGGGGGACCCAGCGCCGCCAGACATCGGCTTCGTGGGCCAGAGGAGTGCAATCCGTCGATAGCCGGTGAACGGAGACTTCAGGCGGCGGATGGTGAGTTCGACAAACGCGCTGGTGGCTGTCTCGACAGGCAGCTCGAATGCGTGTTGGTATTCTGTGTTGCGGGAACGGGTTGAGGGGTTGAAGTCGTAGTCGAAAGAGGCTTGGTGAGTGGGCTTGCCAAGCCAGCGCGGTTGGGGCGGTGTGGCCCGGGCGGATTGCACCGCGGCCTGCCGGTTGCAGATCGCCACGCCCCCGCTCCAGACGATTGGCACTCCCGAGCCGGGGGCACGGCGCTGGTTGCCGGCAGCGTCCATTGCCGTCAACTTGGCGAGGTAGCGCCGGCCCAAGTCGCTGTCGGTGTCCTCCGTGCGCACGCCGTACGTGTGGTCCCAAACTTTGACAAAGGCGCAATCGCTGTCGGTGTCGGCGTTAGAGGCCAAGTTGAGGGCAGCGATCATTCGCTTGGGTTTTGCGTGAGGTTCCAGCGGCTGAAGTTCGACGATGACGTACAGCGGCAGCTCCGGGGGTTCGTCCAGTGCCGTGATGATGTACGACGGCATCAGCGGTTGGTCTGCCTTGGGAGGAGTGGGGTCGAGGAAGGGCGCACGCTGCCATCGAGGACGGGTCGTATCCGGCCCGCCGCCAGTGGAAACACCGAAGTAGTTCGTCGCATCGCTGCCGGTGCCGACGGTGAAGAAGTACCTCGTATTGGGCTTCAGCCTCCACCGCGGTGCCAACAGGATCAGGTTCTCGCCGTAGCCTCCACCGTCACTTGGAAAAGGCGTTGCGTGGCCTTCGAGGTCGTCAAAGGTGTCGACGACCCGCAGCGGGATTGAGCTGGAGCCATCCACCAGTCGCGGTTCGAGCTTCGCGAGTTGAGTCAACCCGAAGGGCACGCCGTTCACACCGGGGAGTGGGATCAACACGTTGGTCGGAGCGATGTCCCCGCCATCGAACGCGTCGAGCAGGCCCGGGGAGCCCGCTTCGCCGAGGGCCACATCCGCGGATCCGAGAAGTACTGCCGCAATCGCGAGCCGGCGGACGGTCGACACGGCGTTACCGTATCACGCGGGGGCCCCAAACCGTACGCTGCGCCTCGTCGAGACAGTGTGGCCCGGGCTTGGCTATAGAGGACCTCGTGGGTGGGGAAGTTGGGTGAAGGGCGTCGTGCGCTGGTGCCGCGCATTCCAGCCAGGGAGCGTCGTAGACGCGAGCGTTTGCCCCGAAGCCCATCGCCTACGCAGAAGCAGCGGAGAGGTGAAGTGATTCGCGTCAACCAGGGAGCGTCGCAGACGCGAGCGTTTGCCCCGAAGCCCATCGCCTACGCAGAAGCACCCCTTTGGGGTGCTTCTAGCGGAGGCGAAGGGATTCGAACCCCTGGTAGGTGACCCTACGGCGGTTTTCAAAACCGCTGCCTTCGACCACTCGGCCACGCCTCCATCGGCGGGATTAGCCGTTTCGCGAGCGCCGTGTCAATCCTCGCAAGGGTTCGGATCGGCGCGTGTTCGGCTCGGCCGGTTCGCGGTGACGCGGGCAACGGTATCCGGGCGGGACCTCGAACGCGCGCTGGCTCCGCTTGCTCACGACCAGCCTCCAAGCTGACCTAGCCTTCGGCCACCTCCGACGAATTCGCGGTGGCTGTCAGGAACGCGCCGGGGCGGAAGTCACAGCAGTTGACGGCTGAACAAAATATCAGTATCCACGACCCGTGGCTGATTTCGGCTTGCCGCTACGCTACTCGCTGCGCGCCCCCGCCCGGGAGCGTCAACTGGCATATTGGCGCCTAGCCCTCGGGTTTTGCGGTCGATCCACCGGGCAGGCCAGGCTTCGTTTCGCCGGTTTGCGCCACCCGCCGTTCACCCCTTGGTACGGCGTTGCGGCTCACTCCCACGCTTCTGGGTCTTGCGGGGAGTTTGGGGCGTTTCCGGTTTGGAAATCGCTCGTGAACTCCCGGGTGCCGCTCGGCGACGTGGCGGTGCGCGCGCCACTTGTTCAGCGCTCGGTTCGTTTCACGACCGTGCACCAAACTGTGACTACTCTTGGCGGTGTTCCAGTGCCTGTCGAGTGTCCGTTTTCCTTTGAAGGCCGCCAGTTGACACTGTGTGGCCCCTCGCCTTAGCTGTGCCGCGATGAGTGACGACCTGTCTTCGGACCTGGCAGCATTGAAGATCGATCACGATTCCGGGTCACACGGGTCTTCGGGGTCGTCCATCGTCAAGTTGCTGGTGTGGCTGGCCGCCTTGGGCGCGCTTGGCGCCGGTGGTTACTACGTTGGCTGGCCCGCGCTCGAAGCGAAGCTGTTCAAGAGCGAGGTCGACGTGACGGAGATCATCGTGGTCTCTCCGGCGCAGGCGTCGGTGAAGTTGACGGCCTCGGGCTATGTCGCGGCTGAGCGCAGCTCCAAAATCGCGCCGAAGGTTCCCGGGACGGTGCGTCAGGTTTACGTCAAGCAGTCTCAAGACGTCAAGGCGGGGGATCTGCTCGTAGAGATGGACCCTACCGACGAGAAGGCGGCGATCGCCGCGGCGAAGAGTCGCGCCGCCGCTGCTCGGGCGCGCGCTCAGAGCGCACAGGCGCAGGTCGGCACGGCTGAAGCGCAGATTCGTGAAATGCGCCAGCAAGCGGAGCGTGAACGGCGCTTGGCCGAGCAGGGGATCTCTCCTACCGGTGTCGCCGAAGATCTGGAGGCGCGCGTCGCGTCGTTGGAGAAGACCAAGACCGCTGCCGAGGCGGCCGTCGCCGCTGCTCGGGCCGAGGCACAGTCGCTCAACGCCGACGTACAGGTGCTCGACACCCATCTCGGCAATCTGAAGCTGTTGGCTCCGATTGACGGTCGGGTCATGAACAAACCGCCGCAAATCGGTGAGTTCATCGGTCCTCAGCCCGCTGGAGTGTCCGTCGACATGGGCGGCATCGAAATCGCCGACTTTTCGAGTCTCGTCGTCGAGGTCGACGTGCCGGAGCAACGCTTGCACTTGGTAGACATCGGCGGTCCCGCAGAGATCGTGCTCGACGCGTTTCCGCAGCAGCGACTGCGGGGGCGCGCGTTGGAAGTGACGCCGAAGGTCGACCGCGCCAAAGCCACGGTGATGGTGAAGGTCGAGTTCGTCGACAAGTTCGACCAGACCCTGCCAGAGATGTCGGCTCGGGTGAGCTTTCTCAGCGGGGAGCTGGACGAGCAAGCGGTCAAACAACCGCCGAAGACCATCGTGCCGGAGTCGTCATTGGCTGATCGCGGTGGCGCCAAGGTGGTGTTCGTGCTCGAAGGCGAACAGGTCCGAATGGTTCCTGTGACACTCGGCGAGCCATTTGGAAGTGGTTTTGAATTAATGGAGGGCCCCAGGCCCGGAACTCGTATCATCAAGAATCCCGATGCCAAGCTCAGCGATGGGCAGCGGGTCAAGGAGAGGGTGCCCGAATGAGCAACGACACGGAAGAAACAGCAGTGAAGGCGGACAAGTCGAACGGCGCCTCGAGCACCCCGATGATCGAGTTGCGTTCGATCACGAAGGTCTATTCGCGCGGCAAAGAGGAGTTGGAGGTGCTCAAGAACCTCGATCTCGACGTGCCCGAGGGAGCTTTCGAAGCGTTGATGGGTCCTTCGGGCTCCGGCAAGAGCACGCTGCTGAACCTGATCGCCGGATTGGACCGTCCGACGTCGGGAAGCATCAAGGTGGGCGGCATCGACCCGACCGGCATGAGTGAAGGGCAGCGCGCCAAGTGGCGGTCGCGCAACGTCGGTTTCATCTTTCAGACCTTCAACATGATGCCGGTGCTGACGGCGCTCGAGAACGTCGAGTTGCCGCTACTGCTGACCAAACTGTCGTCGAGTGAGCGCCGCAAACGTGCCGAGATCGCTCTGAAGGTGGTGGGTCTTGCCGACCGCATGAATCACTTTCCGCGGCAATTGTCCGGCGGTCAAGAGCAGCGCGTGACGATCGCGCGGGCGATCGTGACGGATCCGAAGATCATCGTCGCGGACGAGCCCACGGGTGACCTCGATCGCAAGAGCGCCGAAGAGATCCTCGATCTGCTTCAAAAGCTGAACAAAGAGCAAAACAAGACGATCATCATGGTCACCCACGATCCGGCGGCGGCGGAGCGCGCGACGCGTGTTCACCACCTGGACAAGGGCGCTCTGGTCAACTGAGGTCGCCATGGCTCGACATTCGATCAGTTCGACGGAGGTGCGGTCGTGAATCTCAGTGCTATGGCGACGCGCAACGTCTTGCGCAATGTGTTCCGCACGAGTGCCACGGTACTCGGCGTGTCTGTGGCGATCCTCGCATTCGTGCTGTTGCGCACGGTGATCACAGCCTGGTCCGAAGGGGCCGAGTACGCCGCGCAAGACCGCTTGGCGACGCGCCACAAGGTCAGCTTCATCATGCCGCTGCCCCAGCGCTACGTGGAGGAGGTTCGCGAGATTCCGGGCGTGCGCAACGCGATGGGCATGCAGTGGTTCGGTGCCAAACACCCCACACGTGAGGAAGAGTTTTTCGCGACCATGGCGGTGGAGCCCGAGCGATTGTTCGACATCTACACCGAGATGAAAGTGCCCCAGGACCAGATCGAGTCTTGGAAGCAGAACCGCAAGGGGGCAATCGTCGGTCGAGTGCTTGCCAAGAAGTTCGGTTGGAAAGTGGGCGATCGCATCAAGCTGCGCGGGACGATCTTCCCCGGCGATTGGGAGTTCGAGATCTCCGGGACCTACGACTCCGATCGGCGATCGATCGATCTGTCGTCGTTCTTCTTTCACTACGACTACCTCAACGAATCGATTCCTGAGCGGCGGCGCGACCAGATCGGCTGGGTCGCTGCCAGCATCGACGACGCAAGTCAGGGTCCGGCGATCTCGAAGGCCATCGACGCGCACTTCGAGGAGCGCGACATTCAAACCCTCAGCATGAGCGAGAAGGCGCTGAACAACAGCTTCATGGGCATGTTCACCGCCATACTCAGCGCGATGGACCTGGTCAGCGTCGTCATCTTGCTGATCATGATGCTGATCTTGGGCAACACGGTCGCGATGGGTGTGCGCGAGCGTACTCACGAGTACGGCGTGCTTCGCGCCATCGGCTTTCTGCCTCGCCACTTGGTGGCCTTCGTCTTGGGCGAAGCGGCGACGATTGGAGTCATCGGTGGAGTCGTGGGCCTCGGCTTGTCGTACCCCATCGTCGAGGGCGGTGTCGGGCGCTTCTTGGAAGAGAACATGCGGGGTTTCTTCCCGTACTTCCGCATCGACAGTTCCACGGCCGTTCTGGCGCTCGTGTTCGCGACGATCTTGGGCCTGCTGGCAGCGGCGATTCCGGCGTACAACGCATCCAAGCTGAACGTGATCGATTCACTGCGGAGGGTCGGCTGATGGCAATCCCGCTCGCTTACAATCTGCGCAGTTTGCTCGTGCGCAAGACGACCACCTTGGCCACGGCGCTGGGCATCGCGCTCGTGGTGTTCGTCCTGGCTTCCTCGCTGATGCTCTCCCGAGGCATTCGAGAGACGCTCGTCAGTTCGGGCAGTGCCGACAATGCTCTGATCTTGCGCAAGGGCTCCGATACCGAGCTCGCCAGTGGCGTCGAGAACAAGTACTTGAACATGCTGCTGGCGGCACCGGGCGTGAAGAAGGACGCTCAGGGGCAGCCCATTGGCACCGGTGACGTGGTGGTCGTCGCTGCGCTGGACCGGCTCAACGCCGAGGCAGGGCAGATCGCCAACGTGCTGATCCGCGGCGTGCAGGAGAACGTGTTCACCGTTCGCCCTGGGGTACGAGTCATCGAGGGCCGACCCGCAAAGCCAGGCACTGACGAAGGCATCGTCGGCAAGGCGCTGCTCGGCCGTTTCAAAGGGCTGAATCTCGGGTCGAGCTTTGAATTGAAGAAGGGCCGCTCGGTTCAGATCGTCGGCGTCTTCGAGTCCGGTGGCTCGTCCTTCGAGTCCGAGGTGTGGGTCGACGTCGAGACGTTGCGATCGAGTTTCGGTCGGGAAGGGGTGTTCTCGTCGCTGACGATCGCGCTCGAATCGCCCACCAAGTACGATGCGTTTGCGGCTTACGCCGAGACCGACAAGCAACTGGGGCTCGAGTCGTTTCGCGAGCGCGAGTACTACGACAAGCAATCGGAAGGCACGACGCTGGTCATTTCGACGCTGGGCATCATCTCCGCCTTCTTCTTTTCGATCGGCGCGATGATCGGCGCGATGATCACGATGTATGGTTCGGTGTCGCAGCGCGGCCGCGAAATCGGCACGCTACGCGCATTGGGTTTCTCTCGGACGTCCATTCTGTTTGCGTTCCTCGTCGAGTCAGTGGCGCTGGCCGTCGCTGGCGGCATCTTTGGGGCGTTGCTTTCGCTGATCACGACGTTCTTCAGCTTGTCGACGATGAACTACAGCACTTGGCAGGAGATCACTTTCAGGTTCAATGCGTCGCCAGGTATCATCATCGGATCGGTGATTGCCGGTGGCGTGATGGGTATCATCGGTGGCTTCTTGCCGGCGTTGCGCGCCGCGCGGACGTCGCCGATCGAGGCAATGCGAGCCTGATGATTCGGCTTCAAAACACGATCATGAACTACGCTTGGGGATCGCGGGCTGCGATCGCCAAGCTGCAGGGGCGTCGCGCGTCGCGCCAACCCGAAGCCGAGTTGTGGATGGGTGCACATTCCAAAGCGCCTTCGCGTGGCTTGGTTCGTGGTGACTGGCACCCGTTGCCGGCGTTGTTCGAGGCCGAGCCCGCGTGCTGGCTGGGTGAGCGAGTGCAGCGGCAGTTCGGGCAATTGCCGTTTCTGTTCAAAGTTCTCGCCGCGGCTGAGCCGCTTTCACTCCAGGCCCACCCGAATCTGCAGCAGGCGAAACGAGGTTTCGAGGTCGAAGAACGTCGCGGGGTGCCCATCGGCGCCGACCATCGCAACTACAAAGACGCCAATCACAAGCCGGAGCTGATCTGCGCGCTGACCCCGTTCGAAGCGTTGTGTGGGTTTCGTCAGCGCGTGCAGTTCGAGCAGCTCATCGCGTCGCTTCAGTGCCCCACGTTGAGCGGTTGTTTGACCGAAGCCCTGGCCAACGCAGATGATTCGATGGCGTTGGAGCAGTGCTTCCGACGTCTGATGCAGTTACCAGCCGACGAAGCCAAGGCCGTGGTCGCTTCGACGGTCGCCGCCGCACAGCGGATACTGGAACAAGGCAAGGCGCCGGATGTGGACCCGGCGCTGATATCGCCGTTCGTGGGCGCGTTGGCATGGCTGCCGAAGCTAGCCAAGGCCTATCCGGGCGACATTGGCGTGGTCGTCAGCTTGATGCTCAATCACGCGGTTCTCGAACCCGGGGAGGCACTGTACCTCCCTGCCGGCAACCTGCACGCCTACCTGTGCGGAACCGGGCTCGAGCTCATGGCCAATTCGGATAACGTGCTGCGCGGCGGATTGACGCCGAAACACGTGGATGTGCCCGAGTTGTTGTCGGTCTTGGTGTTCGAGGGCCGGCCGGTGCAGAAAGTGCGGGCGCAAGCGGTGAGTGATGGGTGTTGGCGCTACGTCACTCCCGCCACGGAGTTCGAGCTTTGGAAGCATGACTTGGGAGAGGCGCCCGTGCAGATTCCCGTCAGCGACGGGCCAGAAATCGTGATTGCCGTGGAGGGCAAGGCGCGCTACCGCACCGACGAGAACCTGGTCGAACTGCTACCTGGAGAGAGCGCTTTCGTGCCGCCCAGCGAGGCGGGGTATTGTTTGGCTGGGCCGGCGGTGGTGTATCGCGCGCTCGTTCCGTGACGAGCCAGGAACGAGTGGCTTGCCCTTTCGCTCGCCGCTGCATTTCCAATCAGCGTCGCCGCCCGGCGTGTGCTGCGCCCCGTTGGTTCGCAGTGATGCGAACCGCCGGGTTTCGCTGTGACTTTCGCGCTGAGCGGAGCGCGCGCGGGCGTGTTGCGCCGACCCGACGAAGAGTGTCGTGCAGCGCCGGCGCATTCTCGACATGGCGGTGTGGGCTACTCGTTCACGGCGCGTCGCGATCGAGTCGTTCGTGTTGACGCTCGCACGCCTTGGAGTGTCCAGATTTCTTCGAACAGGCTTGCAGCGACGACTATGGCACCAGCCTTCAGTCAGCCATCTCCAGGCCGATGGACGTCAACGATGATCTGCTGATCGTCGTCGATGGGCGCGACGTCGACGACGTCGGAGACTACG
>QJWJ01000034.1 GCA_003235365.1 Deltaproteobacteria bacterium
GTTCGGCATCGGCGGCTTCACGCTAACGTTGCCGATCCTGCCCTCATTGCTCTCACGCAGCGCGTACGGCCAAGATCCACTGTACACGCGCACTCCGCGCCTATTCTGGCTCGCGACGGACCACGGGGCGGCTTTCGAGCAGAGCATGTTCCCGAGCACGTCGTTGCTCACCGAACAACAACCGCTGTTTTCGGACCACACGATCGGTTTTGGCAAGCTCTCGAGCTCGGTCAGTGGAAGCACGCGTAGCGTTTCACCGGTGCTCAGTGCCGACAGCGGACGCTTCAGCGAGGCACTCGTCGAAAAGATGAACGTCCTGTACGGACTCGACGTGCCGTTCTACATCGCGCACAACACCGGGCTACACCTCGGCAACTACGCGCGCAACGACGGCAACGGTGGTGACGGCCAAGCCGTTCAGGACGACCCTCGCCCGACCATCGATCAGATCATGGCATGGTCACCCTCCTTCTACCCCGATCTGGCGACCATCCGCGAGCGTTCCATGATCATGAGCTCTCGCCCCGTGTCCTGGAACTACGCCAGCCCGTCGAATCGCTCCGGCGACATCGAGAACGTCCGCGGCTACAACAGCTCGAAGGAATTGTTCGACCGCATCTTCGTGCCACCAGACGAAACGGAGCCGGGTCGGCCCCCAGTCGTCGATCGCATCCGCGAGAA
This sequence comes from Deltaproteobacteria bacterium, assembly GCA_003235365.1. Lineage (GTDB taxonomy): Bacteria > Myxococcota_A > Polyangia > Polyangiales > Polyangiaceae > SZUA-265. The sequence continues at coordinate 682 of QJWJ01000034.1, forward strand.
CTACCTGTCGTTGCGCAACACCAATCGGCGTCTTTCCTCGGCGGATCGTCAGCGGCTCGACGACCACATCGAGCGCATCGCAGAGCTCGAGCGCAAGCTCACGACTGTCGTTTCGTGCGGCGGAGTGCAAATACCAACCGAGGACGCTCGCGACCATCAGCGCAACGATCCGGCAGAGATGGCGCGTTACGGACAGCTCTTCAACGACGTGGTCGTCGCGGCGTTCAGTTGTGGCACCAGCCGCATCGGGGTGCTCGGGCTGGGATCGACGGAGCAGTTCGTCGCGTACAACGGCGATTGGCATCAAGACGTCGCCCATCAATGGCAAACCGCCGAGAACCAGACGCTCATCGTCGATTCGTACCAGCGCGTTTTCGAATCGATCCTGGTGGACCTGGCCGCCAAACTCGACGTCGAAGAGGCACCGGGCATGACCTACCTCGACAATTCGCTCCTGGTATGGTCGCAGGAGAGCGGCATGGAGACGCATGGCTCCGTGTCCATCCCAATCGTGACCTTCGGTAGCGCGGCGGGTTTCTTCAAGACGGGTGTGTTCGCCGACTACCGCCGCACGGATCCCAAAGCTCAGAAGTTCGATCCAGGCGCTGGCAACGTTCAATATTTGGGTGTGCTCTACAATCAGTGGCTTGCCACGGTACTGCAGTCGATGGGCGTCCCTGCCAGCGAGTTCGAGTTGTGGGGGCACAAGGGTTACGGCGTGCCATTCCTCACCCAAGACGATTGGACGCCCCCCTACCGCCAACACTACGAAAGCACGACGTCCCGCTACTTCGAGATGGCGAGCGACATTCTGCCGGGTATCGGGGTCTGAGGGCGAGAAGCAACCCCACTCCGTTCACGGGCACGGCGCGCTGTAGCACAGCGCGTAGTGCCACCAGTTGTTGAGGATCACGACGTTCGGATCCCACGTTGCCGGGTGAGCCCCGGAGCGCCGTGGAATGTGGTTCATCCACCAATGCAGGTAGGACCCTTCCAAATAGGGGCCAGACGGACGCCGAATGTTGAGCACGCTCTGCCTCCCAGACGCGTTCCCGTCGAAGTTGCCGAGAAACCAGAAACGGCGGCGTTCACCGGTGTAGCCGCCTTGCTTCGTCGCCCAGCGCTGCATCACGAAGTTCGAACCCATCGAAACGTGAACGTCGCCCGTGAAGTAGCCGTCGTGGTTCCAGAACTTCGCAAAGTCGCTGCGGCCGTCGCCGTTGAAATCTCCGACGTACCAGCGCTGCCCGTCCCAATAGCCACCCTGTTTCGTCGCCCAGCGCTGCATCACGAAACTCGAACCCGTCGAGACGTGCACATCCACCGTCCATTGACCATCCGAACTCCAGAACTTCGCGAAGTCGCTGCGGCCATCGCCGTTGAAGTCACCGACGTACCAGCGCTGCCCGTCCCAATAGCCACCTTGCTCCGTCGCCCAGCGCTGCATCACGAAGCTCGAACCAGTCGACAAATGAACGTCGACCGTCCACTGACCATTCGAATTCCAGAACTTCGCGAAGTCGCTGCGGCCATCGCCGTTGAAGTCGCCCACGTGCCAGCGCTGAGCGTCCCAATAGCCACCTTGCTTCGTCGCCCAGCGCTGCATCGCAAAGTGATCACCCGTCGACAAATGAACGTCGACCGTCCACTGATCGTCTTCCTTCCAGAACTTCGCGAAGTCACTGCGGCCATCGCCGTTGAAGTCGCCCACGTGCCAGCGCTGCGCACCCCAATAGCCACCTTGCTTCGTCGCCCAGCGCTGCATCGCAAAGTGATCACCCGTCGACAAGTGAACGTCAGCGCTCCATTGACCCGAGTGGTTCCAGAATTTCGCAAAGTCGGTCGAACCATCACCATCGAAGTCGGCGCTGTGCCACTGTTGGCTCGGCCAATACCCACCTTGACGATTCGCCCAGCGCTCCTTGAAGAAGGTGTTGGGCAGGCGCGCGAAGTAGACATCGACTGACCAGGCACCCCCATCATCGAAGAACTTGGCGAGATCCGTTCTGCCGTCTCGATCGAAGTCGCCGGTATGCCAGGACAAGGAATAGCCACCGGGCAGCAACTTGTATCCTTCGTCAGCAATACTTGCATCACGGCGCTCGAAGGAGTTCCCCGTGCTGCGGTGCATGTCCGCGAGCAAGACATTGCCGTGCTGGCTCGAACGCCACGTGTTGGCACTGACGTTGGTCTTGGCACCCGTCAAGTAGGGGTAGCGAAACCAGTCGTTGCACTTGCTCTGCTTTGGCGTGTGGTTTGCATAGTCGTAGTCGAACACGCCGTTGGGCGGATAGTGAACGTCGCCACAACTTGCTTCGCCCGGGTCATCGCCGTCTCGACAAATGAAGTCCGTCCATTCGCGGCGCGGGCTGGCATTGCATCGGGTCCAGTGACCCCCGGCAGGCTCGGACAGCGCCAGGGCCGACTCGACGCGATGCCCGAACGAGTGTAGCCCCGGCGGGTGATCATTGACGAACCCCATGACGAAGTACGGGCGACCACAGTCTGGCAAATCGTAGGGACGATACAACCAAGGGTTGGCGGGCAGCGGTGCGTACCGAAGCGCGTTCCCGGGCGTTTTCCAGGCAAACTCGTCGAAACCAAAGTACCCGGACCCCATCACCCAAATCTCGTCGATGGCGCCGGACTGGACCAACGCGCACAGGTTGACGCCGGTATCGGTGCCATTCATCAACGGAGCGTATCGTGCACGGTCCGGGTCGAGACAGGTCGACGTGTCCTCCCGACACTGAATGTAGCTCTGCCAATCATAGCGGGCCCCACTTTGCTTCAATGGAAACGCATTCACCCGGTACGAAAAGCGGATGTCGAAATTGGCGACCCCTCCGCTGGCCGCCGCGAGCTTGTCCCGAATCGACTGCGCGACGTCCGCGCCGTCGAAGAAACCAAAGTAGGAGCTGACGGTTTCGTTCGGGTTCGCGGGGTTTCGCGGATCGTAGATGACGACTGCCAGTTTGCGGGTCAGCGCTGAAGCGCTCTGCACTGAATCGCCTTCACCGGCCTCGGCCTCGTCGCCGTTCAGGGTGGGCTCGTTCTGCTCGTCGCCCAGAGCCGCATCGACGTAGCCGAGCTCGTCTTGCCAATGGCCGAACCCTTCCTCGGTCCCCGCTGGGGTACAGCCGAGAACCGAGAGCACGCACGACGTCGCCAACCAAGCAACTGCTGCGCAAACCGCAGCCTCGACCCTTTGCATCCCCATGTTGTTGCCCACGCGTCCTCCTTCGACGACATTGCGCCGCAACCCATACCGCGTCACCGGCGAGCCGTCACTCCCATGCGCGGTCTCTGGCGGCCCGCTCAGTGGCTTGCACTCCCTTCATGTCAGCTCAGACCGCACTCGCACGCACGAACTCGGGGCCGCACGGTCACTGGTTAACTGTTCAGGACGGTATGCCCATCGCCGTCGTCCAACTCGAGGAACGCGGTCCGGCGGCTACGTACTCGCCCCCACAACGGGCCAGGCCGACTCGTGTCGGTTGGAGATGGTTGGAGACGGTTCTCGGTTGGAACTGCGCGCTTCCCTCGGCGGTGCGTCGCGGGCCCGTTCGGCCCGGCGGCAGCAGCCTGCGAACGAGGAAGAAATGTTCCGCAACTGGTGCTTCGAGGGTGTCGACCCCCGCTTCGATCCCCCCAACGAAGGATGCGTGCGATGACAGATTTCAGTCCCCTTTCGAACGACGCTCGACCGCCCCAAACCTACGACCCAGACACCGCACGGTCGGGGGCGAGCCAAAGCCATACAGCGCAACCGACGCAGAGCGTCACCGTCGACGCGTGCTACGAACCGGGCAGCGAACCTTGGAATGCCAGCCAACTGAGCGACGGTGAGAGCGCCTTGGTCGCTGGCGGCGACGTCCGCTCGCAACGCTTGCAAACGTTCCTACGGCAACAGATGAACGACCAATCGGTGGTGACTGACCCAGCAACCGCCAAGGCAACGGACTCGCCAGCCCGCAACCACGCCGAGCGAACGAAACAAAGTGAAGCGCGTGGCCCTACGGCGCGCGTCGGAACGAACAGCACGGGCGACGTCGACTACGCCGAGGCGGCACTCGACAATGGGCGTGTTCGCGACGGCTCAGGCGTAGTCGACTTCGGTTCGGTGTACGCGCAACGCGGAGTTCAGAACGAAGCGGGTGCTACGGCTCTGCGCGTGGAGGTCGGAGACGATGGCAGCCACATCGCGACCAAAGCCTTCGAAACTGAAGCACACCTCGGCATCCACAATCCGGACGGCAGCCGTGGGGTGAACGCCGGCGCGACCGCAACCCTGATCAACGCGGAAGTGCGGGTGAGCGATGGTGCCAACGAAGCCACGCTCGGGATCGGCGTCGGTTGGGGCGCCGAGGGCAGCATCGGGCTGCGCGACGCCGACGACGATGGGCATGACGAACTGTGTGCACGCGCTACGGTGGGTCCCCTCGCCGTCGGCGCGTGCATCGAACCCGACGGCTGGATGGCAGCGTTGCGTCGATTCTGAGAGGGTACTGAGCCAACTCATGGACACGAACTCACCGCTATTATTGGTCTTGATCATCACAGGCGTGCTCGGAGCGCTGCTGCTCTTCGCGCTGACCTTCTACGGTTTCGCCCGGGCAGTCGCGTTTCTCAGCGGCTACTACTCGCTGATTGCGCGCTTCCCCACGGACCGACCCCCACCGGGCAATACGGGCATGTACCAGGGCCAACTCGGCTACTTGCACAGCGCGTCACTGCAAGTCGGCTCGGATCACGAGGGGGTGTATCTGAGCAACCCCCTCGCCGGAAAGCGCGCGGCGTTCATCCCTTGGACCGAGCTCGGTGCACCGCGAACGCTGGGCAAGATGGCTGTGTTCAACGTGCGCGTTCCGAACGTCACGCTAGTGGTCGCGGCGTCGGTGGCCGCCAAACGGCCCTGACAACGGCGCGGAAACTCGCCCGCGTCGAAGTGGATGAGCACGATCGTCGGGCGGTTTCTCATTCGGCGTCATTGGGTCGTCATCACGTTGGCTATCGGCAAGTCGACGCGACCCGTCCCGCCTCCGACTTCGACGAGGATCTTGGCCTCGAGCAGAGCGCCGAGTTCCATCCCCTTGCTCTTCCAAGCATCGAAATGCTCGGTGAGCGAGATGGTGCCGCAGCTCCGCGCCGCCCTACGGATGCTGTAGTACTGGATCCAACTGTTCACTCCAGAGCACCTGGAGCCCCCGGTGCCCGTCGTGTCGCGCGTGTAGACGACGTAGGTTCCACCGTCGATCTCGATGTCCCCCTTGTCGACCGTACCGCCGGGGTTGAAGGGTAAGCCGTTGAACGAGTCTTCGACGACGTACCACTCGACGCAAGGGTCGTTGGACCACCCGTACATCCCTACGTAGGAGTAGCCGCCAGCCGAACCCGACTTGTTCGCGACGAACTGCGCAGTAATCGTGCCATGGGCCTCGTACGGTTCGGGCGTGTCGCCGAATCCTCCCCACTCGTAACCCAGACGACCGAGGTAGCCGCCCGCCTCGTCCCAAATCGCCGAGAACGCCGGAACGTCGTAGGTAACCAGCTCACCGTTTCCCGTGTTGGACCAGATCTCCCAAGAGAGGTTGCCATCTCCACCCACACCGTTCCCGGAATGGTCTTGAGCCCCCGAAGTCGGCATCATCGCTTCGCAATCGAGCTCGATGGGATCGCCGCCGGTTTCGCCACCAGCGCCTTCGTTTGTCGTACCTCCCGCACCGTCCATCCCAGAACTTCCGCCAGCGGAACCGCTGGGGCCGTTGCCAACTCCGTCACGGCCACCCGCGCCGGGTGCAACGGTGCCTCCAGGAAACGTGGTCGGCCTGACAGGCGCTGTGTTCGTTGGCGTCGGTCCAGGGTCGGGCTCTGGTTCGCCGGGAGTGAGCGTGGGAAGAGCACCCGGCGTGGAAGCGACCCCGGGGCTCGTCCCGGGACTGCTGGGAGTGGGGCTCACCGTCACGATGCCACTCGTCGACGAGGTGGGCGACGATGACCCACTGCTCGGCGCGCCCGGGGTGGACGACGACTCCTCAGTCGGAAGCGACGTTGGAACGTCGTCCGAGCCGGCAGTGACCACATCGGTCTCGGCACCGGTGTTCGGACCGTCGGCAGCCACACAGCTGGTGCAAGCGACAAACCAAGGCAGCACGACAATTGAACGCGACAAGCAACGCATCGGACCTCACATCTCTTTCTGGCGGCGGGTAAACCACCGGGCATCGGATCTAGAGCGGCAATCATGTTGATTGCCGCGACAAATCAACAACCTAGAGCACGGAGCTGCGAGCAAGAGTGCCCGAACGTGGCCCCGAAAAACACCCTCACTCCCGCTGGGGCGATTCTTCGGGGCATTTCTGTGCATTGGCAAGCTGATTGGTGCTCAGTACCACTTCGCCCGTCGCATCAGGCACCGCAGACGCGCGCCAGCGACCGCCGGTCAAAGAAATGCGCCACGGGAGAATCACCCGGCTCTCATCCGCTGACCGGGCGACACGATGCGCGATGGGATGGTTCCCCTGACGGGCGGCACGCTCGAAGTCCACGCCAGTCAGAAAGACAGCCACGCCGGATTTCAGTGCAACGCACCTGAGGCGGCGAACGTTCAATCCACGGATCACCGGCGTCGCGGCAACGCGAGCGAACCACGTTCGCCTGAGGTGCGCCTCCGTTCCTCAGCGACGCTCGACGCGTCAGTCGCCAATGGAATGTCCACCTGCGACAAACAACGCGGTCGAACAGCCAACACGCTCGTTCACCCCACACAATCACTTGCCCCATACCAGCAACCGTCACGCCCCAACTGCTCCCAGCATGAGCGGACCCGAAATATTAGCGTAAAACGGCCAACGTTTTTCACACTTCGGCCGGTCACCCCACACAACCACAATCTCCACTATTGCGACACCTTCACAATCCTGAAACGATTGCCCTGACAAGAGGGTTCGGGAGGCCGTGCGGGAGTAACACCAGTGCTACCCAACACGGTAGCCGTACCGGCGCACCGTCACGTCACATCGGAAGCTGTATCCGGGAGGCAATCGCACGAAACGACGGCCATCCGTCGATCGCGACCCAACGTTCCGCTCCACGAAGTCGACACCGCTCCGCGTCATGAACAGCTCCAACAGAGGAACCAAAGACCTCTGACAGCAAAGGAAAAACACATGATCCGAATAAACAAGCTCGTGATAGTCGGCGTTGCCGCATTGCTCCATGTGGCATGCGGCGCGCCGCCTGACGAAGGCGTTGGGCAGCCCGACGTCGAGTCGAATGCGCAAGCCGTCGCACTCGAGGACATTGCCGGATACGACGGCGAACCTGCGTCCAAAGTCGCCGGCGCCAGAACCTTCCCGCGCAGGGCGACAGCTGCAGGCACCGACACTGCCACTGTGCGAGCGTCACTCGGCGCGGAAAAGTTTGCGGGTGAAGCGAACCGCGACACCAGCGACATACCGATCGCAGGAGAGACCACCGTGCGCAGCACCAGTCCCGTCACGGGACCTGCGCCCGCCGAGCTCGTGCTGCCCGCCGACCCCGCCGCCGCCAAAGCCGACATCGCTCGAAACTCGGCCAAACGCGATCCAAACCGGAGCTGGCGAGAGTATGCCGAGGCCGGTCAGAAACTGAGCGCAGGCACGTCGCTGCGCGCTGCCGCGGCAGCCTCCGTGTACGATAGCCGTACGTCGGTATGGTCAGCCAACACGTCAAATTTACCGGTTTGGACGGACGCGCAGATTTGGTCACTGTTCCGCGCCGCCCGCGACAACCGGCACATGAGCGACTCGGGCGGGTTTCGACGCCGCCCCACGTGGATGTACCCGGACGACGGCTGTTGGATTCGCGCCGAATTGGCCGCAATTGCCGCGGTGGAGGCCGGCCTACCCAAGCCCCACAAGCTGTTCTCCTTTGGCAGTCTGACCGTCAGCACCCCCAACTCTCCGAGCGGCAGTGTCTCGTGGTGGTACCACGTCGTACCCGTGGTGAAGCGCACCGACGGTGCCGTCTTCGTGCTCGATCCGGCAATCGATCCGACTCGCCCGCTGGGCTGGGGAACCTGGTTGCTCCGCCAAGTGACGAACCTGAACAACGTCGAAGTGACCTTCGCGGATTCCGGTGCCTACGGTCCGTTCGACCCGGTAACCGGCAGTACGCCACCATCGAAACCGACCGTGATCTCCAACATGCAAGGTTACATGTCGCCCGAGTGGTCTCGACAGGTGGCGCTGGGGCGCGACCCGGTCGTTCAGTTGGGTTACTTCCCCCCGTGGGCAAGCGCCGGTAAAGACTTCAACGCCGACGGCAAGCCCGACATCGTCTGGCGCCATCCAGTCAACGGAACCACTCAACCGTGGTACATGAACGGAACGACTCGAACGGGTTGGAACAACCTGCCCTACACCGTCGCGCAAAGCACCGGGTGGAGCTACGCCGGTTCGGGCGACTTCAACCGCGACGGCAAGACCGACATCATCTGGTACCACGCATCCAGCGGGACGACACAGATTTGGTACATGGACGGGATCACACGGACGAGCTGGGCCAACTTGGCGAACACCGTGCCAGCGAGTTCGGGTTGGGTGTTCGCGGGTGCCGACGATTTCAACTACGACGGCAAGACCGACATCATGTGGCACAACGGTAGTACCGGCTACACGCAGATCTGGTACCTCAACGACTCGTTGCAGCTGCTCGCCTGGCCGAATCTCGCACCGCCGTACCTCGTCACGGACGCATCCGGTTGGAAGTTGGTCGCCACCGGCGACTTCAACCGGGATGGCAAGACCGACGTGATGTGGCGGCACGGCGCCAGCGGCACTCACCAGGCCTGGTACTTGAACGAGGTCGCGTTGACGGGCTGGGCAAACATGCCCTACACCGTTTCTGACGGTTCGGGATGGCGCTTCTTCTCTGCCCGCGAGTTCAGCTATGACGGGCGAACGGACATCATCTGGCAGCACGGCGCGAGCGGCACGCTGCAGCTATGGCGCATGGACGGACTCACGCGCTTGAGCTACAGCAACTTGCCCTACACCGTTTCTGACGCATCGGGATGGTTCGGCGGAGGCTACTGAGAATCGTTCCTCGTTTCCCGACTGACTCCAACAGCTCGGGTGTCGTCGGTCGCCTGCGCCCCGTTGCATGACGGGACGCAGGCGACCGTACATCGCCGTGGCCAAGCCAATTGCCAACGCGCGGCCCCTCGTACCGCTCGATGCTCAATCACCGGGACAATCGGGATCCTCCACACATCCGGCCTCGTACGCGAAGTTCATCTTCGGCCCACAGTCGCAACCGGGGATCAGCGTTGCACAAATGGGAGGATTTCCGCAATCGTAGTGGCCGCAGGTGTTCGTCACCCAAGTACCACCCGTTGCCGAACACAGGACGGGATCGTCGACGAGCGGCTCTAGAACTCGACACAGACCGTCGGTGCAGTCCGCGAGCGGTGCCTGCCCGCATTCGCATTCCGCAGTCTCAACGCCACATTCGAGTACCGCCTTCTCGAGGTTCGCGAGCAGCGCGACATCGGCGTTCACGTTCAACGCCACATAGCAACCGACATGCCCGAGCGTCGGCGTCTCCACGCCGCACAGGGTCGTATTCATGGCCATGCAGTCCGCCGCTTTCTCGCACTGAGCGGCCAGCGACCATTCTTCGACCATGCTCGATTCGATCCCAGAACACAACGCACTGGGAGTCACACAGCCACACCCGCATTCGTCACTGAAGGGCTGCTCATCGGGTTCGCAGGCAAGTCGAAGGGTGGTGCACTCGTCAGGAGACTTGCTGACGTACCGACGGTTGGGCCGCTCACACGGATCTGGATCGGGATTGGGCGATTCGCCCTGACAAACCCAGTCGATCGCGCCGCACGAGCCATCTTCCTCACACAGAATCATGGGCGTGGCGCAGGCGCCGCTCTCGCAGGGCTTGCAAACCGCGGGCACCGGACACCCCGCAGGGCAAACCGCTGGCGCGGGATCACCCGACGGCGCAGGTGCGTTGCTGGGCGCGCCGGTCGGTTCCACCGGGGCCGTGCCTGACGAGCTGGGTTGTGCCGGCTCGGGCCCGGAGCCAGACGCGACTGGCTCGGGTTCACTCGGTGCCGGCCCCCCTGCCGCAGCATCAACCTCGGCGTCAACGGTCGGCTTGCCGCCGTTCGGTTTCGGTGCCCCCGCGTCGGCTGGCGCTTGACCGCTTCCACTGGAAGCAGCCGGATCATTTGCGGAAGCATCCGCGTTTCGCCCATCGTCAGTCGTCGTGGTCTTGACCTCGCCACGGTCTGATGACTGTTCTTCACATGCAACCATTCCGGCACCGAACACGGCGAGCGGCAACAACGCGCCGCAGCGACGCCGAAACGAGCATGAACTCCCCAACTTGTGCTCCACATGCACGACTGGTCGACCCCAGAACCGTTCAAGCATGAAAGCATTGTAGCGGATTACCCCAAAGGGCGAGAGCCCGTTCTCGTCCGCTGAACGTTTTGTCCTTGAACGAGTCTGCCACCGCGATCTCCCCGCGCAACAACCCGGAAAAAACTGCCGCCAAGGGTCGTCGCGACGACCCTTGGCCCGATGCCAACCGCCACCCCAAGTTGAGCAACGAGCGCCACTTGCTCACCCGACCGACACCGCGCAACGCGTTCACCCACCACTCAGTTCCGTTACTAGTGAACATCACATCTCGACAACCCACGAGCCGTCTGGCAATTCGAACGACGACAACTCGTCCCCCAACTCGACCAGAAAGGTCTCAGACTTCAGGCGGGCGCCATTTGGTGTTTGCGCCGCATTTTGGAGGGGAGGGTCGCCTACTCCCTGCAACGCGTTGGGATCCCCGAGATCGTTCGCGACGTCCGTTTGCCAACAGCTCAACCGGAACGATACACCCGCCGATGGACAATGCGGGGACGCTGCACTCTTCCACGCATCCAACCCCGAAAACACCCCTGATGGTCGCCAAATATTGCGCCGAGAACGTGAAAGAAAAAGCCGATAATCTGGAGGACTAAGATCGCTCCAGGAGCGTAGCCTCCGTCAACGCAGGCGTCACCAGTGCCGCGCGGCCACGTTTCGGAGCACCGCCGAACCCGCCGACACTTGGTGGAGCAGTGGCTGGCCCGCCGCAGCATGAGTTGTTCGCGCCGAGCCCGTCCGCATTTGAACCGCCTGGACACCAACCCATCCCCGAGCGTTGGATAGGAAACGAGCCATGAAGCAATCCAAACCGTCCGCAAAGCCCAGCATTCCCCACGCAACTCCAGTCCGCCGACAGAGCGTACCTCAGTTCGGTGGGAGTACGCGACGAGCAGCTTTCGGGCTGGCCTTGCTGTGTTGCGCGGGCGTCGTCGCCTGCGGCGAAGACGCCACCGACGGCACCATGAGCCAAGCTACGGTGAATTCGTCGAGCCCCACTGTCTCGCCGACCGACAGTACTTCTGGCACGCCATCGGCGAGCAGCACCACGGTGCCGACGACACCGGCGACAAGCACAGTCTCACCCGTTAACCCTGTTCCATCAACCGGTCCGTCAGGCCCAACCGGCCCTGCACCGTCTCAAACCACGACGAGCACCTCTCCGGGTGGTACTGGCCCGATGCCGTCCACCTCGACCAGCACTGATCCAACGAGTGGCGGGATGGGCGGCGGCACGGCAGACGCCTCTGCAGGTGGCGGAGCCAACGATCCAATGGGCACCGGTGGGCAGACAGGTGGGGCTGGTGGCATGAACGGGGCTGGCGGCAGTGGCGGCGGAGGCTCCTCCGATGGGGGCTTCGACCCGTGCCCCGACGCCGAACCCTGCAAGATCCTCCCGTTAGGCGACTCCATCACCGAAGGCATCGGCTCGTCGAACTCCAGTGCGTACCGAGGTGAGCTCTTTCACCTCGCTCTCGAAGACGGCAAGGACATCACCTACGTTGGGAGCCGCATGGCGGGCCCGAGTATGATTGACGGCACGCCATTCCCAACCGCCCACGAGGGCACCAGCGGCATCACGATCAGCGGCCTCGACATGAAGCTGCCCGGCCTGCTCGATCAGATTGGTGACGCACACATCGTGCTGGTACACATCGGGACCAACGACATGTACACTCAGCCAGGGCCGGCCATGGCCCCTCAACGGCTTGGAACGTTCCTCGACAACATCATGGGCTATTGGCCTGACGCCTTGTTCGTCGTCGCGAAGATCACTCCATACCCGTCGCAGAACGGCGACATCATGACTTACAACGATGCCATCGTCCCCGTCGTTCAGGAACGTATCGACGCAGGGGCGAACATGATCATGGTCGATCAGTTTACGGGTTTCCCCGACAGCGAGTTTGCTGACGTCGTTCACCCCAACGACGACGGCTATGCGCGAATGGCAGGCGTCTGGTACGAGGCCATCGAACCGTACCTCAAACCCTGACGCGCTCAGACCGCACCCTCGACGAGTTTCCTTTCGGACTGCTGCGGCCTCTAACTGGAGGCAGCAGCAACCGTCTGACGCTCAGGCAAGACAAGCCACCTCAGAGAGCATTAGTCAAGCTCAGCTGCGAGGTTGCGCTCACCGCTGAGGTGGTCCGTGATGCGCCAGATATAGTAACCCATCTCATCAACTCGACGCGCCGCTTCAATGAGCCTGCCGGCATCCGCCGCGTCGAGTTCGCCCTTGGCGGTGCGCCTCAGCACCGCCTCGCGAAGTTCCTTGCGCTGGGCAGCTAGCCGCTGCGAAGTCGCCTCGACCGTATTCACCGGAGCAGTGCGCGTGGGGTCACTGGCCCATGCCAGTACGGTGTCTAGCAGTTCGAGCAATGCTGCTCTCAAGACCGCGACTTCCTCGCGAGGCAAGAATACGCTCTCGTCTAGTCGGAGTAGCGTGCTCGTGAGCCGTTCCAGGTGATCCAGCGCGTGGAGCGTGGACGCGTGGCGGCGCCTCAGTTCGCGCGCAGGATGCTCGGTGCCGGTGAGTTCACTGATGAAGCGCGTGGTTTCTCTACCAGCGGCTTCTACCGACTGCAGGCGCTGTTTCGAGATTCGCGTGAACTCGCCTCGCCTCAGCGCATCGGCCAGGGTTACAAACACCTCGTTTGCCATTTCCAAGGCGGTCTGCCGCACCGCCTCAATCGCCAAACTGCCGAGCTGGGTCGCATTGACGTCCAGGTGACGTGTCAGCCGGTCCCCGCTTTGTGGCACCAGACGCACGACGAGGCGTGACAGTTGCCGCGTGAACGGCAGCATCAGAGCAACACCAAACAAGTTGAATGCAGTATGAAACGCCGCCAGTGAAATCGCGGCGTCGTCACGCCCGAGCTGCAAGCTCAAGTGTCTGACGAGGGCTACGAATACGGGCAACAAGGCGAGCGCGACGACTCCCGTGACCAAATTGAAGAGGGTGTGCGCCAGGGCCGAACGCTTCGCAGAGGTGGAAGCCCCGATCGCGGCCAGGGCCGCAGTCACCGTCGTACCGATGTTGACTCCGATCACGAGCGCAGCCGATTGAGAAAGCGCGATACTCCCGGAGTGCAACGCCGTCAGCGTCGTGGCAACGGCAGCGCTCGAGGACTGCATCACGACAGTCATCAGCATCCCGGTCGCCAACAGCAACAGGCGCCCTCCCAGACCGTCCCCTGGGAGTTCTGCCGGCGTGACGTACGCACTGAGCCCCTGCATGCCCTCCTGCAGGGTCCCAACACCCACGAAAATCAAACCAAGACCAGCAAGCGCAAGCCCTGCCTCAGAGCCGCGTCCCCGCCCAAAGATGTTCAATCCCGCGCCAACGCCAACTGCAGGCAACGCCAGTGATGCCACATCGAGCTTCAAACCCACGGTGGCCACGAGCCACCCGGTCACCGTCGTGCCGATGTTGGCGCCGAAAATCACGCCCAGCGACTGCTCGAAGGTGAGCAGCCCCGCACCAACAAACCCAATCGTCGCCACGGTCGTCACGCTGGACGACTGGACCAATGCCGTGACGAGCGTTCCGGAGATCAGCGCTTGCACAGGCCCGCCCGTAAAGCGAAGCAGTGTCTTACGCAGTGTCTCGCCGGCAACCGCTCGCAGGCCCTGCGTCGTCAAGACCATGCCGACGAGAAACAGTCCGATACCACCGAGCAGCTGTCCAAACATCGGGATTGGGGGGTCCGCGCTCACCGCAGATCGGAAGGTTCGCTCATCTGTTCGTCGGGAGGTTCTACTCCTTCCGACTCCGGGTGCGCCAGGCCGTTGAAGCCGTCCAAGCTCAACCCTGGATAGTCTCGCTCTCGAGGCCGGCACAGCTCGACGTTGACGATGAGCGATGCACCGTGCCGCGTCCCGCGCGCGATGACCAAGCCCGAGTTCGCCAGCTCCTCATCGGCGAAAGTGCAACAGGCGCCACTCTCATCAGCTGTACATTCCGCGGGGGTTTGATCTGCGAGCACGAACTCGACGCCTGCGCCCACCTCCTCCGAATCGTAGAGCGAGTGCGGAGTGCCCACGTCGTTGGCCTGGGCAACGGAAAGATCACTAGTGAGCAGCAGCGGACCACCACCACTCTCGCAGCAACGTGACCCGCACGGCTCTGACTTGCGAGCAATCGAGCCCCGAACCAACGTGGCCACCACGACGGTGTGAGCTACCGGCGGCCTCGGCGCGAACAGGTGCGACGGCTCGAGTCCCGGGGGGCAGTCGACAATCCTGCGACCAGCGCAGGGACGTTCCGCGATGCAGTTCCGTTCGACTTCTGCGGACGTCCCTGGCGGCGCGGCCTTGTTCGCACAGGCAGCGACCACGCCGAAGACGCAAAGCGCAGGAACGATGACCGAGCACGGAAGGGATCGAACAACGTTGGGGATCATTCGAACATTCTACCGTCCCGAGGGAGCAGCTCGGAACAAATGAATGGGTGTCGCCTCGAACGGAAGGATGGAAACGTCGGCGTGGAAGATTCGCTACGGACCGCGCGACCAGGATACTGGGCGCCAGTGGGGCACCACCGCCATCCCTGAGGTGGTCCACTCGTACGGGGACTCGCGGCGGAAGCACCGCCGAGGACGCCTCGCGAATCGTTTGCGTGCCGCGCCGGTGACACCGACCATTCGACCACCCGGCACGTCTTGCGCGACTTCAGACAGCTGAGCACTGTTTGCGCCAACACCGAAGCATGCAGGGCAACTCTCGGTCTACCTCCACCACCTCGTAGCACTTGGGCATCCGCCCACCGAAGCCGCCGTAGACAATCACCAAGGTTCCAACGTGCAAGCCTTCGAGAAACGAGGTCATCCGCCCCACTTCATGGTCGTAGCGCACTCGATCGAGAGCGAGGTGGTCGTCCAGACGCCGTTCGGGCAATTCCAGATTCTCCCGAAACGGATTGAAGAGATAGTAAGCCTCACCTTCAGGCATGGGATCTATCCCGAACGTTCCTTCGATGAACCTCACTCGATCGTCAACGTCGAACTGTTCGGCGAGCCTTCTCGCGGCTTGAACGAGATATTGCCGCTGTTCGATCCCGGTGAACGCGCATTCGCTGGTCAGTGCGGTCGCGACGCAAAACTTGCCCGCACCGGATCCAATATCAACGACGCTTCGAACTCCGTGACGATGCAGCCACTGCGAAACCCTCACGGTGACACTCAACGGCGTCCAGTAGGTGTTCGAGACACGCTGCTGTTCGTCCGACAACCAGCGATCGAACGCCCGATCACTCGGAGAGTTTGCCGTGCGTAGCATCTGGACGATGCGCTCGCGATTAGGCCTGACCGCCACCGCCGCGCTCAACTCGGCCATTTCTTCTCCTTTCCGCGGACGCGCAGGATTGCTCACGACACGATCCCGCGAAGTGCGCGTGCACGATCCGAGCGACTCACGGACAGGGCAGCCATTCGACAGCTGTCGTACGCACCCAGAAGCGGGGCGTCAAGCGCGGATGTCTCGCATGACGCGATAGATGAACTGTAAACGGGTGCCACATCCAATGAACATGCACACTCAACCCTACCTTCGCCGACGGAGCTGTGATGTTTCCCCTGCCGCGCGCCGGATTCGATACACGCTCCGCGACAGCTGCTCAGGGCCCCACGCAGGTCCAGGTCAGCGAGTACACCAGCGCCGCCACGCCCAGCCCGCTCGCCTGGCTCTCGGTGTGAACCCTCGGCTACCGCGGCACGTCCTATCGAGGCCCGATCATGCGCTCCGGTCGAACGTATCGGTCAAACTCTTCAGCGGTCAACACACCCAGAGCCAATGCCGCCTCGCGAAGGGTCTGTCCGTTGACAAACGCCGCTTTCGCCACGCTGGCTGCTTTGTCGTAGCCGATGACTGGATTGAGGGCGGTAACGAGCATGAGCGAGTTCTCCAAGTATCGACCGATCTGCTCGCGGTTCGGTTGGATTCCGACAACGCATCGCTCGAAGAAACTACTCATTCCGTCGGCAAGCAAGGTTATCGACTCCAGAAGGTTGTGCACCAAGACCGGGCGAAAAACATTGAGCTCGAGATGGCCCTGGCTGCCTGCAATACCAATCGTCGCATCGTTGCCCATGACCTGAACCGCAATCATCGTCAGGGCCTCACACTGCGTCGGGTTCACCTTCCCCGGCATTATCGAGGAGCCCGGTTCGTTCGCCGGCAACGTCAACTCTGCCAACCCGCAGCGCGGCCCACTGGCTAACAGTCGGATATCGCTCGCTATTTTAAAACAGACCGTTGCGAGCCCCCTGAGAGCTGCGCTCGCGCTGACGACGGCATCATTACCTGCCAGGGCCATGAACTTGTTGGGTGCAGTCTCGAAGGAGTACCCCGCAACGTCTGAAATCCGACGCGCGACGGTTTGCGACCAGTGTTTGGGCGCGTTGAGGCCCGTACCAACTGCCGTTCCCCCGAGGGCCAAACACTGCAATGGACGCAGACTCTCCAGGAGCCGATCCCGGCAATGTTCCAGTTGGGCAACGTATCCGCCAAACTCCTGCCCGAGCGTCAACGGTGTCGCGTCCATCAGATGGGTGCGACCGATCTTGACGACGTCGGAAAACGTCGCGGCCCTTTCAGCCAGCCCCCCTCGGAGTGCGTCGAGCGCCGGGAGCAATCGGGTGTTGATCTCCGTCACCGCGGCAACGTGCATGACGGTGGGAAATACGTCGTTGGACGACTGTGAACAGTTGACGTGATCGTTGGGGTGGATCGGGTTTTTGCTTCCCAACGCTCCCCCGGCGAGCTCGATCGCTCGATTCCCGATGACCTCGTTTGCGTTCATGTTCGACTGGGTACCGCTCCCCGTTTGCCAGACGACGAGTGGAAAATGCTCGTCGAGCTGGCCAGCGATGACCTCCTCCGACGCACGGCAGATCAACTCACACTTGTCCGAGGCAAGCACGGCTAGTTCGTCGTTGGCTAGGGCGGCGGCTTTCTTGACGACACCAAACGCTCGTATCACCGCGGGAGCCATCCGATGACGCGACCCGCCAATTGGGAAGTTCACGAGGGAGCGTTGCGTCTGAGCCCCCCAGTAGCGGTCGTTCGGTACCTCGACGCCGCCTAGGGTATCAACTTCGATTCGCGTTTCCATCTGCTACTCCTTGCGCGATGCCCACTGGATGGCAAGAGCGCCCGGTCCCTCGAGCCCCATCACCCGGCCAACCCAATGCTGCCAATCGTGCTCCCCGCTTTAGAGCACACTCAGGAGCGTATCGATTTGGTAGCGATGGGCCAAGTCGATCAGCTTCGAAGTCGTCTCGGTGTTGCTGCCTCCAAGTTGCTCGACGAGGATGGTAAACTGGTCCAGATCCCCCAGCTCGATCGACTCGCGCAATCTGGCACGAGCAGTGACGTCCAATGACGTCATCTCATCAGCCGTCAGTTCCGGCCACTCGCTGGGCGCCGGCAGCGAGCTCGGACGGCGCACGAACACGAGACCGAGGTACTCCTCCAACACCGCCCAGATCTCGGCCTCCCTAACGGGTTTCGCGATGAATCGATCGCAGCCACTGGCATATACCTGACTGCGCTCGTCGTCCAACACCGACGCACTCAGAGCCACTATCGGTACGTCACGGGTGTCCCGCGCTCGTATTCGTCGCGTGGCCTCCAGGCCGTCAATTCCAGGCATTTTCACGTCCATGAACACCAAGTCGGGCGAAACCTCGAAAAACCGCGTGATGGCGCTCTCGCCAGTTGCCGCCTCAGCCACGGAGACGCCAGCAGCGAGCAGCATGTCACAAAGCAGCAAGCGGTTGTCGGCATTGTCGTCCACGACCAAGATGCACGGTGCTGTCTGCCCGTCAGCAAGGCTCAACACAGTCGGCGCGCAGCCGTCGATGAGGCGTCCAGCATCGTCCGCAGACTGAACGCGCACGACCAATTCGAAAGTGGAACCGCGCCCGGGATCGCTTCGGAGCGTCAAGTCACCTCCCATCAAACGCGCGATGTCGCGACTGATGGGAACACCGAGCCCCGTCCCCGACCGCCCACCAAACCCGCTATCGAGTTGCCCAAACGGTTCGAAAACCTTGGCGACCTCGTGCGACGCGATTCCCACTCCCGTGTCTTCCACTTCGAACCGTAAGGTGATGTCTCGGTCGACGCTGGATCGCGCCCGTAGAACGGCACCTCCGCGATTCGTAAACTTCGCAGCATTACCAAGAAGATTGAGGAGTGTCTGTCGCAACCTCGCGGCGTCACCACTGACGAACCGCGGCAACTCTGCCACGCCTTCGACAGCGAGCGACAACCCCTTTTCCTCAAAGCGTCCACGCACCATTGCCTCCACGTGCCTCAACGCCTCATGCAAGTCGAACGGTGCGCTGCGCAGCGCCATGCGCCCCGCCTCGATCTTCGACATGTCGAGTACCTGGTTGATCAGCTCCAAGAGATGTTCGCCGCTCGAGAGAATCTTGCCGACGCGCTCCCGGTCACGTGTCGACAGCTCTGGCTCGCGGGCGAGCAGTTGCCCAAACCCGAGTATTGCGTTCATCGGTGTGCGAATCTCGTGCGACATATTTGCGAGAAATGCACTCTTCGCCCGGTTCGCAGCGTCGGAGGCATCGCGCGCCGCCCGCAGCGCCGCCTCGGTTGCCTTGATGTCGGTGATGTCCCAATTCGTCCCGACCATCGCGGTCACGTCGCCATCCGAATCGCGTTGAACAATCGCGGTTGCCTTGACGTGGCGCACCGCACGGTTCGGCCAGCGTATGCGAAACTCCACGTCGAGGGCGCGACCTGTCCGGACGCTCTCGGCCACGGCGGCATCAACACTCGCAACGTCCTCCAAGTGAACGCACGCCCTCCATTCGTCGTAGGTTGGGACTCGGTCGTCAAAGCCCTTGCCGTAGAGTCGACACATCACCTCATCCCACTCCAGACGCTGACTTCGCAGGTCCCACGTCCACACTCCGATGCTCGCCCCCTGCGTCGCCAACAGCAAGCGCTGGGATAGCGCCTGTTGTGCGCGCTCCGCGCGCTTGAGGGGCGACACGTCGATGGCGTAAACCAGCACGCTAGGCTCGTCTTCGTACTGGATCGGCCTATAAGTACCCAGCAAGTCCAGAACCTCACCCCGCGCGGAACGCGCTTGGAACTCCAACCCGCTCACCGACTTGCCCGTCACTGCGCCGTCGAGTACCCGGCGTTGCTCGAGCGGATCGATGGCACATCGCGTCGGGTCGTCGCCAACATCCAACCCAAAGGTTTCGACGAACCGCGCGTTGGCGTAGCGAATTGAACCGTCGCGCACGATGGCGACGTTGCTTGGTGCCACGCGCAGCACTGAGTGCAGTTGCTCGCGACTGAGCAACGCGTGCAGCTCTGTCGCGAGTCGGACACGCTCGGTAACGTCACGCACCGAACCGACGAGGTGCCGGACATTCCCATCGGAATCGAAGACCGGAGTGACCGAGACGTCACCTCGACGCTCTCCCGTCGGGTACGATGTCGTCTCCTCCCAGCGAACGGTACGCCGTGTTTGAATTGCTTCTTCGTACTTGGCGAGAACCATCGACAACGACGGCTCGGGAATGATTTCTTCAACCCACCTGCCGACGACTTCCGACGCCGCAAGTCCCGTCGAACTGAGAAACGCGGGATTCACGGAGCCGAATCGAAAACTGCCCGCCTCCGCGTCGAGCTGGAAGACTGGATCGGCGGAGTTTTCATAGAAACGCGCCAAGTGCTCTCGACTTTGAAGTAGCTCTCGTGAATGCTCGTGGCGCATGATGGCGATGCTTGCCAAACGACTCGCGCGATTGGCCATCGCGAGCAGGGCCGCCGTGGGCGGACGCGGTCGATTGTAGTAGAATGCGAACGTGCCCACGACGTCCCCATTGGAAGTGAGGATCGGGATGGACCAACACGCTCGAAAGCCGAAGCTCAGTGCCGCGTCGCGGTAGATTTCCCAGCGAGGATCCGTGGCAATGTCGCTCACGATGACGGCTTGCTTCAAGTAGGCTGCCGTGCCGCACGAGCCGCGATTGGGGCCAATCGGTTCGCCATTGACGAGTTCAGCCCAACGCGATGGGAGGCTCGGTGCCGCCGCGTGTTGGACCTTACCGTCACGGACGAGCAGGATCGAGGCTTGCATACCATCAGCTTCAGCCTCGAAAAGACGGGTCAGTTCTTGGAGGGTCGTTTCGAGCGCCGTACCGGCGGCGACGAGTTCGAGCACGCGTGCTTCTGCCTCGCGAATCGCGTCGTTGTGACGTTGCGCGGTGACGTCTCGGAATGCGGTAATTGCCAAAGGGCGCGGAGTGGACGGCGCGTCCAGCAGCGCCGTCGATCCTGAGATCATCAGCCGAGTGCCGCTGGGGAGCACGACTGGGGCGTCGTCGAAACGCAGCACGCGCCGCTCGAATACGACACGGGAGAACACCGAATCGGCGGACTGCACCGGTACCGCTCCCGAACACCGCTCGTCACCGACTTCCGCCCAGAGATCGTACACCGACTGGCCCCGCGCCTCGAGCCCAAGCAGATCCCTGGCGAAGTGATTTGCAAGGCACACGTCACCCTCTGGATTCCACACGAGCACCGCGACCGCTGCGGGCATCGCATCGACCACCGATTCGAGCATCGCCTCGAGCTGGTTTCGACCTGGAGGTTGCGCCTTGCCTATCGTCTCGTGGTTTGCCATAGGTCCCCCGCACAAGGGCGTTCGTTACTCATAGCCGCGCCAACAGCCCATCCAAGTCGAAACTCGTCAATTGCTGGCGCAGCGAGGCAACGACTTTGGAATGTCGCGCATCGAGCGCGTCGAGCAATTCCGTCGCCCGATCCATGTCACCCAGCTCCAACGCCGCGCGCAATGCCGCTCGCACCTCCACCCCAAGCCGATCCATGTCCATCTCCGTCAGCGGGTCGGGCTGTGACTCGACGTTGCCGTCCACTCTGCGCTGCAGGTGCACGTCGAGGTGACGCTCGATGACGTCCCAGATCTCGCTTTCCTGAAAAGGTTTACGAATGAAGGCGTCACACCCGAACTTCCCGTTTGCTACGGGCTGGCTGTCGAGCACCGACGCACTCAACATCACGATCGGCACGTCCGCACCTCCCTCGAGCTCACGGATCTGTCGGACCGCTTCCGTTCCGTCCATCTCCGGCATCTTCAAATCCATGAAGACGAAATCCACCGGCGCGTGGGCAAACAACTCCACCGCCTCCACGCCATTCCACGCGCTGCGCACCTCGAAGCCAACACTCGTCAACAGCTCCGCCAGCACGACCCGATTGTCCTCCTGGTCATCGACGACCAAGATGATCGGCTTGTAGGCTGTCTCTGGCAAAGGCACGACACCGACAGGCTCGCGCTTTCTCCCGGACACCTCCGCCCAGGAACTCCTCCCGACGACCAAGTCGACGTCGACGATCGTACCCTTGCCTGGCTCACTGCGGATCCGCATGTCCCCCCCGAGGCACCGGGCGATCTCTCGACTGATCGGCACTCCAAGACCGGTACCAGTACGCGCAGCAACACCGCTGCGCGTCTGCTCGAAAGGTTCGAAGACCTTCGACAGTTCATCTGGCGCGATCCCGACGCCCGTGTCCTGCACGCTGAAATGCAACCGCCACGCGTCGTCGAGCTCCACTGCCCCGAGACGAATGGTCACACGACCCCGCTCGGTGAACTTGACCGCGTTGCCGACGACGTTGAACAAGATCTGGCGGATCCGGGCGACGTCAGACCGCACGTAGCGGGGCAAACGACTGATTCCTTGCACGCGGAGCGACAACCCCTTGGCCTCAACCCGTTCGCGCACGGTCACCAGCACGTCGTTGACGGCTTCGTGCACGTCGAACGGTTCCGACTCGATGTGCATGTGTCCAGCTTCGATTTTGGACATTTCCAAAACCTGGTTGATGATCTCGAGCAGGTGGCTGCCACTCTTGAGTATCTTGGCAACCCGATCACGATTACTCTGGGTGAGTTCCTCATCCCGAGCCAGCAACTGCCCAAAGCCCAGAATGGCGTTCATAGGCGTGCGGATCTCGTGCGACATGTTGGCCAGGAAGGCGCTCTTGGCTCGACTAGCGGCATCCGCTTGTTCTTTTGCCTCCCGCAATTGCACTTCCGCGCGCTTGCGTTCGGAGATGTCGCGAACCACGCCGGTGAACAGGCGCTCGCTGGAGAGGCCTACGTCCGCGATTGCCAAGTCCATGGGGAATTCCACACCATCCTTGCGCAAGCCAATCACTTCACGCCCGATTCCGATGATTCGAGCCTCGCCAGTCCGTAAATACCGTTCGATGTAAGCGTCGTGCTCCTTGCCGTAGGCCTCCGGCATCAGCATCGAAACGTTCTGGCCCACCACTTCTGATTCTTGGTAGCCGAATATCTTCGCGGCGGCAGCGCTGAACCCTTGCACGATGCCATCGGTCCCTATCGTGATCACTCCGTCTGCCAGGTTCTCCAAAATGCCCTTGGTTCGTTGCTCGGAGCGCTCCAGTTCGAGCGTTCGCTCTTGCACTAGCTGTTCCAAACGGTCGCGGTGCTCCCGAAGTTCGGCTTCGGCGCGCTGGCGCTTGGCCGCATCCGACTCGATTCGACCCACCATGTCGTTGAACAACTGCGTGAGCACACTCAACTCTTCCAGACGGCTGACGGGAAGGCGACTGAGAGTCTGCCCGGAGGATACCGCCTGTGTCGCATTCGAAATGCGCCGCAGCGGCGCGGTAACCAGCGAAGCGAGCGCCGCCGCAACGACCAGACAGAGCATGAGCGCGACAGCAAAGACAATCGCCGCCTGGCTACTCGATTCTCGAATGTCGGCGAGATAGAAGGCCTCGGGCAGGGCAGTGATGAGTATCCACGAGCGGCTTCCGGCTTGGTCGGGAACGGCACTCGCCTGTGCCAGCCAGGTTTCTCGGGACAAGGGCTTGGCGACCACGTGGTCAAAGCCGAACTGGGCGCGGACCCCAAATTCCTCGAATGCACCGACCTTCGTCGACAAGGCAGCCACCGCGCCGAGCACCAGCGTTTGCTCGCGCCCATCCGAAGAAGCGATCACGCGCCCCGCCCGATCGATGATGGTCGCAAACCCGTCCCGTGCGACGGCCTTGTCCGAGAGCAGTGCGGCCAAACCGTTCGCATTCACCGCCATCGATCCGCGCTCGGCACGGGACAGATAGCGCTGGAGCTCGAGCTGAATGTTCTGCGAGATCTCCTCATGCAGCCGCGCCGTGAGACGTATCGCGTCTTCTTCTGCGGCGCGCAGATTCACGTACGCGATGCCACCCACCATGGACACCATCAGGGCGACGAATGGCATGAGGAGAAACATGCGAACGGGGATCCCGGCGGGCGTCGCGTCGCCGCCCGATCCAGCCTTTCTTAGACCGGATTCCCATTTCGGGTTCGAACTGGCCAGCTCGACCTCGCGCACGTGGCCAGGGATCTCTGCCCAGAAGAGCCCGGCGCGACGGGCCAAGGGCAACGCGAGAAGAAAGGCGGGGGGCGCCATGATCCATGTGATGCCGGTGGTGAACATCAGAGCGGGCACTATCGCCCGATACGAGACCTCCGGCGTGAACTCGCCAGAGCAAATATGACCCCACAGCGCCGGCTCGATGCTCTCGAAACACGCGACGAAGATCAGATACTTGGCCCAAGTCACGCCGCGCCGAAAGTTCGGAGCCTTGCCGAACAGCTGGTACCCAAGCCAGAAGCACGCTGGGTTGATGAAGTAGCCGGGCCACCAAGAAAGGAGGTAACGAGGATCCACCCCTTCGATGACATCCGAGAGTCCGTAGGCAAACGGAACCGTGAGCAGTGCGGGATAGCCAAACAGCACTACGCACAGCAAGACCGCGAGGTCCTTCAGCGATTCGAGCGTCTGGGCACCGGGCACCAACACGACAAACGACCCGACATAAGCCGTCGACAAGACGGCCAGAAACGTGACTGGGATGCTGATGAACGCGCGCGCATTCCACGCGTGCCTTTCTCGGCCGAAACCCCAGCCGTTACCCAGCCTGAAGGTGAATCCGAAGAAGGCCACAGCGGCCAGAACCAATCCAATGGCAAAGGAGAACTGACCCCAAACCTCCAGCAGAGGGAGTGGAATCGCGTTGATGACGACCTCGAGCCAGTTGATGATTCTCTTCATCTCCCTCTCACGACCGTGAACGGCTCAACCGCCTTTCGGCAGTTCGAACCAGAACACGGAACCGTGACCTTCGCTCGAGTCGACACCGACAGTGCCGTGGTGTGCCTCGATTGCGAGCTTGCAGAACGCAAGCCCCAATCCGCTGGCGGGTCCTCGTACCTGGTCTCGCAGTCCGGCTTGAGCGTACTTGTCGAAGATCAGCCCTTGCGCCTCGGCCGGAATGCCTGGACCATCGTCGGCGATCTCCACCCGAACGGTGTTCTCTCGTTCGAAACCGAGTACTCGAACGACGCCGTTCGTCGGAGTGAACTTCAGTGCGTTGTGCACGAGATTCGAGATAACGCGTACCACCAGCGAGCGATCACAGGTGATTGGCGGCAGGTTCGTCAGGTCCGCAACGTCGACCTTGCGCCCTTTCGAGTGGCCTCCCAAAACGGCCAACGCCTCTTCACACAAAGCCGCCACGGACCAAGACTCTGCTTGTACGGGCATCTGTGACGCCTCCATCCGCGAAACGTCCAGCATGTCGTTGATCATGCCGACGAGTCTTCGAACATTCCGCAAGCCACGTTCGAGGTCAGCCAGGTTTTCCGCGGAGATGTTGCTCGAACTGTCGTTCTTGAGAAAGTGCAAGCTGGTCATTATCCCCGTCAGAGGGGATCGCATGTCGTGAGCAAGCATGTGCGCCATGCTATCTCGCAGGCGTTCCATTTCCCGGAGCCGCTCATAACTCTTGGCTATGGTCTGGTTCTGCGTCTGCAAGCGGACCTGTGCACGACGCAAGCGCACGTGCGTGTCGATCCGAGCTTGAACCTCCTGCACGTCGAATGGCTTGGTAACGAAATCCACACCACCCACGTCGAATGCCGCGACCTTGTCGAGAGGCTCCGTCAGGGCAGAAATGAACAGCACGGGAATGTCGCGTAGGTCACGATCTTGCTTCAGGCGACGGCACACCTCGTAGCCGTCCATACCCGGCATGTTGATATCCAGCAGGATTACATCCGGAGGCCTCGATGCCGCAGCCCGAAGCGCCATCGGCCCGCTCGTCACAGGGCGTCCCTTGTAGCCATGCTCCTTGAGCATGTTCGTCAGCAACTGCAGGTTGGCGGGGGTGTCATCGACGATGAGCACTTCGCCCAACGTCGGCGGCTCCTCGTTCGACCACGACACGTCAGCCCCACTTGGACCGGCGCTCGCCCCCTCAGGCGTCCCGACCATGATGGCGAGCATAATCTTCTGAGGTCCTTTTGCCTCTATGGTTCTGAAATTGATTGCAGTAGCGACGTAATCGGACTGGTCGACTCGAAAGGTCGCGCACTGGTTGCGATCTCCAACCACCCGAAGCTTGATGCGTCAGCGAGGTCGGCCGGTTCCCGCAAATCTAGCCCCGCATCGCGGAAGACCGGGGCGCGGCGCAGCTTTCCCCCGAGCCGCGGTGAGTCGACCGCGCGGGTACAACACCCCCGAGACGGTTGCAAACGCCGTTTATTCGGGTCACGCCCTGCCATCCGAAACGCTGACTCGCCATGGCCAAACTCGCCACTGCTGGATGTAACCCGCGACCAAACGCGGAAGCAACTGAGCTTCCACCACGGCTTCGCTCCGAGCAACCATTGCTGGCTACTAGACTAGTCGTGCAGCGCAGCCGGAGCGCCTCTCATCCGTCGATGCTCCTCCAGGCGAGCGCTGGAAGTGTTTCACGCAACTGGACCGGATGCAGGTCCTCGGCGCCAGCGAGCCAACGCCTCAGACCTTCATGCGCCGGTCCCAACAAAACGACGTCTAGCAACGCTGCGGGCCAGGGTGGGATTTTGCCGCGCTCAGTGAACTTCTGCACGTGGGCGAACGTCGGCGCGAGCGCGGATGCCTTGGCCTCCGCCAAACGATGGCGCGCAGCGTCGGACAAGGAGCAGCCGTCGATCGCCATCGCTTGGTACATGAATCGCCCTTGTTCAGGATTCTCGGCGATCCAATCGATGTGGGCTTCGACAAGTGCCAGCACTGCGCGCTTTGCGCTTCTGGTGCGCGTCACCCGGTCGTTGATGTGGGCAAACAAGCGTTCGAAGACTCGGATCAGCAACGCCAGAATGATCTCATCGATGTCGGCGAACAAATTGTAGACCGAGGACGGGCTCGCGCCGGCCGCGCGACGAATCTCCTCGATTCCGACCCGCCAGATGCCTTTGCGCCCGAAGCAATGCAGCGCCGCATCGAGGATTTCGTTGCGACGCTGTGCACCATCGCGCCGCCGCCGGGGCTGTGTCGTCAAGGTCATCCCGCCGAAGGTACTCACAAATGCCGCCTTGCCCAGCGCGAGTCACAAAAACGGCAACAGCCGCCATGAGCGTTCTTACTTGGAATGTTATTCCATCTAGTGAGTTCTGGCGCTAGGCTCAGCAGATGGATTGGATCATCACGGGCGCCTCGCGCGGAATCGGCCGTGCGTTGGCTGAACAACTCGCCAACACGTGCGCAGCGGGCGAGCGCCTATTTGTCTTGGCGAGGGATCTGCCGGGCCTCCAGGCCATGGCGCAGCGACTGGGCCCCCGCGTCTCCGTACTCCCGATCCGCATCGATCTCTGCCAACAAGACGAAACATCCGCGGTCGGACGGCAACTGGCCGGTGAAGTCCGTCCCGGCGCAACGCTGATCCACAACGCCGGCATCTGGCCGACGAAGAAGAAGCTCGTCGCAGGTGTCGAAGCCGCGTTCGCGACCAATTGCTTAGGCCCACTCTTGCTGCAGAAGCCCTTGTTGGAAGCTGGCAGGTTGGAACGGGTGGCAGTCGTCGGAGCGGGTCTGATGGTGAAGGGCCGATTCGATCCAAGACGGACACCGAGCGGCGACGATTTCTCCACATTCCGTACCTACTGCTCGACCAAGCTGGCTGGCGCGGCAGCCATACGCGAGACCGCACGACGGCATCCTCGTGTGCACTTCGTCGTCATGCACCCAGGAGTGGCAAACACGGCCTTGGGCGCTACCACAGGTCTGCTCGGGTGGATCCTCGAACGCGTCAAGCGCCGTTGGGACACTCCCGACGTCTGCGCTGACCAGGTGCTGAGACTGTTGTCCGGGCCTCCGCCGCCAGCGCCCCCCGGGGAGGCGAGGTGGTACTTCGAACAAAAAGAGCAGCCCTGGCCAGAAGCGGTCGAGCACCAGCAACCGGGCGTCCTCGCCGCCGTCGAACGATGCCTGGGCGCGGGCTGGTTCGATGACAACACCGACTGACACCCGAAACATGCGGCTAGCAAAACACGTCGGGTACCCGACGTGCGTTCACCCTCTCGAAGTCGAGGCTGTGCCCAGCCGCCAGCGGTCGCGCGACATCGCGAAGAGGCGCTGTGCCACTCGATGAAGTTGGTGCGTGTTCTGGTACCGGCAGATTGAATGGCCGCTGCACGCTCTGACACCGAGATGCGAATCGAGTCCCGTGCTTCCAGCAACAGACCCCGCGAACCTCTCGACGTCATGAGCTGTGGTTGCAGAACACCACACCCGTGGCTAGTGTCATACCAGCAATAGATGCGATACCCGACGCAGGCTGTGCGCAGTTGGTCTGTCGGCGCGGTGACTTCGGAATCGACGAGAGCCGTTCCGCCGTCCCCGCCGCCGCTCATGAATCTGGCACGGCTATTGCTTCGGGCGCGCATGAGAGTCAGTCTAGAACCGCCCGATACGTGAAAATCCGTCGGTTCCGTCCTCAGAAAGGAACCGGACTCATGAACAAATTCGAACACAACCCTCCAACGGAAACCGAGATTCGGGAGCTCGCGCATCACCTTTGGCACGAGCGAGGTTGCCCGCAGGGATCACCCGAAGTCGATTGGTTCGCGGCGCTGTTTCAACTCGAAGCCAACGCGACACTCCGCCGCGCCCAAGGGCGAAGGGAGCGCGGCGACGCTGAGCCGCTGTCAGCACATCCGTCATGGCGCTCGGGTCGACAGGCCCAAGACTCCAACGACGACCTCGCCATCAGCCTCCAGTGACTGCGGCGGCGCCTGCGCCGCTGCAAGTTTGGATCCCCGGCGAAACCATCGCAACAGTTTCGTGACCTGCTCTCAGCGACCGTAGCGGCTCTCGAGCATGTCGACGATGGCGCGCACCCCGAATACCTCGCCACCCACTGGACGCCCGGGTTGCGCCGTCAGATTGTAGGCCATCGTGTCGATGTGCATCCAAGGGATGCCATCGCTCACGAACTCCTTCAGGAACAGAGCCGCAGTAATCGCCCCGGCGTACGGCCCGGGCGATATGTTGGACAAGTCGGCAACCTTGCTGTCGAGGCTACTGCGATAAGCAGCGAACAACGGCAACCTCCACAACGGGTCGTGCACGCGTTCACCCGATTCGAGCAATTCCGTCGCCGACGTGTCGTCATTGCAGAACAGCGCGGGCAAGCTCGTACCCAACGCAACCCGTGCGGCGCCCGTCAACGTCGCTACGTCGATCAGCAGCTCGGGCGAATCCTCACACGCCTCAGCCAGTGCATCGCTGAGGATCAAACGTCCTTCGGCATCGGTATGGCCCACTTCGACGGTCAGTCCCTTGCGGGTATTGAGTACGTCCAGCGGTCGAAAAGCATTGCCGCTCACGCTGTTCTCGACTGCCGGCACGAGCACGCGCAGGCGAACCTTGATGCGAAGTTCCATGATCGCACGGGCCACGGCTAGAACCGTCGCAGCGCCGCCCATGTCCTTCTTCATGAGCTTCATCGATTCAGCGGGTTTGATGTCGAGCCCCCCCGTATCGAAACACACGCCCTTGCCGACCAGGGTTACGCGGGGGTGCTTCTTGTCGCCCCACACGATGTCTATCAAGCGTGGCGGGCGCGACGACGCTCGGCCAACTGCGTGCACGGCCGGGTAGTTCTGCGCCAACAGGTCTTCACCCACGACCTGACGCAGCGTCGCGGAAAACTCCGTTGCGATGTCTTTGGCGACAGCCGCGAGTTCTGCAGGACCCATGTCTTCCGCAGGAACGTTGATGAGATCGCGGCCGAGAACGATTGCTTTTGCCAATGCCGTCACGTAGTCGGGATCGGCGCCCCGCGGCCAGACGAGCTCTGAATAGGTGCGTTCACCGCGCTTGTACCGAGCAAACTGGTACGTCCCCAATGCCCAACCCAGCGATAGAGCATTGGCGGCGTTGCGGTCGACGTCGGCATCCAAGAAATAGCGCCCCTTGGGTAACGCCCCGGGGAGTTTGGCGAGTTGCCACGGATCGAAATGCTTGGACGCCCCGACCAACACGCGCGCAATCGAACCATCCTTGTCGGGTACCACGCAAGTCGTTCCGGCCGTTGCCTTGAACTTGAGAGCATTAACCCAAGTGTTGACCATCTTGGGCTGCGACTTGAGCCACGTTTTCAACCCGGCGTTGCCCTTCACGAGGGAGAGCGGAATGGTGCTCGGCGTACGCTTGGAAACCAGATACTTCGACAAAGGCATGCCTCCGACGCGGAGTCTCTTGTGATCACCACGCAAAGTCAAACACGCGCGAGCATCGACTGCGCAGGCGGTTCTTCGACCAGCGAATCAACCGCCTTCGCAGATGCGTTGCATGGCGGGTACGCGAACACATTCGGACACAGTAGACGTCATTGGGGCCGGGCGTGCATCGCCCCGACGGCGACGGCATATCCGCACTCGGCAACCACGGGGCGGTGGGGTGTCCACCTCATCGCTCGACGAGGCGGCAGGTTTCGCCACCGAACATCGCGGGCAACGACTCGCCAGCCTGCGGACAACGCGACTACGTCAAGTTGAAAACGGCTACTCGACGCTCAAGGAGTGCCAACGGGATCGTCCGGAATCGGACCGAGCGGCGTGAACGAATCTGGCGGGATGGGGTCAGGCGGCGGAGAGCGGCGGGGTGGATTCGCACTCGGCGGTGAGGGAGCTGTCTGGGGCGTGCTTTGGTTGGACGGCTGGGGTTTCGGAGGGGTCGGTCCGGCCGACGCTGCAGCTGGAGGGCCTTGTGGAGTACCCGGAGCCGGCGATTTCCGAACGCCGCCGGGCTGACTTTGCGCCTTGTCCGACGAGTGAGAACGCGATTGGTAGTTCGGACACATCATGTACCGCCGCTCGATGTCTCGGCAGGTTTCCTCGCTGAGACGCCGCTCGGCAGGAAGCACGGCGGGGACGACGTCGTCCCAGTGATAGATCAGCCCGAGACCCACCTGGCCAATGAAGACCCCGTCGAAGTAAGAGCCGAAACTCGTCGCCATCGCCGTAGCGCTGACGTCAAACGACTCGCCGAGATGCAGCAGCGCCTGGAGGCCACCACGAAGCGTGACGTGCGTCGAAAACCGCAGGTCGACGCTCTTCTGAAGCACTCGACGAATGTCTTCGCGCGTGAGCAACGTGATGTCGTCGGTATTGTCCGCGGTGTCTAGCTCGTCGATCCGCGCCTCGATGGTTTCCGTGAAGTCGAGCTCCGAGATCATCGTATCGAGGTTGATGTTCGGAGCAATCTCGACCCACGGGGAGAGGACCAGCCACGGCGTCGGCGCGAGTGACGATCCGACGCCGATCGCCAAAGGGACAGTCAGGAAGTTCTCGGGTCCGCTGACCGCAGCCATCGGCACGACTCCAACGTACAAGTTCAGAGTCGCTTTCGGCACTCCGTTGATGAAACGCGACGACAGGGGGATGCTGAACACACCGGTACCGCTCGCCGCAGCACCGTGCAGCATCAGTTGGTCGGGGTCGGGTTTCAGTTGAAGGTAGTGCGCACCGAATTGCGCGCTGAAGTTACCGCTCGTCGACGTAAAGTTGGCGTTGTAGCTAAACACACGCGACGTCCCCTGAAACAGCAGGCCGTCGCGGTAGGCGAGCACCACTGACGAGCCGCGAGTGTCGAACGTCGAGACCGCGTCGGGGTGAGTGCCAGGCAAAGCGGGGGCAAGCCGCACTGCAAACAAGCCACTCGAAACCGCAACGACAGCCCACCAGCGTTTCACCACACGATCGCCCATCACGACAGATCTCCCGGTTTCGAACATCGCTGTGCGCGCTCACGTTCTCGTCCGATCATTGAGCACCCTTGGCGGTTTACGGCATCTGGCAGGTCCGAATAAGAAGCGAACCCCAAATCGTGACGGCATCGTATCGGCCACCGACCGCAAGCTTCGGCCCGACGCACTGCTGGTGACGCTTTTTCGATCGTGCCTCTCCCTTGGCGCTTGACGAGCGATAGTCACGGCTCGGTTCACTGCAACCCGAACCCGCCGTTCGATGCAGCGTCGCCAGCATAGCTCGAACGGACACCGATGGCCCAGCCTGCCACGAACAGATCGACTCATCCCACCTGTAGGTTTCGCAATTCACACCCCGACGAAGGCGATGACGAACGCCACTCCTCGGTTCCCAATTTGCCCGTCGACCGAATTGGGCCGCGCCGGGGCGTTGTGCGAAGAAGTCAGTCGTGTTCGGAACCGACAACGGGTGGAGCTTCCTCAGCCATCTCCTCGAGCTCCGCTCCACCGTCGTCGGCAATAGCCGGCACAGCCACTCCGCGATCATACGCCGCAGCGATCGCGGCAACACGTAGCGCCAGCTGGTGGGGGGCGAGCGGCGATCCGCTCGAGCAGGCATGCACGACGCTGGCGGGATAGGACTGTGACAGGATCCCCCGAAGCCGATGCTCGAAGAAGCTGCGCAGACGATGGGCCACGTCGTCAGCGGTCAGATCCAGCGCGACGTCACTGAACTCAGCGTACGCTAGAGATACAGCATCATCCAACCTCAGATCCATGCGGTGCTCGATCAGCGTCCGCAGCAATCCAATCGCCGCCGATCGCAGGCCCAACGGATCTGCGCTCCCCATGGGCATGATGTTGATCGCACAGCAGCCGACGATCGTGTCCAAGCGGTCAGCAATGCCCAGCAACGCCGCAATGGGTGACCGGGCGATCGGGTCGTCGTCCGCTGCGGGCAAGCGATGCTGAGCGATGGCGTCTGCAACCTCCACCGCAACTCCCGACCCCAACGCATAGACGCGCCCGGCCTCTCCAACCAACTCGGGAAACTGAGCGACCAACTGCGTTGCCAAGTCGCACTTGCACAGGGTTGCTGCGTGATGAGCCAAGCCTCGCTCGGCCTCACCATGACTCAGAGCGAGGCCCAGCTTTTCCACCAATCCAACCAGCCGTGTCACTTTTTGCGCGTAGCTGCCAAGCCGAGGGTGGTACGGCACGGCCTCGAGCATGGAGCAGCATTGGCCGAAAGGAAGTCGTACGTCCATTTCGAGGCATTGCCGTGCGGAAGCGCATTGGGCTCGCAGTTCGTCTTCGTAGCGACGGGAGACCGTGTCGAAATCGTCAGCGGCGTCCACGACGACGAGCACGGCCGAAAGCCGACGGCCCATAGCGTCGCGAACGCCAAACGCGTGCCGATGCCGCGCCACGAGTCGTCCAACGACCACATCCGGCAACGACTCGATCTGTGGGCCGATGTCGACGAGCGCCACGTGTGGCTTCTCGAAGACCCATGCCGCCGCGTCGAGGGACCGATCATCTACGATGAGTTCACCCCCCACATCGTGGGCCGCCTCGCTCAGCGACTGCCGTAGCGATGCTCGCCGTTCATCGACGTGGAGCATCGTCCCTCGCGCTTCGAGGAGCGTGCGATAGTCGTTGGCGCGGGGAACGACTATCCCCTCGGAAGGGACGACTGAACGTTGGTAGCTCACGTTCGAGGCAACCGTGCCGGCAATCTCGAAAGGCACGACCACTTCGCCATACAGGGCGAGCAACCAGCGCAACGGAACCGATTGAGGCGCCGCACCGGGCAAACCAGCGGCGGGGGGATTCGACGTAACCTCCTTGCACAACCTGACGAGCAGTTCTGGCAAGAGGGACGACGTGTCGCGACCTTTCTCGCACGGCTTCGCCGCGGCGTAGGCACCACGGGATGTCTGCACCACGTGGAGCTCTCGAACAGCTACTCCCGCCTTTCGCGCAAAATTCGCTGCCGCGCGTGTTGGACTACCTCTCGAGTCGAACGCAACGGGCGCGGGTGGACCGATCAACTCCGCATCGAGGTCGAGTTGCCGTTCAGCAAGTCCCGAGGCACCGACCACTAATCGTCGCGAGCTACCGGTTGCCCAGATGTCGCCGAATGGCACGCGCAGACGCCGCAGCTCCTCACGCAGTAGTCTCGGCAACGCCGAGACCGCGGCTGCAACGGAAACCGCTGGCAAATCATGCACACCGACTTCCAGCAACAAGTCCCGGGCCATCGATCGCTCACCCTATCACGGCACCATGCCGCTCGACAGTGGCGGCAGGATCGGACAATATCCCGTGATTTCAGATGTTTATGAAGCTTCCGCGGAGCGCGATCGAAAACCCTACTGGACGCCGCAAGCGAATCGCGGTTTGTAGTGCCAAGCCATGCGGATCGTGTGCCCCACCTGCCGAAAGGTCATCGAAGATGCTCCCGACGACTTCGAGGCCCGTCCGTTTTGCTCGATGCGCTGCAAACTGGCAGATTTATCGAACTGGCTAAACGAAGCCTACAAGGTCTCCAGACCCGTCGACGAAACGGACCTCGAGTGAAAAGCGGCCTCGCCCTGCTCGCCCCTTAGGGTGACCCTCGCCAACGCTCCCCGATTGGGAACGAGAGGTGACGCACTCCCGAACCAGGGACTGGTCGACAATTTCGTTCACCGAACCTACGTTCACGAACTACCCGCCAATCACGCCCCCTGCCCACACCGCGCGTTCCCCCAGAACCCTCAGCAAACTCGAGTGCTCTCATGACCGCCTCAAAAGACTCCATCCACCGCGCCATGACCAACGACGGAGCGTTCCGAGTGGTCACGGTCAGGGCCACCGACACGGTGGCTGGCGTGCTTCAGGCCCAGGACGCGAGTGGTGAAACCGCACGCCACTTGGGAGACTTGGTGACCGGTGCCGTCTTGATCCGCGAAACGATGTCTCCCGCCCTGCGGGTCCAAGGGATTCTCAAGCAGCGCAAAGGGAACGGCTACCTACTCGGTGACTCACATCCGTCGGGAAGTACTCGGGGGTTGGTCGGCGGTGCCCACTCCGAATTCGAGATGAACGATGCGCTGCTGCGCGTCGTTCGAACGCTACAAGACGGCCGAATCCAACAAGGGGTCGTGGCTGTGCCAGACGGCGGAGACGTCTCCAAAGGCTTGATGACGTACATGCAGGAGTCTGAACAGATCACGACGATGATCGTCGTTGGCACGTTGTTCGACGACGGCAAGCTCGCTGCGGTGGGAGGCTACCTCGTCCAATTGCTACCAGGAGCCGATCGGGCCCCGTTGATGATCATGACGGAACGGCTGGAGGACTTCTGCAACGTCGACAAGTTCTTGCTCCAACCCGACTTCAGCCCGCAATCGCTCACCGAAGAGCTGCTGTGGGGCATGCCCTACACCGAACTCGAGTCGTCTTCGTTTCACTACAAGTGTTGGTGTAGCCGCACGAGTATGATGGGCGCGCTGTCGAGTCTGAATCGCAGCGAGATCCAGTCGATGGTCGACGACGGCGAAGTGCTGGAGATCGCCTGCGACTACTGTCGTCGCGACTACCGCGTCACCCCTGCGGAGCTGACGGGTCTGCTGGACGAAAACTGATCGCCCTCCCGAGGTGCGCCCGTCAGTGCCGCATCTGCTCAGTGCCGCGTGTAGCGGTGCTTGACACCTGTCGGAAAGTACGCTGAATCACCATTGGACAGCAGTGTCACGCGAGGTCGTTGCGCCTCAGGCGGGACGTAGTTGGCATACTCGCTATTTACCCGAAGCAGTGCCTCGTGCACCGACAGGGTCACGGCTTGCCGCAATGGCTCGCTCCCCGACGCGCCCGCCGCAAGTTCGACGGTGATCTTCAGGTACGCCTTGAGCTGCTCGTCGTGGGCCACCTCGAGCACGAACTTACCAGTCAACGCCGATGCCACGTTCGGCTGCTCAATCCCGACCGCCACGTTTTCTGGGTAGACGTTCGCGCCATAGTACGAGACGGCGAAGCTGGATCTGCCGAAGACGTAGACGAACGGTGAACGTGGCGCCGACGCGTCGACCCGAACCTGCACTCCGTGTCGCGCCAAGGTCGCCAACAGCTCGTCGAACTTCAGCACCCCACCCCGATCGAGGATGTTGTAGCGAAGCAGCGGCACGAACCCATCGCCGGAAAAGACGAGTTGGCCATCAAGTGCCTCGAAGTAGCGGTGGGTCGGATCGAACTGACACAGCGTGGGCAACCGCGGTTCGCCGAACACTTCCCTGGCGAGTTCGGGTCGTTCACTCAATGCACGCCGCACGCGAATCGACACGGGCGTCTCGTTTGCGAGCGCGCCACCGTCCGCGGTCCCGTACAACGCTGCGGTGACCAGCTCGGGGGCCTCATCGCCCAAGCGCCTACAAATCAGATCGCGCCACGCTTCGCTGAAGACCTCACCGGCCATCAGCAAGCGCGCTCGATGACTCGGCCAGTCGATGCCCGCTGCGGCACCGGCATCGATCACGTCGCGCAAGAAGGGCGGATATCCCGCCAGAACCAGCTGTTCGAACTGCCCCTCCATGGCGCGCACTATGCGCAGAATCTCCGAGGCATTGTTACCCGGCGTGACGGTGGTGATCGGGTAGCCCCGCGTCGCCAACTGTCGGCACACCGACGTCGTGTACATGCCGCCCACCCAACTGCCGAGCGCGAAACAGACGACGACCAACGTCGACTTGACGTCTGCGCGGAACGCTCCGACCAGCACCTGCTCGAAGCGCGCGGCGCTCCCCGCCTCATCCATGAGTCGACGCGGCCACACCGTCGGCGTACCAGTCGAACCAGACGACACCGCGAGCATGTCGGCACGTTCTAGCCTTCCCCCCCGACACAACTGGGCCAGTGGGTAGATCTGGTGATAGTTCTGTTTGGTTACCAGCGGCAATTGGGCGAAGTCATCCGGGGTGCGGACGGTGTCGGGAGCAACGCCGTGTTCGCGAAGAAACGCTCGGTAGGCGGGAACGTTCTCACTGGCGTCGTGGAACAAACCCAATACGTACTGCGAGGCATCTGCTGGCTTTGGAGATTCCTGGGACGTCATTGACAACTCCATCCGTGACACTTGTGAAGTGAACGCGATTCGCAAGCGTCAGGGAAGCGGAAAGCCGGCGAACCCGGGTCGGGTGACCTCGATGCACCCGCGTCGTCGTTGGACGTGGTGGCGTTTTTGGAGTCGTCAGCGTTCGCACTCTCGTTGCCGCGACTCGCGACGACGAAGGCACGGGCGATCGCTGCGATCCCGAAACGCCGATAACCCCTACGACACACAACCATACCCATGAGGAGGAGTTTGCCCGAAGGGCGCGGCTCGATCCATGGGGCACTGCGCCTACACGACCCAATGGTTGAGCACGCCCGAGAATTCAGTCGAGCCGGCGGCCCGTGGCGTCTGACCGTCCCCCGTTCGATTCATTCCGCTCGTCGGTGTTCACCCGGGCTTCGTCCGTCGAATGCGCCGCGCGCTTTGCACTGCGAGCTTCACTCGGCCGCGTCACTTCGGCGTCACCACGAACCCGAGCCAAACGCCGACGACCGCGTCGCAACACGGCCAGCAAACGAGCGCGGATCCGCCGCGCCCAGGAAAACTCGTTGCCAAGCAGCAGTAAGCCAGCAATCAGCAGCGGCAGACCCGGCCCCGGCAGCACCATGAGTATCACTCCGCCCACCACGAACGCGATTCCGGCGACCAGGCGCGCGACACGAGCTAGGCGACCCGCGCCGCGATTCACCCGCGCACCTGCTCACTCCGCGGCAGGAGAACGACGCAACTGCACTAGATTGCGGTCTTGCATGACCTGAGCCTGCTCGGGATCGACGTAGTCGCTGTGGCACGCGGCTTTGCCGTCGTCAGTGGACATCGAACGTCGGGTCTTGACCGCCAAGCGATGGATCTCGTCCGGGGACAACACACCCCGTTTCTGCAAGATTGCACGCTGCTCGTCAGTGAGCGCTGCCGACTTGGCGGCGCGGCCGCGCTCGAACCCGGCGGCTTTGCCCGACGCAAATTCCTGGATGTCCTTGGAGATCCGCACCGAACACCAGTCGTGCCCGCACATCGCGCAGAAGTCGGTATCTACGTCCAGGTCCTCGTCGTGGTACGCGCGCGCCACGTCGGTATCGAAAGCCAGTTCGAAGTGCTTTTCCCAGTTGAGCGCCGCGCGCGCTTTGGTCAGGTTGTCGTCCCAGTCGCGGCTACCGGGAATGCCCAAAGCCACGTCCGCGGCGTGCGCAGCGATCTTGTACGCAACGCAGCCCTGTTTGACGTCGTCCTTCTTGGGTAGACCGAGGTGCTCCTTGGGCGTGACGTAGCAGAGCATCGCCGCGCCGTGATAACCTGCTGCAGTGGCGCCAATGGAGCTCGTCATGTGGTCATAGCCCGGAAATACATCGGTCACCAACGGGCC
Organism: Deltaproteobacteria bacterium; assembly: GCA_003235365.1. Taxonomy (GTDB): domain Bacteria; phylum Myxococcota_A; class Polyangia; order Polyangiales; family Polyangiaceae; genus SZUA-265. The sequence continues at coordinate 38,684 of QJWJ01000034.1, forward strand.
GAGCACGTAGAACGGCGCGCCGTGACAAACCCGCCGCTGCAGCTTCATGTTGTACTCAATCTGGTCGAAGGGAACGTGACCCGGACCTTCGACCATGACCTGGCAGCCCTTCTTCCAAGCCTTTTCCGTGAGCTCGCCGAGGGTGTGCAGCTCTGCCAGCTGCGCTGCATCGCTAGCGTCCGCGAGACCACCCGGCCGCAGACCGTCTCCCAACGAGAACGACACGTCGTACTCGCGCATGATGTCGCAGATCTCGTCGAAGTGCGTGTACATGGGGTTCTGCTTGTTGTGAACGAGCATCCACTTGGCAAGCAACGACCCGCCGCGGCTGACGATTCCGATCAGGCGATTCTTCACCAACGGGAGATGCTCGAGCAAAACGCCAGCGTGAATGGTGAAGTAGTCGACCCCTTGCTTGGCTTGGTGCAACAAGCCAGCCATGATGTCCTGCTCGGTCAGATCCTCGATCTTGCGCCCGATGATCATCGAGTAGATCGGCACGGTGCCGATTGGCACACGAGCTGCTGCAATGATCGCTTCGCGGCACTTGTCGAGATCACCACCGGTGGACAGATCCATCACCGTGTCAGCGCCCCAACGCTCCGCCCAGCGCAGCTTCTCGACCTCGGCTTCAGTTCCCGAAGAAACCGGGGACGCGCCCATGTTCGCGTTGATCTTGGTGAGGGACGCGCGCCCGATCGCCATGGGGTCGAGGTGGTGCTTCAAGTGCACGACGTTGGCGGGAATGATCAGACGCCCTGCCGCAACTTCGTCCCGGACCTGCTCGACGGTGAGGTGCTTCTCGCGCTCGGCCACGCGTCGCATCTCGGGGGTGATGTTTCCCAAGCGGGCCGCCTCGAGCTGGGTGCGGGGAACGAACCCACTGGGCGCTCGCCAGTGACCCGCCTCGAACTTCCAGTCGCCCGGCATGAAGTCCCATGCCGTCTTGTCACTGGGCTGAGGCATCCCCGGCGTGTCCGGCGACGAGAACGTCAACGCACCGCCGAGCTGAGGCGCATTGGCAAACGAACCGGGGTTCGTGCCGTCTGCGGCGGTCGACGGGTTGTGGGCACCATGTAGCGGCAAAGTCGGCATGATCTCTGGGCTGGTGTTGTCGAAATCCCTGCGGACCGCAAGAAGCAATGGGGGACCCGCAAGCTGCCGCCGGAGGTCACGACCCGCGGGCCGGACGCGATGATGGAATGCAAGGCGTCGAACCGTTTGACGCAGCGCCGTCGTAACCGGCTCGGCAGGCGGGGGAAATGCAATCGCCGCCACATCGGTTCCATGGGCACCAAGGTTCTTTTGCTATAGCGACCCGCGACGACCCGCCCACGCGGGCGGTGGCCAAGACTCGGGTCAGGTCGACCACAAGGAGATCGGGGTGCCGACATTCAACTGGGACGTAGCTCCCACGATTTTCAAATACCCGGACTGGATGTCCTTCATGCCCGGGGACGGGATCCGCTACTACAGCTTGCTGTACGTCGGCGTTTTCCTCGGCGGCTTTCGGCTGCTCAATTGGCAGATCAAACGCGCGGGTGGCTCCGAAGAGGACGCCAGCGACTTCGTGATGTACGGCGTGATCGGTGTGCTGGGTGGGGCGCGCCTGGGTCACGTGTTCTTCTACGACTTCGACAAGTTCCTCGAAGACCCTGCCTGGCTGTTTCGGATTTGGGAGGGTGGCCTCGCCAGCCACGGCGGCACCATCGGGCTGTTGGTCGCGATGTGGCTCTTCACCAAGCTCAAACGCCAATCCTTCGTCGAAGGTTGCGACCGGTTCGCGTTCTCTGCGGCGCTCGGGTCGATCCTCATCCGCTTCGGCAACTTCTTCAACTCCGAGATCGTCGGCCGACCCACGGATGGCAGCTGGGGCGTACGCTTCGTTCGCCACGACGGCGCCGATGGCGTGCTGCGCCATCCGAGCCAGTTGTACGAAGCGTTGCTCGGTTTGATCGTGATGGGCGCGCTGTTGCTCGGCGACAGGTTGCTCGGCAAGGAAAAGCGCCCTCGTGGAGCGCTGATCGCCATCTTCTTCGCGCTGTACTTCACGGGTCGTTTCATCGTCGAGTACTGGAAGGACTTCCAGGAATGGGCTGTGTGCCTCGGTGACGTCTGTCCTGAGCTGTTCGTCAGCGGCTCGCTGATGCGAGAGTTGCCAAGCAGCAACTTGATCGACGAAGGGCAGCTCCTCAGCATCATTCCAGCGCTGGCCGGCTACGTGGGTTTGTACATCGCTCTGAAGAAGCAAATCCCCGCGCACTGGAACGTGCCCAAGATGCCGACGGACGACGAGCCCCACGACGACGGAAACGTCGATGACGACGTCGATGACGTGCTGCTCGACAAGGCGTGAGCCGCTGTAGCTGGGCTGCCGCCAGAGACAGAGAAGCTGGGCGACGCTTCGTACGCCCAGCTCGGTCACCAACGCTACGTGATGCCGAGTGCGTCGTTGATGGAATACCGACCGGGGGGTCGCCCCACCATCCAGCGCGCCGCCCGCAGAGCACCGTGAGCGAACAGGTCGCGGTTCGTCGCGCGGTGAGTCAGTTCGAGGCGTTCGCCCGGACCAAATAGGTGGACCGTGTGATCCCCAATCACGTCGCCACCGCGAATGGCGAACACGCCCATCTCTTCATCAGTTCGCGGACCGACCTGTCCAGCGCGCTCGTATAAGGACTTCACTTCTGGGCGCGCCTCGACCACGGCATCGGCGAGCCGCTTTGCCGTGCCGCTGGGCGAATCGACTTTGCGGCGGTGGTGAATCTCGACGATTTCCGCATCGTAGGCCGGCCCGAGCCGCTGCACCGCTTCCCGCACCAGCACAGCAAGTACGGCTACTCCGACGCTCATGTTCTGCGACCACAGCAAGGGGATCTCTTTCGATGCGGCATCGAGACGTTCGATGTCTTGCTGCGTCAACCCGGTCGTCCCGAGCACGACCGGCACCTTGGCGCGCATCACGGCGTTGAGGAGCGCTGGCAGTGCTGGCGGGAGTGAGAAATCGATGACGACGTCCGCTCCGAGCAGTGCGTCTGGCACGCTTGCCCCAGCTGCCACCCCCAACGACCCCACGCCTGCAAGCTCCCCGACATCCCTGCCCAGCGCCGGATCTTCGGGATGGGTGACGGCGCCGACGATCTGAATGTCGCCCGCCTCGACGGCAAGCCGCGCAATGGTCAAGCCCATGCGCCCCGTCGCTCCGTGAAGTGCCAATTTCATTCGAGTGCTTCCTTCTTGACTGCCGGTCAGGGCACCGCTCGAAACGCTGGCGGCTACCGACCGAGGCGAGACTCTTTCTCGATACACGCGCGAACGCAAGCGCAGCCGCGACACGACTCGCGCGTATCCCGCCCCGATCGCAAAGCCGAAGTTGCCGAAGGTACTGCATTTGCGTTCGGATCCGGCGCGATCTCGCATACTCGCCGAGGATTTCGCCTCGGGCACGACGAAAAGATCCTTGCAGTGCGGTGCGCAGTCCTCGAAAAGTGTCCAGGTCGGCCTGCACCAGGTTCGAATCTGGCGACGCGTGTCAGGTTCGGCAGCAAGTTTGCCAATTCGACCCAGGAAGCGATTGAAAGTAGCCCAATGACGAAGACCAAGTACGACGTGACCGCCCTCGGCAACGCCATCGTTGATGTTCTGGCCCGAACCGACGACGCCTTTCTGGAGCGGCACGATCTGCGCAAGGGGACCATGGCGTTGATCGATCGACACCAGGCAGACGCGCTCTACGGGCAGCTGAACGAGCCGGTTGAGCGCTCTGGGGGCTCGGCGGGCAACACGATCGCGGCCATCGCCGAACTCGGCGCGACGTGCGCTTACGTCGGCAAGGTTGCTGACGACGCGCTCGGCGCGGCCTTCACCGAAGGCATGCGTGCTTCGGGCACCCACTTTACTACCAGCCCCCTGCACGGCGGAGCGCCAACAGCGCGCTGCATCGTGCTCGTGACCCCAGATGCTCAACGCACGATGAACACGTACCTCGGCGCCTGCACCGAGCTGAGCCCCAGCGACGTGGACGAAGCGGTCATCCAAAGCAGTCAGGTGACATACCTGGAAGGCTACCTGTGGGACAAGCCTCACGCCAAGGAGGCGTGCCTCAAGGCGATGCGCGCGGCGAACGCTGCGGGTCGCAAAGTGGCGCTGTCGCTATCGGACCCGTTCTGTGTCGACCGACACCGGGACGAGTTCTTGACGTTGGTCAAGGAGCACGTCGATCTACTCTTCGCCAACGAAGCCGAAATCTGCTCCTTGTACCGCGCCTCCGACCTCGGAACGGCGGCTGACGCGGTTCGTCGAGATTGCGAAATCGCCGCGTTGACGCGCTCAGCGGATGGCGCCCTTTTGGTGAACGGAGACAACACCTACGAGATCGCAGCAGAACCGGTCGAGCAGGTCGTCGACACGACGGGCGCGGGAGATCTCTATGCTGCCGGATTCCTGTTTGGTTTCACTCAACAACGGACCCTCCCCGAATGCGGTCGGCTCGGCGCGCTGTGCGCGGCAGAGGTGATCTCACACTTTGGTGCACGCCCCGAGGCTCGCTTGAGCACCTGGATCCAAGGGCGGATCTGACCGCTGTGGCGGAGCGGGCTTGATTCAGCCCGCGGGCGACGGG
>QJWJ01000104.1 GCA_003235365.1 Deltaproteobacteria bacterium
GTCGAGTAGCTGTCGACCCAGAGACCCGGCGGGCCCATCGCGTTCGGAGAACGACACGAACTTTCGCAGCAAGTGCGCCCAACATACCTGGCGTTGCGCCATCGCCCAGAAGTTGAGGGCCTTGGCGCGGTCGCTCACCAAGATACCGCGCAGCGCACCGTACAATGGCTCGAGGGTATTCTTGCTGCCGTCGGTGACGATCTTGAACACGGTGGCCATCGTCGTGGCGAGCGTCCGCAGCGACAACGTCACACCCGCCTGAAGCCAACCGGTCCCATCGGTGTGCTTGACCTCTGCGCCGTGCACCCGCCGCCACGCTTCGTCGACGGCAGGCTCGACGGCATCACTGACGCGGCCCTCGACAGTGCTCAGAGCGCCGAGTGAGACTTGCACCCCCACGACATCGGAGAGCAAGTCGATGGTTTTGCGGCGGCTCAGGTGATAAGCGCCGGTGAGCAACGCCATGACGGCCATCAGCCGCGGACCAAACGGGGAGCTTGGAATCTTTGTCGCGTCATATGCCGCGCAGGTCTTGTGCCCGCAACCAGGGCATCGGACCGTGTGGCGACGATACTCCGTGGTGTGCGGTTCGATGGGTGGCAGCTCCGTGGTTTGGTAGCGTTTCGCCAGAGCGTCGGCCACCTCCGGCAAGGCCTTCCAACAATTCTCGCACTCCGGCGGGAAGATATTCACGACCTCGCTCACCTTTTCAGGCGGCAGCAATTCCCGGCGTACCCCTCGATGGCCCGGCTGCCCTCCTCGCTTGCGCTTGCTCCCGCTCTTCCATTTGCCACTTTTCTTGCGGCCCTTGTGCTCGCCCGGCGAATCCGTGGACGGCGGCATGTGCGAGTTTCGGGAATTCTGACCGACCTTCTCCGCAAGCTCCGCTACCTGACGCTCCAGCTCCGCGAGTCGCGCCCCCTGAGCGGCAATCTGCTCATCCTTGACGCTCAATTCGGCCTCGAGCTCTGCGATGCGCTTCTGCCAATCCGCCGTCTCCACGTCACTTCACTTCGCCCATTCGATCGTAGATGGAAAGCGAAAAAAAGTAATGGAGCAACTCCGATCACTTACGACACCCCTGAACGGTTACGTGCGATGTGAGTCAGCCTGAGCTCGTGACGCCGAAGCGTCGCAGCGCTCGGTGCTTCCCGTGGTCTCGTTCGGGTCTCGCTCTCACTCCATGAATGGCGACGAACCTGGTGTACCGATACCACCGCCCAAGGGGGCGGTAGCGGGGCGAGTGAGCTGTGCCGGTTGCTCGTTGCGAGCCTCGACGGCATCGTCGTCGTCCGTACCATGGTCGTCAGCTTCGTCCGACAGCAGCACCTTCTTGCCTTTGCTATCCAGGAAGCCGAGCTTGCGCAACATGCGGCGGCTCTTGATCGCCACGCGCGCGATACGGCTCCACTCGAGGTACCAGCCCCACGCCAAGCGTTCAGCTTCGTCGAGCTCCGCTTGAGTCTGTTCCTCGGTCAACGCGTCTGGATCGGGAGCGAATGTGCTGAGCTCGGTCAGCAGCTGCCTCGCTGGAGACAACGCGGACTCGTCGACCATACGCGTGGCGAGCTTGGCGAGCGCTTTGGGTCCGTCCTCGCCCCAGGGCTTGCTCGTGTCGGTGAGTGCATCCAGGCGTTCGAGCAAAGTCGTCACCGAGAACACGACCTGACTCGCGTCCGCTTGACTCAAGTTGAGGAATACGTGCTGATGCACGACTGGAAAGTGACGCAACAGCACGGCATCGATGATTGGGTACCAGTAGTTCTCCCATTCATCGAGCTGGTCGCGGAGCGACACCTCGAGCGGCGAAACCCGCGTTGACAGTCTACGGCGCCCGAGCCCCCGCAACAGTGTCCAGCCTTCGTCCAGATCCTCCGCGGACATCCCCTTGCTCCCCATGACTGCTGCTATCGCGCCGTCGTTGAGACCCATCAAGAAAACCAGGATCCGATTGGCCTTGTCTCCAACCCTCATCTTCATTGCTTTGCCCTCCTCGCAACGACCCCCGCTGCGTACTGCTTCCCTACATCAGGCTCGTTGCACTCACATATAGTCAAAATCCCAAATTGGAACACACGCCGGTCGAACGGACAAAAGTCGCGGCGCGTCGTTGGGGCTGTTTTTGGCCGGATCTCGTCTGCCCCCTGCTCGGCACTGTTTGCCCCCTACTCGGCACTGTTTGCCCCCCGCTCGGAACCATCCGCCCCCGGCTGGAGTTTCCCTGCCCCCGAGTCGTGGGGCCTTGCCCCCGCCGCGAAGCCGTCCGCCCCCGGCTCGAAATCGCCCGCCCCCGCCTGGCGGCACTCTGCCCCCATCAAAATCGCGGTTGCCCCCTCGGGTAATTGACGATCCGAGCAGGGGGCACAGCTCCGGGAGGCCACGCGCTGCTCGGCTCAGCAAGGGGCGCCCTGCGCAGCGGGTGGGGCAGGCGCCGCTCGACTCGGACTTGGCTGGGGCGCTAACCAGTCGATGCAAACGAGGTCGCATTGGAGACGAGACACGCTGGACAGGCGACGCCGGAACCGTGTGCTCGAAGCAAGCCAATCACCTCATCCCGAACCGACTGGTGCGCTCGAACCGCTGGTGGTTCGCGGCGCGTTGCCGGTGCTCGTGGGATTTGACACAGGCTCTGCTGACTGGTTAGCTACTCGCTTGCCGAGAGGCCGCCCTTCTCGCGAGGACTCGATGGAACACCGTTGGAGCTCAGTCGATCAGGTCGGGGAGCGCATCGAGGCTCTGGGGCGCAGGGCGTGAAGTCGTACCTTCCGATCGGTATTGATGAGCTGCTCTCGGGTGCGGTCGAGACCGCGAGGCTCGAGTTCAAGGCGTCGTGGGACGCGGAGACGACTGCACACCAAGAGCTCAAGACCTTGTGCGCCTTCGCCAACGATCTGCAGAACCTCAACGGGGGTTACATCGTCATCGGTGTTGCCCAACACGATGGCGCTGCGGTTCGCCCGGTACGCGGGCTGCCTGATCCTGACATCGAGACTGCTCGAGCGCGCGTGGAATGGAGGGGCACGGTCACCCTCGCTCCTGCAAGCAATGGTGCGAGAGCATGTCGAGCAACATGATCTCGAGGCGGCCGACCATCTCATTGATCGGCTTTCCGAACCCGAGGTAGGGCCTACGTTCGCGCCTTGACGACATTGGCTGGCGCCCACGCCGAGGCGGGACACACTCAGCGATCGAAAGAAATCCTGAATCGCCTTCCCGAGCTGATGGCACCGCGAGAGGCATTCGAAGCAGCCATTGTCGAGCGGCGCCTCGATCGCAATGACCGCGCTCACCAGCTGTTCGAGCGCGCCGGCGACCTGGTGCTCCAAGACGCGCGCGCTCTGCACGAGTTTGCTCAGGCCAAGCTGAAACTCACCGGTCCGCTCCGTCGGTCGAAGCGTGTCCTCGACCAACAGCTTCGCATTCGGCTGCTGAAGGAAGCGCTCGGATACCTCGAACGCGTCGTCCAGATGGACGCGCCAAAGGCGCGCCACGCGTGGGCCTGGTTCGACCTGGGCAGAGCCAAACACTGGCTGGGTGCACCGCGCCCAGAAGTGGTCGATGCTTACCAGCAGGCCGTCGCCCTCGACCCGACGAACGACCGCTTCGCAAAGGCGCTGGCGCTGGCGGAGAGTGATGGTGGCGGGGGGGAGTGATGGTGGTGGGAGCCCTCGAGCCAGAGGAGATCCCAGCCTGGAAAGACCGCCGTGGCAGTCATCGCGGCCAGGTGGTCCGCGCCCAGGTCGATGTGCATCAGCGCACTCTCAGCGCCGGCAAAGCGTACTCTCGATACGTCTCTCTTCTCAGCCACCCCTTGGACGTCGTGGACCAACTCGTGCACCACGTACATGACTCCCAGTGCGCGCTGAACCTCCGCATCGTCGGATACGCGAAGTAGCTCTTGCAGCACACTTGCGGACACCACCAGCTCGTTCCCCTCGACCGCGAAAGCACGCTCATTCTCGAGCATGCCGGTTCGTGCAGTTTTCGCCTTCGTGACGCGGTCGATGGCAAAGCCGCAGATCGGTGCGAAGTCAGCCTGAAGGGCCCGAGCGATGGCTTCGAGCATGTGGTCGATGCTTGCCGCCTCAGGATTCAATGGTCGCGGTGGCTGCTCGTGAAGCAGTTCC
>QJWJ01000038.1 GCA_003235365.1 Deltaproteobacteria bacterium
CCATGTGTCAGAATGGCGCTCCCTCTCAGTCCCCCGACGACAGTGACGTGCCCAGCGACACGACCGCCGGCGATTGCCAGATGCCCCAGTGCCAAGGTGGCGTGCTCGGACAGGGACCCGACGACAGCGATGCACCCACGGGTGAGCCGTGCAAGGAGTGTTCGGGGGGAGCGGTCGCGAACAAGCCCGACGGAAACCACCCGACGCCTGGCGCCTCCGCGGGCCCGGGGGCGACTCAGGTTGGCTGGGGCCCGGCTTGGGGGGCCAACAAGAATTTCGGCTACGACCTGACGACGCAGTGCCAAACGATGTGTATCGGCGGCGTGGAACGAACCGCGATCGTTGGAGACATCACGCCCAAGGCGTCTTGGGTCGTGGAGGTCACTACCATCCTGCGCGCTGCTGGCTGCGCGCAGGCACCCCGCACGGCCGCGAACATCCAACGAACCACCACTCACGAGCTGCGGCACACGGCGTACTTGATGAGCGTGATTAACGGAGCAAAGGCGGGTATCGGGGCGGACTACGCGACGCCGGCCGAATGCAACACTGCCTTGACCAACCTGACCACGACCCTGCAAACCGACTGGAACGCCATGGTCACGCGCCAGGGGAACCATACGGACTTCTCGGGCGAGACCCAGTACTGCGAAAGCTGCGTCGGCGGCGTCAGCGTGGAAGTTGCCTGCGGAGCGTACCCTTGACCAGTTCCTCTTCAGCTCTCGGGTCTTGGCTATCTACCCGCATGACGGCTCTGGTCGTTAGCTTGGCCGCGCTGTCGTTTGGTTCGCGTTCGGTCGCCGAGGAGAAACCCTGTCGATCGAGCAGCGGGTGCGAACTGAGCTTGAAGGACAAGGTCGCCCAGAGCGTGGGTAGTGCCGAGTTCATCGTGCGCGGGACGTTCCGCATCGATCCGAGCGGAGCTCCAGAGAAGTTGTCCGACGACGTCTCGTTCGTTCCGGTCACGTTTCAAGTGAACGCGACCTTGAAGGGCGCTCCACTGCAGAGCCCGCTGAGTTTGAAGCTGCCCGCATACACGCCCCGCGCGCTTCCGTCGCTCGCCGGGAAGTGCGCCTTCTGTTGTCCAGTCGGCGCGAACCCGGCTCGGCTGGCGCACTTGGCGGATCAACTGACTCATTTGGAACGAGAGAGTGAGCGTGGTCAGCTGCTTCGGAAGGACCGCAAAGCCATTGCCCAGACCATTCGTGGGCTGATCTTGACGACGGTGGGGTACACGCCGGATCAACTACTGTTGGTCGATGTTGCGCCGGGTGGCCTCGATAGCCGGTATCGCGATGCGACCGTCGCCATCTGGCCGGGTCGGGAGTATTTGCTCGTCGGCTTCAAGCAACCTCAAAGCCAAGGAGCGACCGCCCTATTTCGCAACGAGTTCGACGTCTATTCGATGTCGGGCGACGACGCTTCCCAGCTTTCTGCGGTGCGGTCGGCACTTCGGCTCCCGTCGAACTAGCTGGTCGGAGGATTGAGCATGAATCGAACACTGGTCAGGACCAAGGCGGAATACAGGACGAGGTGCGGACTGGCCTACCGATGCCTCGCGTGGCTTGGACTGACGGCTGCGATCGTCCTCGGCTCGCCCCCTAGTCACGCCGAGCTGTCCGAGCGCTGCGTCGTCAACATACTCAACCGCACGATTCAGGTCTCCAGCGACGGTGGTTGGTCCTTGCCCAACGTCCCTTCGAATCAGGGGCAAGTTCGGGCGCGCGCGACGTGCATCGAGGACGATGGGTCGACGACTTCTGGGCAGAGCCCCTATTTCTCGATCGCCCGCAATGGTATCACGCAGGTTCCGGGCATCGTCTTTCAAGACCTGACGCCCATTCCCGTTTCGTTGAGTTTCGGATCGACGGCGACGCTTCAGTTGGACAGCATCGGCGCGACCGCACAGTTGAACGTGACGGCTACCTACCCGGGCTCGGCCACGGCCGACGTGTCGAGTGCCGCGAGCGGAACCAACTACAGTTCGACGAACCCCGCCGTCGCCACCGTCTCGGCGAACGGGCTGGTCACCGCGGTCGGGAATGGTCTGGCGCTCATCAGTGCGCGCAACGACGGAGTGTTGGCGGCGCGGCGCGTGCTGGTCAACACGGGTGGAGATCTCGATGGCGACGGTTTGCCCGACGACTACGAGACGGAGAACGGACTCAATCCGAGCGACCCCGTCGATGCGCTGGAGGACCAGGACGGGGACGGCTTGAGCGCCCTTCAAGAGTACCAGCTCGGGACTGGCGTGAACGTCCCGGACACTGATTCGGACGGCATCGAGGACGGCGAAGAGGTGATTCCCGGTGATGACGGCTACATCAGCGATCCGCTCCTCATCGATACCGATGGCGACGGCCTGAGTGACCTGTTGGAGGTCACCTTTCAATCGAACCCGAGCGATCCGGCGAGCGCCAACTATTCAGCGGCGCTGACGGATCTGACCGTGTCTCCGTCCTCCTTGACGCTGGTCAGCAGCGGGATTGAGCCCGATCCGGTAGGCCATCAACTTTCCGTCGTGGGGACGTTGATTGGAGGTGGGACGATCGATCTCACTTCGACTGCACGCGGCACCAACTACTCGAGTTCCGACCTGTCCATCTGCAGCTTCGGGCTCGATGCCGGCAGAGTTTACCCCGGCAACGCAGGCAGCTGCGAGGTCACGGTGACGAACGGGGCATTCCAACGCGTCGTGACCGTCACGGTCACTGCATTTCAGCCGGGGCCGGTGTCGGTCGTGGGCATTCCCGGATACGCCAACAACGTCGACGTCCAGGGTGACTACGCGTACGTCGCTGCGGGCAGTTCGGGGTTGGTCGTCGTCGATGTGTCCGACGTCGACGCTCCCGTCGTCGTCGCCACCGTGGACACCCCGGGCACCAGCATCGACGTTCGGGTCAGTGCTGGGTACGCGTACGTCGCGGACGGGTCGTCAGGCCTCGCGATTTTCGACGTAGGCGATCCTTTCGCGCCCGTGAAGGTCGGCGGCGTGGATACGCCGTCCGTGGCCCAAGACCTGCAGTATCAGGCGGGGTATGTGTACGTTGCAGACGGCGACGGGGGGCTGCAGATCGTGGACGTCAGCGATCCAGTAGCGCCGCTGATCGTCGGAGCGCTCAGCGGGCTCGGCACGGCCAAGGGCGTGGACGTGCGCGGAACGATTGCGGCGCTGGGTACCACTACCGGCGTGCACATCATCGACCTGACGGATCTCTCGGCGCCGGAAGAGACCGGCGCGGTGAACGTTGCCAACGTCAAGGACCTGGTCATCGAAGGTAACTACGTGCACGTCGCGGCGTACACGACCGGCTATGCCGTCATCGACATCACCGATCCCGAGTCGCCCAGCAACGTGCGGCAGGAGAGCGGCTTCGTGCCGCGAGATGTCGAGCTGAGCGCCGGTCTGGCGTTTTACGCCGAGCAGATCTTTCCCAACGCGATTGCTTACGTCAACGTGCAAGACCCCACCCAGGCGGTGTTCCAGGGTACGATCGACATGAGCAGCCTGGGCGACTATGCGGGCACGGGCATCGCGCTGAACCAGCAGTACCTGTTTGTCACGGCAGAATCGTTCGTGGTCTCCCAGGACTTCGGCACCACTGGCAATACAGTGATGATGATCGGTCAATACCGGCAGATCGCCGACAACGAGGGCATCGCCCCCGAGGTCAGCATCGTCACGCCGGAAAACGGCGCTGACTTCGTGCAAGGAGAATCGATCGTCGTGACGGCGGAGGCGACCGATGACGTGCTCGTGGCGAGCGTTCAACTGGTGGTCAACGGCGTGGTCGTCGATACCGACACGGGGGCTCCCTACGAGCTGCGCTACACGTCGGCGATCGACTTCTTGGGAGACGTGACGTTCGTCGTTCGTGCGACGGACTTGGGCGGAAACACCGCGGAGTCCGCTCCAGTCCAAGTCGACGTCGTTCCTGACCCATTGACGACCGTCGTGGGGTTCGTCGTCGATGGCGACGGCCTGCCCCTCGAGGGCGCAGCGGTGACTTATTCGGGCCTACCGGCGGTGATGACCGACTTCTCAGGTGCGTTCACGATCTTGGATGTGCCGACGCGAAGCAAGATCACGCTGATGGCCGAAGCGACCATCGACGGGCATTTGCGGCAAACGACCTCAGCCCCAGTCCGACCCGTTCGCGGCGGCGTCACGGACGTCGGGACGATCGTCCTGCAAGATGCAGTGCTGATCACTCCCGACGGCGTGGGCTACGGACATCACGGTGCCTGCAGCGGCTGGAACAGCTGCGGCAACGCCGAGACGTGTGCCTTGTGGGCTTGTTTGTATCGCGGCTACGAGGGGCTGGTGAGCTACGGTCGTGAATCGCCGTGTACGGAGTACCAAGTCTGCCACCTGTTCTACAACCAGAGCAGCCTCCAGGAGAATTGGGGGAACTGGTGTCAGGTCATGGGTGTCGGGGAGATCTACTGCTACTGAGCGACTTGCCCGGAGCTTCGCGTTTGGACCGAGGTTGGACAATTCGACCTGCGCTGGGGTGGTCGGCGATTGGCGTCGTGGCGCTGGCGATTGCTGCGTTCCTCGGCGCCGATGAACAGCTCACTCTGGAGGATCTCGCTCCGCCCAAGCCGAGCACGGCCCTGGAGCAGTCACCGCCACCGCTTCAATTGCGCGATGTGACTCTTGGGCTCGGGATCTCGGCGACTCACGAACAAACCTCCGAAATGCTCTCCTCGATGCGCGAGAGCCTCGGTGGGGGGGTCTGCGCGCTCGACGTCAATCGCGACGGTTGGATCGATCTGTTCTTGGTCGGTGGCAGTGGTCACACGCGACACTATGGTCGTGCGTCGTGGTGGGAAGAGGTGGGGGGCAACCGGCTGCTCATCAATCGAAACGGCACGCGATTCGAGGACGTCACCGACGCGGCCGGGCTGCGCGGGGCGCTCTGGGGGATGGGCTGCGCCGCCGGAGATCTCGACAACGACGGCTTCGTCGATCTGGTGGTCGTGGGCGTGGAAGGAAACCAGCTGTTGCGCAACGGTGGCGACTCCACATTTCGCGACGTCACTGCGGATGCCGGCCTGCACGCGGACCATTGGAGTACCGGCGCAAGCCTCGCCGACTTCAACGGTGACGGATTGCTCGACATCTACGTCAGCAACTTCGTCCTCTACCGCGAGGGTGCGCGAACGTTTGAGCGTTCGACGGGTTTCAAAGCCACGAACGAAGCCGGATTCGACCCGACCTTGTACGACCCCGAGCCCAATCGACTCTACGTCAACCGCGGCGGGCTTCGTTTCGAGGACGTCGCACCCGCGCTGGGTGTCTCGAACGCCTTCGGTCGCAGCCTGGGTGCGAAGTGGTTCGACATCAACGGCGACGCGTGGCCGGACCTCCTCGTCGTAAACGACCAGGGTACGCCCAATCAGCTCTTCATCAACGAGCGAGGCCGCAACTTCTCCCGAAGTGCGGCGGGCTATTCCACACTGGAGATCCCCGGCGCTCACGACGTCGTCTTGGCCGACTTCGACCGCGATGGACGTCGAGAGGTGTTCATGAGTCGAGGCGCGGGACGTGCACCGGTGCTGTTGAGTCCTGCTCTGGACTGGGGCGCTGCCAGCGATCAGGCCTGGTCACGCAACCTCGGGCAAACACAGCTTCTGCCGTTCTCGGGTTGGGGCGCCGTCGCGGCAGACTTCAACAACGACGGTGCAACCGATCTGTTCTTGGCTCGCGGATCCACCACTCCAGATCTCGATGCGCCGCTGCTATCCCAGGCGCAACCGAACACGCTCTTCGTAAACGACGGGACTGGAAGGTTCGCCGCAGAGACGTTGAACGATCCCCGAAGCCGTCCGTTGTCATCGCGGGGCGCCATCGCTGTCGACCTCGACAACGACGGGGCACTGGAAGTCGTCGTTTCGAACAACAACGACGTCCTTCAGGTCTTCTCGTCTCAATCCGTCACCGGCAATTGGCTGATGCTCGATCTGCGGCTGTCGACGCACGACGCTCCGGCCTACGGTGCCGTGGTGACGTTGCATGCAGGACCTTTGACGTTGACTCGTCACGCGGACGTCCCTCAGGGCTTTCTATCCCAAGGTGACCGCCGACTGCATTTCGGACTCGGTGGACAGTCGACGATCGAGTCTCTGCGCGTCGTGTGGCCAGATGGTGAGGTTGCGGAGTTTCGCGACGTTCAGCCGAACCGAATCCTGTCGCTGCGGCAGGGGTCGCGCAGTCTCGTCCCTCGGGAACGGACCGTCGTCGGACCCTCGCCGATCGCGCGGGCCATCCAGGAAGTCGACGACGAGGCGCTGGTTGGGGTCGCTCGGTTGTTGCTCGATGCGCCCGCTGGCGAAGTCGAGCCCGACATCGACGCCCTGGAAGCCTTGTGGGAGCGCGGTGGGCCAGAGGTGCGCACGACGCTGATCGGCAAGCTTCCGACGGCGCCGAGCCCACGGCAGATGGATCTGATTCGTCGTGGTTTGGTCGACACGTCTGCAGACGTTCGCAGTGAGGCGATCGAGCGTCTGAGGTCGGCCGAACTCGAGCAGAGCATTCCGTGGTTGCTGCCGCGGTTGGGCGACGTCGAGCCCAAGGTACAATGCGAGACGGCAGAATCGTTCCGTCACTTCTTCGATGAAGAAGAAGCCGTACCCAAGCACGAGTCGTTGAGCGTTCCTCCGTTGATTCGCCTGTTGCAGGACGACGATGCATCGGCACGTCGCTGTGCCGCAGCCGCACTGGCCGCCTCCGAAAAGCAACGAGCCGTCCTGCCCTTGCTCGACACGTTGAAGAACGACGTCGACGCTGCAACCCGCGCCGAAGCGGCGCGTGCACTCGGTCTAATCCGCGATACTCGTGCGTCGGCACCACTGACGGCGGTCGTCGATGCTGGAGCGGAGGAGCCGCAGGTGCTGGCGGCCAGTTTCATCGCCCTGTCACGCTTGGACTGTCCTGGAATCGAAGAGCGGCTTCTGCGGTGGCTGGGCGTCGGTGTTCAGTCGCCGAAAGAGCCGAGCGACCTCGAACGCCGACTGTTGGTGCTATCGACGTTGTCGAGCGACGACGACGGCGCCGTTTTTTCCAAACAGACTCTGGGTGACGCACTCGAGCGAACCGTTCCCAGGAATCTCAGAAGCAGCCCCGCACGAGTCGCCGTCGCGGCGTTGAGGGCTATCGGCGCTGCGCGTCGCGACTCGCTGCGCCCGGTCGTGCACAGTGCACTCTCTCACGCGGATCTGTCCGTCAGGATTGATGCGCTGCTCGCATTGACGACCTTCCCAGCCGAAGCGGATGCGGTGGACCGCGAGCTGACGAAGCAGCCCGGCGCCGTGATCGCGGGGCTGCTGAAAGCACTCGATGGCTCCCATGCGTTGACGCCCCGGAGCTACGCGAGGCTCTACTTCGACGCCAGTACGCGGGCAGCTGCCCTCGAGCTTTTGCCTCAGGCCCCGCCGGCTGTGGTGGCTGCGGCCGTTGATTCGATGCTCGAGTCCACGAGCGCCGAGGCAGAACTTCTCCCTCTGCTGCACGAGTGTGCGGGATCGAAGCTGACGATGCCTTGGCCACGCGTTGACGTCGTGAGCCGTTGGGGCGAAGCGACCCAAGCGGTCTACGCCACTTGCCTGGTGAGCAGCAATCCGCGACCGGTTGGCACGCGCCTCGAATCGCAACCGCCCCTTGCCGTGTCCGTGCTGCTGCAGGCGATACGTGCCGAGCCCGCGATCACCACGAAGGTCAAGGATGCTGCGTTGCTCTTCGCGGCTCGTCGTGACACCACGGTCGCGCGGACCCAACTCGCGCCACGTTTGGAAAGCGTTCCCAACGAGGACCTATCCAGCGCCCTGGAGGCGTTGTGGTCGCCCGATACCTTGCCATCGGCGAGCGGCTTCCTGTGGAAGGTGCTCGAAGACCGACGGAGACCGGCCCGCCTTCGAGTCGAGGTGGCGCGGCTGCTCGCGCAGGTCGACAGGGGTCGGGCCACCGCACTCTTCTTCGACATTCCCACGGAAGGTTCTGCCCCATGATGGGTCCGAAGGATTTGCTCTCCCTCGAGCAACGACTCGCGCCGCGGGCAATCACGATAACGACCGCTTGCGCGCTCACCGGGCTCGCCACGTACGTCGTCGATCGGCATTCGAATTGGCTTCAGTGGTCGGTGCTGGCGCACATCCTGACCGGGTTGCTCTGCGCTTTCGTCTTGCTGCCGTACCTGTACATTCACTTTCGCCGCACACTGAGTGTGCGGCGCCTCGGCGTTCTGCTCTCTGGCTTGGCGACGATCCTGCCGGTGCTCACGTTCGTCGTTGCCGGTCTGATCGTGACGATTGACGGTCAGCGAGAAACGACTCGCTGGATCTACGCCACGCACGTCTACGCGGCGCTGACGTTCCTGGGGCTGGTCGTGGGCCATGTCGTGCTTCACCTCGTGATGCGTTCCAAGCGAAAGGGAGGCAATCCAGGGGAACTGGCGAGTCTTCCGCCGGGGACGTGGCGAAGAACACTCACGTTCAGCGGTGTCGTCGCGCTGCTCACGGTCGGTTGCACGCTGGTCTACAATGCGACCGTCGACCCATACCGCAGTACTCCTGCTGCGGCCAACTACGAGTACTCGTACGGCGAACACCGCTTCCGACCGAGTCAGACCGAGACGTCGAATGGGGCGTTCATCGACAAGCGGCAGGTCGCCGAGTCCGAGCGTTGCATTTCTTGTCACCGTGACGTCGCGGAGCAGTGGTACGCATCTGCCCACCGCCAAGCCGCCTCCGATAGGACCTACGTCACCAACGTCACGTTGTTGGCGACGAAAAAGGGGATCGCCGCCACGCGCTATTGCGAAGGTTGCCACGCACCCGTGGCGTTGTTGTCGGGTGAGCTTTCTCCGGGTGGTGAACACGCCGGGATTGTGGGAACCGTCGCCAACGTGGAGGGCGTCTCGTGCATGGGCTGCCACGGCGTAGGCTCGATGGTGCACTTGAAGGGGGTGGCGAGCTACGAGTTCAAACCTCGCGAGGACTACCTGTTCGAGAACAGCGACAACCCCATTCTGAGGCGATTGCACGACTTGCTTCTGCGGGCGCGACCCCAGCAGCACCGGCAGGACCTTGGAAAACCGTTGTTCAAGGATCCGCAGTACTGTGCTGCCTGCCATGCGCAGTTCATGGACAAGGACATGAACAACTGGGGGTGGGTCAAGATGCAGGACGAGTACACGGCCTGGGTAAATAGTCCGTATTCGAAGCAGCATGAGGAGGCATTCTCCGAGTCAGCTGCGACTCGTTGCCAAGATTGTCACATGCCGCTCGTTCCTTCCACGGACCCGTCCAGGGACGAACAGGGGCGTGTCAGGTCTCACGCGTTTCCCGGAGCGAACACCTTCCTTCCGATCTTGGAGGGCGATGACTCACACCTGGCTCTCGTTCAGGAATTCCTGCAATCGAACAAGATGCGCCTCAGTATCGATCGGCCACGACGCGACGACACGCGACAGACGCAACAAGCATTGAACGAGAGCTTGCGGCGAGTCGAGGAGGCGCCACCCTACTACTACCTCGGGGAAGACGTGCACGTCCGTATTGGGGTCACCAATCGTGGTGTCGGGCACGACTTCCCTGGGGGGACCATCGACATTGGTGAGGCTTGGGTCGAGTTTCAGGCGTTCGATGCCGATGGCGCCGAGCTGTACTCCAGCGGGCAGATCGAACCCGATGGTAACCTCGAGGATGAGGCGTATCAATATCGGTCATTTGCCGTGGACAAGAAAGGCGAGTTGGTTTGGCGTCACGATCTGTTCAACATGGTCGGAGAGTCCTTCCGTCGAATCATCAGAGCAGGCGAGACGGACATCGTAGAGTTCGAGTTCTCCGTCCCGGCCTGGGCCAAGTCGCCACTCACGGTGACCGCCGCGCTGCGGTATCGAAAGCTCAACGACCGGTACGCGCGCTGGGCGCTCGCCGAGCGGTATGTACCGATCCCGGCGGTGAATCTGGCCTGGGACAGCCTTCAGATTCCGCTCAAGTTGAGAAAGGAAGTGGATTGACGCAGCCGTCATTGCGCGAGCGCCGCGACGGCCTGGGGGCGCCAAGGCGCTGAGGCGTCCGCGCGCTTCACTGCTTCGCGCAGCAGCTCTTTCCCCTGTTCGACCTGACCCGCGTGGAGCAGAGCGCTGCCGTAGTGAAACGCCGTTTCGGCGCTGCGCAATGCCGTGTGTGCTTTGCGCAGCAACGCCACGCAGCGATCAGCATCGGCTGCCTTACCGCGCCGCAACAGGGCCCAGCCCAGGGTATCGGCCACCTCGGGTCGCTCCGGGGCCAGTTCGAAAGCCCGCTGCGCCAGGTCGACTGCTCTGTCCACACTGGCCGGCACTTCGGCGTACAAGCTCGCGGCGTTGTTCAACCACAGGTAGTTCTCTTCGGCGTTCGCCAGCCATTCGTACTGTGCCGCGGCCTGGGCGGTCTCGTGCAACGCGAGGTGAGTTTCGGCGAGACCCTGGTGTGCCCGCTTCGAGTTGGGGTCGAGGGCGACGCTCTTGGCGAACGTTTCTCGAGCGAGTTGGAGCTTCTTTCGCTTGGAATACCAGTGCGCCAAAGCGAGCCACGCCGCGAGTTCCTGTGGCGACTCCGTCGTCAAACCAACCAACACGGTTTGGGCTTCGTCGGCTCGACCGAGCTGAGCCAAGGTCTGGGCTTTGAGGATTGTCGCGGCAACGCGCCTGTCGCCCTGGTACGCGTCGATGGCGGCCAACGCATCCCGCCCGCGCCGAGCCTCGACGTGGAGCTTCACGAGTCGGTTCAAGGCTTTGATCGGGTCGGAGGCATTGCGCACGGCGCGCTCCAACACGCTGACCGCCTGCGCGGTCTTGCCTGCGGCGGTCAGGGCATCGGCTAGCGCGATGGCTGTTTCGGCACTCGTCGGTCGTACGGCAAGCAACATCTCGTAGGTCGTGGCGGCATCTGCCGGGGCGCCAATTGCGAGCTGGGCACTCGCGATTCGGGGTAGCGCCGAAGGATCCGTTCGGGCGCCTTGCGCGGCAGTTCGCAACCGCTCCGTCGCACTCGCCCGATCAGCCATGGCGGCTTGCGCGCTCGCCAACTGAATCTGTACGTCGACATCGCCGGGGCGGAGCTCTTCCAACTTCTGCAACGTGGCCAATGCCGCAGCGTGTTCGCCCAACTGAGACTGGGCACTCGCGACCAGACTCAGGAAGTGCGGGTCTTCGTCCGCACTCGGGGTGAGCTTCTTGGCGGCGTCCAGTTCGCTCTTGGCCTTCACCGCGTTGTTGGTTGCAAGCTGGACGCGCGCGTTGAGAATCAGGTTCTCATAGTCTGGCGGGTGAACGGGAAGTTGCACGACGGCATCCCGTGCCAGCTGAAACTGCTTCAGTTCCAGCGCGACGTCTATCAACTCTCGCAGAACCAAGACCGGGATGCCTTTCGTCTTTGACAACGCGTGGAGCAGAGCTAGCGCGAGTTCGTCGCGGTCGAGCAGCCTGGCCAGCGCTGCTTGCACCGTGGTTGCCTTGGGGTTGGCGACGGTGCTGGTCTTGGCCTCTCTTGCGCGCGCCGCCTCCGGCCGCTCTCCGATTTGCCGCTCGAGCCAGGTTAGCGTCAGCCAGTACTCGGTAGGTGGGACGCCGGGGTGGCCGTCCCGTTGAGTGTTCCATCGCCGCAGCGCTGCGAGCGCTGCTTTCAGCTGCTCGGAGTCTTGTGCGCTGGTTGCCAGAAGTAGCAGGGGCCCGAGGTCGGTGGGGTCAGCGGCACGGGCGGCCTCCCACTCGTCGCGGGCGTCGTTCAGTTTTCCGGCGTACGCGCGCAGCCGCCCCAACGCGGTGCGTCCAGGTGCGTAGCTCGGCTCCAGCGCTTTGCACCTCTCCAGCCGTTCCACCGCTTGTTCGCGTTGCCCCAAGCCTTCGAGTGCCAGGCCCTGGGCGCAGATGTTGGCGGCAGCGTCCGGCTTGGTTGCCTGTCGAAGCTCCGCCAATGCCGCTGCGGGCGCCGTGGACAGCAGTCGCAACCCGCTCGCGAGATGAGGGTCGGTGGTGGGCTGGGTCTTCTCGCTCTTGCATCCCCAGGAGCAGAAACTCAACAACAACGCTGCGCTTCGGCTCAATCTCAACAATCGGCTCCTCTCCACTCGCCGGAGTATAGCCACGCGCCGCATGGAAGGGCCATTGAGACCCCGCGCCGCCGGGCCTGTGAGGATGAGGCGTTTCGTGCAATTTCCCGGAGCGGCGGATAGTCACACGTGCTCGCGCAACGCCTTGCGGCGGAGGGCTTGGCCGCGTCGGCAGAGTTCTGCTCCGATGCGGCACACTGCACTACTTTGCCGCTTGGCTCCGGTGCCCAATCCGTAGTACTCATGCCGCGTCGGGAGGTGCGTTACCTTCGGCCGTAACATTGAGGAGATTCCCATGACGGCAGCCGCATTCAATCGTTTATTCAGGTGGGTCCGGTTGGTGCTACCGGCGCTCGCAGTTGCGTTCGCGGTCAGCGGTGTTTCGTCCGTTGCCAGGGCGAACGTCATCGAAATCAACAACCAAGAGCTGGCGCCGCAAGGGCAGCCAGACTCTGTCGACTTGTTCGATTTCGTGTACGAGGACGGTGGAGACATCGAAATCAAGACGGCCAACGGCTACAAGGGTGGGGCGGAGGGTACGTTCGATCCGCTCATGTTCCTCTTGGACAGCGAGGGGACGATCGTCGCAGCCGACAACAACAGCGGCGGCAGCTTCGAGGCGAAGCTCGCCGGCTACCTCGGCGCCGGTCAATACACGGTGGCCGTGTTGCGCAACTCGGGCCAGTCTTTGGCGTACTACCAGGCCGCCGTCGATGCGGCCATCTCGTCATCTTCGGCATTTCGCGGCAACCAGATCGGCACCTACGACCTGATTATCACCGCCGCCGGACAGGTCACGTTGGGCGGAGCATCCGTCGCCGTGCCGGAGTTGTCGACGCGCGGTTCGATGACCAGCCTACTCCTCCTAGCCGGCGCGCTGGCGATAGGCACGGGTGGCCGCCGCAGATGCAAGCTCGTCACTGGTTGACGGCGCGGAATTTCGCGCTCGGGAAGACGTGGCGCCCGGTTCTCGAGAACCGGGCGTTCTCCTTCTTGTGTGGGGGCCGCCGTGTCCGCGTGAGGGCGGGGGAGACGGACGCGCGACGACGAGTGCTTGCAGCTGGGGACGTCGCACGCGCCGTCCCGGGCCACGTCCGTTGTGCATCGCGTCGACGCGCCTATACTGGACGCCATGCCCTGCCGTGAGCCCGTCGTCCGGGTTGCGTTCCGCACTCCCAGAATCTGGACTGCCATCGCTTGGGTGAGTTTCGCAGTCGGTTGCCGCA
>QJWJ01000416.1 GCA_003235365.1 Deltaproteobacteria bacterium
CCGCACGATCTGAGCCGCGCAGAGCACTCCACTTGCCAGGTTTCGCTCGACGGAAGCCGCACAGAGCACTCCGATTGCCCAGATCTGCACATGAGAAGCCGCGCAGGGCACTCCACTTGCCCAGATCTGCACATTTGCCGCTCCGTCGCGCTGGCGTCGCTCCTGTAAAGGTCACCTAACGCGAGGCGGACTCGCAAACTGTAAGGGGTTCCGAACAGGCGCGAGCCCCGGCGTGCGATCGCGCGCAACAGCTGCACTGGAGCGGGGGCCTGTCGCTCGGTTTTGTCGGGCAGACGAGGACGGGCGTGTTCGGTTTCTGCCTGCTCGCGACTTCGGCACGGTCGTTGCTGTAGTCGCGGCCATGCGAGTCATCGTCCCATTGGTTTTGATTAGCCTGATCCTGATCGGGCTCGTTGGTTATCGGGTCCGTTCCGAGGCGGAAGTCGCCCTGGGACCGTCGGGGGGCTCCGGCGAGGTCGAAGCCACCACGGTCGATCTGTCGTCCAAGGTCGGCGCGCGGATCTCCAAAGTGTTCGTCAAAGAAGGCGACCACGTGCGCAAAGGCGACTTGGTGCTGCGCCTCGATTGCTCGGAGCCGTTGGCCATGGTCGAAGAGGCCAAGGCCCGAGTAGCCGCTGCCCGCGCACAAGCCAAGGCCGCCGGCGCCAACGTGGCCGCTACCGAGCGATCACGCACCGCGGCTTTGGCGGGGCAAGAAGCGGCCAAAGCACAAGCTGCGGCGTTGCAGGCGCAAATGGAAGCGGCGCAGCGCCAAGCCGATCGTTTGGCGGCGATCCCCGACGACGTCCCGCAATCGAGCGTCGATCAAACGCGCGCTCAAGCGGAGGGGTTGTCGCACCAGTTGGAAGCCGCCAAAGCACAAGGGAATGCCAGCGCCGCCCAGGCGCGCGCCGTGAGCGCGCAGATCGGCGCCTCGAACGCCCAAGCCGAGGCCGCCAAAGCGCAGATCAATGCCGCCGAATCGGGTTTGGTTCGCGCTCAGCTGCTCGTCGAAGAGTGCGAAGTGCAGTCACCGGTCGACGGCGAGGTATCGAGCCTGCCGTTGCACGAAGGTGAACTCGCCAAACCCGGGGGAGTGCTGGCTCGCGTGGTGAGCCTGCAAGAAGTGACCGCGACGTTCTACTTGCCCAACGCCGAAGTCGGTGCCGTCAAGGCCGGCGCCCCCGCCGAAGTCGTCGCCGACGCCTACCCCGATACCAAGTTCACCGCCAAGGTTCGAACCGTCGCTCTCGAGGCCGAGTTCACCCCGCGCAACATTCAGACACGCAGCGACCGTGACCGGCTCGTGTACCCCGTCGAAGTCGTCATCGACGACCCCGAAGCCAAGCTGCGCGCCGGCATGCCCGTACAAGTGACGTTGCCCGGAACGGAGAAGCCCCGTGCCCAGTGATCGCCCCGCAAGCGCGGCTCCCAGTGCCGATCCCCCAGCGCGCACCGAGTCCGATGCCGTCGAGCCGGCGCTCTCCGCCTGCGGCGTGCGGCGCAACTTCGACACGGTAACGGCCCTCGACGGACTGAGCTTCGAGGTGTACCCCGGCGAGCTCTACGGCCTGGTCGGGCCGGACGGAGCCGGCAAGACCACCGCCGTCCGCGCCTTGTCGGGGCTACTGCTGCCCGATGCCGGAACCTGCCGCGTGTTTGGTCTATCGCCTACGGAAGCGGACGTGCGCGAACGCCTCGGCTTGATGCCTCAGCAGTACAGTTTGTATCGCGACTTGTCGGTAGGTGAGAACCTGTCCTTCTTCGCACAGCTCAACGCCCTGCCGCGCAAGGTGTTCGAACGACGCGCCGAGCGGCTACTGGCCATCACACGACTCGCACCGTTCATGGACCGCCGCGCGGATGCATTGTCCGGTGGCATGTACAAGAAGCTCGCCCTGAGCTGTGCCCTGCTGCACGAACCGGACGTCTTGCTGCTCGATGAACCGACGAATGGCGTCGACCCAGTGTCGCGCCGCGAGTTGTGGGACCTGCTGTACGAGTTCACCGGGCGCGGCATGGCCGTCCTGATCTCGACGCCGTACATGGACGAGGCCGAGCGCTGTCACCGCGTCGGTCTGATGCACGAGGGCAAGCTGCTGCTCGAAGGCGAACCCGGTGAGCTCTTGCGCACGTTCACCGACGACGTGTTCGAAGTGGAAGGCGGCGATCGCCGGCAACTGGAACTGGCACTGCGCGACGTGCCGGAAGTGTTCGCGGCATCCCCAGCCGGTTCGCACCTGCGCTTGGTGATCCAGGGCGGCTGCGCCCACCTGGTCGAAGCGTTGACCGCGCCGCTCGGTGGCCAGTTGCGCGAAGTCAAAGCGACCTTCGAGGACGTATACTTGGCGAACCTGCGCCGCGCCGCCAACGCGCGCGAGGCGACGCGGCGCGACTCGCAGGGAATCGACTCACAATCCAAAACGCCGTCCAAGAAGAGCAACGGCAAATCCACGTCGCTCGGCTCGGAGGCGCGATGACCCACGTCATCGAAGTCGAACACCTGGGGCGGCAGTTCGGGAGCTTTCGCGCCGTCGACGACGTGTCGTTCCACGTGACCAAGGGCGAGATCTTCGGCTACCTGGGCGCCAACGGCGCGGGCAAGTCGACGACCATTCGCATGCTCACTGGGCTGTTGTCGCCGAGCAGCGGGCGGGCGACGGTCGCGGGCTGCGACGTCGGCAGCGATCCCGATGGGCTCAAGGCGAGCATCGGGTACATGTCGCAGAAGTTCTCGTTGTATCTGGACCTGCCGGTGATCGACAACCTGCGTTTCTTCGGCGGCGCCTACGGCCTGGGACGCAAGGCGCTCGAGAAACGCGCGACCGAAGTGCTGCGGATGACCGGGTTGGGCGACCTGGGCAGCGCGCTGACTGGTTCGCTGCCTGGTGGCATCCGTCAACGATTGGCGTTGAGCTGCGCACTGCTGCACGAGCCGGAGATCGTGTTCTTGGACGAGCCGACGGCGGGAGTCGACCCCGAAGCGCGCCGCACGTTCTGGCGCATCATCAAAGATCTGTCCGACGCGGGCACGACGGTGTTCATCACCACTCACTACCTCGACGAAGCCGAGTACTGCGGGCGCATCGGGTTGATGGTGGATGGGCGTTTGGTCGCTCTCGACACGCCGGCAGCGCTGAAGCGACAGCACGTCCCGGGTCAGATGTTCATCGTACGCGGCAGTGAGCTGAAGGGAGCAGGCGAGAAACTCGCGTCGGAGGCGGGTATCATCGCAATCACCCCGTTCGGCGCGGGACTGCACGTGCGTGCCCACACGGACCAATGGGAAGCCCCGCGACTGTCTGCGGCACTGGCGCACCTCGGTGCGTCGAACGTCGAACTCGAGGCGGCCGAGCCCTCTCTCGAGGACGTCTTTCTCGAAGTCGTGGGCCACGGCGGAAAGGCGGAGGCATGACCAGCAAGCAGCAATCGAACCCCAAGGCGCGGCGAAGCACGCCGTTGCACACGCGGTTGCGACGCTTCTTCGTGCGCACACTTGCGCTGGCACGCAAGGAAGTGCTGCACATTCGCCGCGACCCCCGCACGCTGTACCTGGCGCTGGGCATGCCCATCGTGATGCTGACACTGTTCGGCTACGGCGTGCGCTTCGACATCGATCACTTGCCGATCGCCGTGGTCGACATGGACCACACCGCTGCATCTCAGGACGTCGTCGAAGCATTCGTGGCCTCGGGAGAACTCGAAGCCAGCGCATCGTTGTTGTCGCCAAGCGAAGTCGAAACCGAGTTTCGCGCGGGGCGTTCGGTGGCGGCGCTGGTCGTACCCGAAGGTTTCGAAGACAAGCTCGTCGCCAAACAGCAAGCGCCGCTACAGCTGATTGTCGACGGCTCCGACTCGGTCGTCTCCAATCAAGTGCTGACCAAGGCCGAAGCCATCGCCCGCACCTACACGAGGCAGCTGTTGCCCATCGAGGTGCGAGAAATCGAACCACCACTCGAGGTCCGAACCTGGACGCGCTTCAACCCGTCGGGTTCATCGGCCATCTTCATGGTGCCAGGCCTGGCGGCGTACTTGATGGCGATCAGCGCCGTGCTCTTGACGGCTTTGACCGTCGCGGGCGAATGGGAGCGCGGCTCGATGGAGCAGCTGTTCGCTTCTCCCGTGGGTCGCTTGGAGATCGTGCTCGGCAAGTTGATGCCGTACCTGGCGCTGGGCATGTTGGAGATGCTGCTCGTCGTGGCCTTCGGTGCCATCGCGTTCGGCGTGCCTTTTCGCGGCAGCCCGGTTGCCCTGTTTTCCATTGGTTTCTTCTTCTTGGTCGGCATGCTGGGTCAGGGACTGCTGATCAGCGTGATCACCAAGAATCAACTGGTCGCTACCCAGGCGGGCGCCTTGTCGGCGTTACTGCCGTCGATGCTGCTCAGTGGCATGTTGTTCCCCATAGAGAACATGCCCACCTTCTTTCAATGGCTGTCAAACCTGATCCCGGCGCGCTACTTCGTGCACACCCTGCGCGGCGTGTTGCTCAAAGGGAACGGTCTGGACGTGCTGTGGATCGACCTGCTGGCGCAAGTTGCCTTCGCCATCTTCGTCTTGGCGGTTGCCACGGCGCGTTTCCCCCGGAGGCTAGCATGAGTGACAGAGACAGTTTGGCCGTCGCCATGGCCGCGCCCGCACCGCCGCGGCGCCGGCGCCCCTCGCCGTGGATCCAACTGCTGGCGATCTTCCGCAAGGAGGTCCTGCAAACCGTGCGCGACAAGCGCATCATGATGATGCTGATCGTCGCGCCGTTGATCCAAACGGTGGCCTTTGGCTACGCCGTCGACTTCGACGTCGATCGTGTACCGACGGTGGTGGTCGATTTCGACCGAACCGCCGAGAGTCGTTTGCACGCGCGCCGTCTGCTCGCCGACGGCACGCTGCTGCGGACCGAGACGACCCTCGACGTGCCCGAAGCGGAACGCGCCATCGAACGCGGGGATGCCGCCGCGGCCGTCGTGCTCCCTCAGCGCTTCGAACGCGACTTGACGTCACAGCACCCGGCGCGCGTGCAAGTGATCCTCGACGGCACCGATCCGAACCGTGCGACCGTCGCTGCAGGCGCCGTCGCCCGCTACTTCGGCGAAGTGGGGCGCGACATGGCCGAAGACGCGATGGACGCCATGGGATTACAATTTGGCTCGACGACGTTGACGCCACGGGTTTGGTACAACCCCAGCCTGCGCACCGCGCCGTTCATCATTCCCGGCGTGATCGGCATGCTGCTGTTGATCGTGACGACCATCGTCACGGCCATGGGCCTGTCGCGTGAGCGCGAAACCGGCACGATGGAGCAAGTACTGGTCACGCCGCTGCGCCCCTGGCAAATCCTCTCGGGAAAAATGGCGCCGTTCTTGGTCATCGGCCTGCTCGACGTCGGCCTGGTGCTGACCGCGGGGTCGTACCTGTTCGACGTGCCGCTGCACGGCGACCTACGCGTGATCTTCGTCGCCACGCTGCTGTATCTGCTCTCGACGTTGGGCATGGGCTTGTTCATCGCTGCCATGTCGACCACACAGCAGCAGTCGTTCCTCGGTGGGTTTCTGTTTGCACTGCCCGCGATCTTGCTCAGCGGCGTGATGACGCCCATCCGCGCCATGCCCGACTGGCTCCAAACCATTACTTTGGCCAACCCGGTGCGTTACTTCGTCGAGACCATGCGCGCCGTGTTGCTCAAGGGCGCGGGCTTCGCCGACGTGCAGTTTCAGCTCACCGCGCTGACGGTGTTCGGCGTGCTGATTTTTGGCTTCTCGGTGTTCAAGTTCAAGAGCCGCTTGGCGTGAGCGAACCACGACCGTTGCTCAGCAACACCGAGAAGGGCGGCATCGTGTCGGTCGTCACCCACGGGTACCGACACGATGCTCTGCGTTTCGTGATCGGTGCGTGGTGAAACGGCGACAACAGTTGACGTCCCGTCTCAAATTGCTGATTACCCAAGCATGAGGTCGAGCCTATTGGGTGTGCTGTTCGCGATTTGTGCCTGCACGAGTTCGGGGGACGACGCGACTGAAGCAACCACGGGTGGAACGGACGTGGACGCCAGTACCCGCAACCAAACTCAAGACGACGCGCGGAACGCCGAACAGACCGACGGCAGGCAGCCTGGCGACGGCCCCATCGCCGACTCTGGCGGACTCGGCAGCAACTCTGACGACGAACCCGTTCGGGACGAACCCGTCGATCCGAGGGACACACCGACCGACGACCCATCGACGCCGATGGGTACCCTGGACCGCGACGCGCGGGACGCGAGCACCAGCGGGCCCAACACCGAACCGGGCACCGACGAGCCGGTCGCCGACGAACCGGTCGCCGACGAGTCCAGCAACACGAATGCCGGTGCCGACTCGGGCACGGACGGCCCGTCCCCGGCGAGCCCCTCGCCGAACCCTTCGGTCATCACACCCGTGAAGGAGAAACCAGGCGACCCTCCTCCGCCCGACCGCTGCTCGCCCGGTGAGGTAAATCTCACCCCCTACCCGGCGGTCATCAAGAACTGCTACGACTGGGAAGAGGAACACTCGGGCATTCCCAACGTCGAACGGGTCTCGCTCCGACAAATTACACTGCCGACGCCAACCGTCGCCGGTGAACCCTACGTGCTGTCGTTGGGATTCGAATCGGGCAGCGAGAGCAACAACATCGAGCTGTGGGGGGCCGACCCCGATTGCGGCGACGTACACGAGCTGGTTTGGTGGGGGCAGATGCACACCGGCGAGATCTGCATCGAGTTCACCCCACAAGACAACTACGAGACGTTGATGATGGCTTGGCGTGCAATGCGCGGCACGCCCGGCGCTCTGCATCAATCGATCACATTCTGTCCCGACGGCACGTGCGGACAGTACGCCGAAGGTTCCGGAGCAACCGGCGATGGTTCACTGCAGGCCCCGATTGGTCCGTACACCGGGGCCGGGAGGATCAGTACCCCCGGTTTCAGGTTCACGGGCAGTCAGGGCTGGGGCTCGTGGCGGCTACGGGGTCCCACGGCACCACAAGTGGGAGATACCGTCCCCATCGAGCACGGATACTTCCGGATGCAAACCGGGGAGCCATTCTCCGACGCTTGGTATTGCCCCGGGGAAGGCTCGACCTTCACCTGGCTAGAGCATGACGAAGAAGACGACCTCGGCGCCTTCGACTTTCAGAGCATCACGGAACTCGCGCGTTGCCCCGACGACGGTGGCAGCGGCTCGCTGAGCTACGTCCTTGCGGACACCACGCTGCTCGACATGGAAACGACGGTCAGCGGTCTGGACCCCGACACCGCCAGCACTTCGCTGATCGGCTGCTACGAAGGCGTCACGGGCGCGCCGTGTCATCACCGAATGCGCTTCGAGGGCTCGCCTGACGTCGACTTGTATGCATTCCAGGTGGACGACGGCGGGGTCTCCACTCCCCAAGGGCTGGTGCATCAGATCGAGGACGCCGTTTTGATGTTCACGATGGACGACGGATCACCTCAGGCGGCATGCGTCGGCAGTGGCACCATCACCTTCACCGCCGATGATACGCGCGTCTTCGAGCTGCAAGGCATCAGTGACTGGCTGAGCTGCCCCGGCAGGCCGAGTGCGCCTTCGAGCTTCTCGGGGCAGCTCGAGTTCTGAGCTCTCCCACCGACGCCACCTGCCGGCCCTGACACAACAGGCCTGACTGTCGCAACAGGCCTGAGCGAACAAGCAAGCCGCCGTTCTGGTTGGCGTTCTGGCGTGCGGCTCGCGAGCGGGTGCAACGGCAAGGCTCGTGTCGGCTGCGACTGGGGGAACGCAGAGGCGATACGCGCCCTCGTGAAGGATACAATCCGCACCAATGTATCGCACCTTGGTTGGAAGACTCCGCTTCAATCCTGAGGTCTCGCGCCGCGCAGCCAACACGCCCCAGCGCGTGTTCGTCCGCTGATGTTAGCGTTCACATTTGTAGATAACCCCCCGCGTGACGACGGAAGCGAGAGGCCTCGCGCTTTGCGAAGGCCACTTCAGGTGGTAGAAGGTCCGCCTTCTTCCTCCCCTACCTAGGCTCCAACAATCATGCTCCGATTTCGACACTACGCTGCTTCCGCGTTAACCGTGAACGTTGCCCTGCTGCACGCCTCCGGAGCGTGGGCGGGCAGTTGGGAAAACGGCGCCGCCTTCGGCGCGTCGCTGCAGGGCGACCTGTACACGCCCGACACCTTGGCCGAGTCACCCGCGATTCTCGTCGCTCTCCACTACTGCACCGGAAACTCCGGCAGCGCACACGGATGGTTCGACTCCTACGCTGACCAGCACGGGTTCTACATCATCGCACCCGACGCCGGAAAGCAGTGCTTCGAATCGAGTGCGTCGCGCTCGGGCGACCCGGCGGCCATCGTCGACATGGTCAAGTACGTCATCGACGAAAAAGGCGGCAATGCGGATCGCGTGTTTGCCGCAGGCTTCTCGTCAGGCGGTTGCATGACCAACACGCTGCTGGCCATCTACCCCGACGTCTTCAAGGGCGGCTCAGCCATGCCCGGTTTCACCGCCGGCGGTTGGCCTACAGGTGACACGACGTGCACCCGCTGCGGCTCGAGCCCGCCAAGCAGCGACGGTCAATACTGGGGCGACATCGCGCGTGACGCGTTTGCTTGGGACGGCAAGTACCCGTGCGCTCAGCAGTGGGTGGGCGGCTCCGACGAGTACAACTTTCAGGGCTGGCTGCCGGCTGTCGCCGCGCAGTTTCAGAACCTCGGCGGGCTCGGCGACGGGATGCCGGGCGAGGGCGCGCCCAGCGGCTGGGAGCGGACGGAGTACAAGGATGCCGATGGCAACGTCCGACTGCAGACCAACGTCAAGGCAGGTCAGGCACACGATCTGACCGGGCAGAATCTCGCAGGACCGGTCGTCAGCTTCCTGGGGCTCGATCAGCCGAGCGGCGCGTGCGGCATTGCTGATACGGTCGTCGGGGGCGAGGGCGGCATGGGTGGCGCCAGTGGCATGGGTGGCGCCAGCGGCACGGGCGGAACGATCGGGATGGGCGGCGCGGCCGGCCCCACTGGAAGCACGGGCGCGGGTGGCACCGGCGCCACGGGTGCAACGGGTGCAGGCCCAGGCCCGGCGATTCCGACCAACATGCCGCCAAGCACCGGCGGCACCGGTGGCATCAGTGCGCCCGGGACGCCGACGACGGTCAACACGGGTAACCCGGCACCCAGCGACTCCAGTCCTGCTCCGACCACACCAACCCCAACGGGCACTGGCCCCGCGGCACCGGGCCCGACCGCCAGTGCCACAGGACCCGCTCCGACGGGCACCGGCACCGCAATGCCAACCTCTAGCACCGATGATTCCTCGGACGACGGCGGTTGCGGCTGCGTCACTGCGGGACACTCCGCGGGCGGCGCATCCTTCGCAGGACTGCTTGCTGCGGCCCTCGGTGCGGCGTTCCTGAATCGACGTCGCCAGCGCGGCTGAAGCGGCGGAACGAGTGGCGTCCCCGCACCGACACGGGTCGGGCGCGAGGTGCCGGTAGGCGCCAGCACGGGAACGCCATCGGTCACAGCGGGCTCTGCCTGGTTACGTCTCTGGCCGCTGCAAGCCGTACTTCGCGAGTTTGCGGTACAAGGTATTGCGCGGGATGCCGAGGTCCTTGGACACCCGCGCGACGTTCCAGCGCGTCGCGCGCAGGGCTTCCAAAATGCGATCAGCCTCCGTCTGCTCGTACTGCGCGCGGGTCTTGGCGCGCGGAGCCCGAGCACGGTTCGGCGAAAGCTGCAAGTGCTCGACGGTGATCGTGCCGTCGCAAAGCAACATCGCCTTGGTGAGCACGTTCTGCAATTCGCGCACGTTGCCGGGCCAGCGGTGGGCGCTCAGCGCGGCCATCGCCCCGCGCGTCAGTTGAGGGATGGGGCGCTTGAGTTCAGCGGCAGCGCGTTCGAGCAGGGCGGCAACCAGCTCCGGTAGATCGTCGCCGCGGTCGCGGAGCGCCGGTAGCTCGACGCTGATCACCGCCAAACGGAAGTACAGATCTTCGCGAAATCGGCCTCGCTCCGTTTCGGCAACGAGGTCGCGATGGGTAGCGCTCAGGATGCGCGCAGCGATGGGCACTGGACGAGTGGCTCCCAACGGAAGCACTTCGCGCTCTTGCAGCGCCCGCAACAGCTTGACCTGAAGCGGGAACGGCAGCTCGCCGATTTCGTCGAGCAGGACCGTACCGTCCGCTGCGGCGACCAACAGCCCGACCTTGTCCTGAGTGGCGCCGCTGAACGCCCCCTTCTTGTGGCCGAACAGCTCGCTTTCGAGCAATTGCTCGGGCAGTGCGCCGCAGTTGATCGCGATGAACGGCGAACGCTTGCGCGGGCTCTGGAAGTGAATGGCCCTCGCAACGAGCTCCTTGCCCGTACCGCTTTCGCCACCGATGAGCACTGGAACGTCAGTGTCGATGACGCGGTCGAGCAGGGCGAATACTCTGCGCATGGCCGGCCCGCGCCCCTTGATTTGGCTGTAGTCGAATCGGCTTTCCAACGCCGCTTGTTGGTGATCGAGCCGCAGCTCGAGCCGCTCGATGTCCCGCTCTTGCGAACGCACCACACGCTCGAGTTGATGCTTGGCCGCCTCCAGTTGCTTCTGTTTCTCTTGGAGCTCGGTATGCAGCTCGGCGTTGTCCAAGGCGATCGCGACCTGGTCGCCGAAGGCGAGCAGCAGTTCACTGTCTGCCGCAGAGAAGCGCCCAGCCGTCAGCCGATTGTCGACGTACAAGGCACCGCGGATCCCGCGCTGCGAGCGAAACGGAACACAGGCCACCGATTTCAGGGCCAACGCCGCCACCGACACCTCGCCGTAGAATCGCGTGTCGGATTGGGCGTCGACGGTGATGACCGGCGTCTCCGTAGCCAGCACGCGCTCGGCAATGCTGCGACTGAAGTCTGCTTCATCGTGCCGATCACCCTGCGCGTCGATGCGGCGCCGCGCACGGATCTGTACGGCGTCGCCAGGAGGTTGCAACAGCACGAAGCCGCGTTCGGCGTGAGTCAACTCGATCGCCGCGTCGAGCGCCGCCTCGAGGACCTCACTGACGTCGAGGCGTGAATTGATGCGTCGGTTGATGGCCAGAAAACGCAACAGCCGCGGCCGTTCGTCACTCGTCGCCGATACATCCGGTGGCTTTGACGTGTGCCGGGGCAGCCGGCGTCGGTCCGGGTGTGACCAGAACACGTCCGCGTGGGCGCTCGGTAGACTGGCTGCGAGCTTGCCATACCCGGCCAGCGCCGCAGTCCGATGGGCGCGGGCCGCGCCAGCGTCGCCAAGCCGCTCGTAAACCTCGCAGAGCAACGCGTCGCACGCCGCAGTCCATTGAGGGGCGTCGGCCCGCTGGGCAGCCGCGTGAGCGCGACGCGCCGATGCCAACGCGGACGCACCATCACCACGGAGCAGGCAAGATCGGCACAGCGCGATCGATATCCACGCGTCGAGGTCGGGCGCCAGCTCGCTCGACCACTGAAGCTCGCGCTCCAAAGTTGCCACGACGTCGGAGCCGGCGTCCACGCGTGCCTCGACCAGCAAGCGCTGCACGCGAAGCTCCAAAAGCTCGCGCGACGCGGCAGTACCTTTCAAGTGCAGCTCCGCTTCAGCAAAAGCGGCGCGAGCGTCGTCGATTCGCCCCTGCAACCCCAACAGTTCGCCACGGACCTGGGCCACGGCAGCGAGCACGGGGTCGTTGTGGGCTGCCTCGGCGCTGCGCTGAGCGCGGTCCAACTGTTCTTCGGCGCGCTCGAACGCCCCGATCTGCACGAACAGATTGCCGAGATTGAACGCTGCCCGCTGCTCGGTGCTCGTGCGGCCGAGGGCCAATGCCAGCCGCAACGCTCGTTCGTAGCCTTCGAGAGCCGCTCCCCAGTCGCCCAGCTGCTGGCACAGGGTCGCCCAGTTCAACGCGGCGCTCGCCAACAGATCGGGCATGCCTTGCTCTTTGGCGAGGGCAAGCGACTGCGAATAACCGGCGCGCGCACGAGAAAGGTCTCCTTGTCGAAATGCTCCAATCGCGATCAAGCTTTCGACGCGAGCGCGGTCGCGATGTCGTCGCAGCGAAGTCAGTTCCGACGCCAAGCTTTCGAGCAACTGCAATCCTTGCTCCGCGTCGCCGCCATAGACCAACGCAGTCCCCCGCACCTCGCGCCGTAGGAGTTGCTGTTCCGGGGGCAAGGGTCGCTCATCGGCGGTCAATGCCAACGCCCGTTCGTAATCACCCAACTGGATGTACGCTCGAGCTCGCACCAGGTTCGCCGACGCCGCCGCGCTCGGCTCGTCGAAGTCGTGCTGCAAGGCGTGCACCGCCCGCGCCGGTCTGCCCAATCGGAGCAGCACGCGAGCACCTTCGATGCGCGCGGCCCCCCGTTGCGCCGACGTCAAGGCGAGGCGCAACGCCCGGGCACTCGCCCCCAGCGCTCGATCCAGATCGCCACTGAGCTGAAACACTCGCGCGCACTCGACCAGCACGGCACTGTCGCCCGAGCGCAGAACGAGTCGTTCACTCAGGACTTGCCACCCCACTTCCTCGCGATCGCGCCGCAACAGCGCGCGTTCGGCCCCCACCAGATCTCCGGCGCCGAGTTGGTGCACGGCGCGCCGTGCCGCGCGCCGCCCCTCGCCGTCATTCGAGCCTACCTCCTGATCGAGCAAGCGCATGCGCTCGGCGTGTTCGGCGGCGATCAACTCCGGTGGTAGCAGCGCCTCGAGTCGTCGCCGCTGTCCCTCGTGGAGCAGTTCGAACCCGTCACCGCGTGCCCGGACCCAGCCCCGAGCAAACAGCTCGGCCATCACAGTCGCGTCGGAAACGGCAAGCGCTGGGCTCCGTCCATCATCGACCACCAAACGGGCCAACACCGTCTGTTGCCGATCGCTCAGTGACGCAAGCGTCGTCGGATCGAACGCGCTCGCGCGACGCGACAGCATCGCTTCCACCTCACCCGGATAGCCCGCGCTCTGCTGGAACACTGTCGGCACGCTCGACTCTTGACCAGCTGCGACGCACCAGCCCTGGACGTCATCGAACGACAGTGGTTGCAACTCGTTGCAACTCAATCGATCACCGCCGAGCTCGAGGGGGACCCGGCTCGTGGCCAGCACTCCGACCGCTTTGCCGACCTGAGCACTCCGCAGCAACGCGGCAAACCACTGCGCCTGCTCGGAATCGAGGTCGTGGACATCGTCGAGCAAGAACAGACAGCGCCCACGCAACGCGACCGCCTCCAGCGATTCGATCATTTGCTCCAGACTGGCGATTCGCTGGCCACTTTCGCGACAAACCATCTCTTTGACGGGTTCGGCCAAGGCCGAAGAGCCCTCGACCACTCGGCCAAGGCCGAAGAGCCCTCGACCACTCGCACCCTGCTCTGGGCAGTCCACTTCAACTGCTGCAGCAAGCGCGACTTGCCAATCCCCGACGGGCCCCAAAGGAGGCGCGATACGGGCCGGGCGCCGCGATGAAGCCAATCGTTCAGTTCGCGCTCGAAGGACTCGAGCTCAGTGTCGCGCCCGAGCAGCCGAGCGGAACGCCCGGCGGGTGCGAGCTGAACGGCACGCGAGTCATCGAACAATTCGAGGACCTCGGCGACCGTGGCGGGGCGCTGGGCAACGTCCCGCGCGCACAACCGACGCAGTAGTCGGAGCATTCTCCCGTCGGGCGGCGTCTTCAACTGGGGAAGCAACCGCTCGACGGTGACTCCCAATGCAAATAGATCGTTGCGCCCATCGATCTTCCCCCCTGCTGCGAGCTCCGGTGGGATGTAGCCCGCCGTCCCAGCGATCGCGCCAAACGTCGGCCCGAAACGCCGTGCACAGCCGAAATCAATCAGGACGCCGCGACCGTCGTCGGTGACGAGCACGTTGTTGGCCTTCACGTCGCCGTGCGCGACGCCCAGTGCGTGGAGAAAGCCGAGCCCCGCCAGAATGTCGGCGATCACTGGCTGCAGTTCGGACCAGCTCAGCTGCCTCGCGTAGCGTTCGAGGGTCTGACCCGATACGACCTCGTAAACGAGAAACTCGAGCGCGTCCCCTCGCTCGATGTCGACCTCGTAGTCGAGTGCCCGCACCAGGTTCGGGTGAACCAAGCCTTGCACGGCACTGAATTCGGCGTGCAGGCGCCCCGCCCAGCTGGGGTTGTTGATCAGCTTGAGGGCCACCGTGCGCCCGAGCACGAGATCTCCGGCGCGCCAGGCCACCGAGCTCCCTCCCGCTCCGAGCGGCTCGAGCAGGCGGTAGCGCCGCGAAAGGACCGTGCCCGGGGGCAGGGGATCGTGTGCCAAGACGCGAGTGTACCAGGGCACGATTGAACGAGCAATTTAGTACAATTTGGAACACTCTACGGCCCATCCGCAATCAGAATTAGATTCTTAATTTCA
>QJWJ01000102.1 GCA_003235365.1 Deltaproteobacteria bacterium
AAAGAAGGGATCGATCTCATGGCGCGCGCCACCCTCACGGGTCGCGTCTGCGAGCCGGTGGAAATCGCTCGGACCGTTGCCGCAATCGCGGACCCACTGCTGTTTCCGTACACGACGGGAGAGGTTTTCCAGGCGAACGGGGGGCTGCGTCTCGACTGACCTCAGCTAGGAGGCTGCTGAACGGCCGTTTTGTGCAGGCTGCTAGGAGCGCCAGAGCCGAGCAGGAGGAGATTTGCGACGTCGGCGGCGCTCGTCGGGCTCGACGACCCGCACCTGTAGACCGACCCGTGAGCTAAGCCCCCGTGCTGACGGCAGGTCGAGAATGCGCGACAGCACGGGGCAGCCAATCAGAATCATTCTCACGATCTCGATGGCACCGGGGGCGGAATCCAGCTGGATCCGCAGTGACTCGAGACGCTTGATACTGGCGAGGTCCGCATCGGCCACGACGACGACGACCGGCCTTCCCACCGCCCGCGCCTCGGCCATCAAGCCGCCGACCGGAGACGACACCTTGTCGCGCGCTCGTCTGACGTCCGGGCCGCTTTCCGCCGCGAATGCGAGAAGATCGCTGGCCAGGACCGCCATCCCGTCCGTCGTCGCCGAGACACGCAGCACTCGATACGGCTCGGCGAGCACGATCGCTGACTCGACCAGATTCTCGGCTCTTTCGACGTCGCGCGCGATCACGACCACGTGGCCGGAGCCGACGCGAAGCGCACGTGCGATCCGAGCGACGTCGCGGGTCTCGCCGTCGCCACGTCGGAAGTTTGGGGTCTTGCGCGAACGGCGGCCCGCCCCTGGCTCGGATGCAGGAGCCGATCGCTCGGCAGAGCTGTGGAAATCGACGGCCAACCGTTGCGTCCCCCTTGCGCGCGGCGCTCGTTCGACTGTGCGGTGCGGGCCGCCCCCGTGTCAATACGGGAGGCTCCCGGCATGCCTCGGCAGGGGGGTCTCAGCCGTTCCCCGCGTCGCTCGGATCCCAGCCCGGCGTCGCAGAGAAGCCGGCCGTCATTGCACCGTCGATCGGGATCGCTGTCCCGCTGATGAATGACGCGTCATCGCTCGCGAGAAACGTCACCAGCTTGGCCACCTCGTCGGGCTCTCCGAGCCGCCCGAGGGGATGGACCTTGCGACCGATCTCATCGAGGTAGGCATTGTCGTCGCCGACGGCCAAGAGCGCCATCGGGGTGCGGATGATGCCCGGGCATACTGCGTTGACCCGGATGCCGAAAGGCCCGTACTCCAGGGATGCGTTCTTCGTCAGCATCACGACCGCAGCCTTCGTTGCGTTGTAGGTCGACATGCCGGGGCATCCCGTGAGACCCGCTACCGATGCGGTGTTGATGATCGACCCCCGGCCGGGGCCCGGGTTCGTCAGCATCGCTCTCACCGCCGACTGCAGAACGAAATAGGCGCCGTTCAGGTTGATGTCGACCATCCGGCGGTGGTCAGCTGGATCCGTCGCCGCTAGCGGGCCATGAAACTCTATGCCTGCGTTGTTGAAGACGACGTCCAGCCGGTCGTAGCGCTCGATCGTCATACGGACCAGAGCATCCACCTGGGCGGGGTCGCGAACGTCGGTCGCGAGAAAGGCAACGCCGGCTTTCGTCATGTCGGGCGGGGGCGCTTGGACGTCGCCGACGACCACTCTGGCTCCGCTGTCGAGAAAGCGCCGGGCAGTCGCCAAGCCGATGCCGGAGGCGCCGCCCGTGACGATGGCCACTTTTCCATCGAGTCGGTTCATGGGCAGGGGCTTTAAGGGAAGGCGCCGCCTCGATCAACTTTCCAACCGCCGCGCGTTGTCCGTTCCTGGCCATCAGCTACACTGCGCGCGTGCTCGGGGCGGTCAGAGGAGGATGCCTGGCATTCGCAGCGGCCGTTCTATTGCTGGCAGTACCAGCGCGCGCCTCGGATCCGTCGGAAGAGGTCGAGCCCCCCTCGGACGAGAGCTGCCTCGAGTGTCACGAGATCGAGACCGCCCGAACCCGGAGCGAGAGCGGCCAGAAGGTCGACGCGCCGCACGTGGACGTCACCTGCGTCGACTGTCATGCCGACCTCGAAACCTACGACGCCGAGTCCGGCGAGGATCACGACAGCCCATTGAAGCCCGTCCCTTGCGCCGATTGCCACGAGGACAGCGCCGAGGAGTGGCAAGAGAGCGTCCACGCTCACGACATCGAGAACGCGACGGTCGCGGCGGGCTGCGCCGATTGTCACGGCTCGCACGACATTCGTGACGCCAAGGATCACCACTCGACTGTCTATCCGCTGAACATTCCGAGCACGTGCGAGTCGTGCCACAGGCCGAACCCGCCCGCCGACCACCCAGCCCCCGCCGGTGAAAAAGCATCCGAGTACGAAAAGAGCGTGCACGGAGAGGCACTCCGAAAAGACGGCCTAATTGTTTCGGCCACCTGCGCGTCCTGTCACGGGTCTCACGACGTACGTCCGCCCGACGAAGAGGACGCGCCGACCTCGCGCCGGAACCTCCCCGAGACTTGCGGCTCGTGCCACGCAGGGATCCTCGACAGCTACCTCGAAGGCGTTCATGGCGCGGCCTTCGTGAAAGGTGGCGAAGATGTGCCGGTGTGCAACGACTGCCACCGCGAGCATGCCGTCCGGGACCCCGCCTTGGCGGACTCCAGTGTGTCGTCCAGCCTCGTCGCCGAGACGTGCGCCCGCTGCCACGCCGACGACCAATTGGCCAACCGCTACGGGTTTATGGCATCACGCTCGCTTTCGTGGGGACGGTCTTACCACGGCATTGCGAGCGAGTACGGGGAAAAGCAGTCGGCCAACTGCGCATCGTGTCACGGATTTCACAACATTTTCCCCTCTGCCGACTCGCGATCGAGTGTCAATCCTGACAACCTCGACAAGACCTGCGGCCGATGTCACGCCCGGGCCAGCGCAGCTTTTGCACGAATCCCCGTCCATTCGCTCGTCGATCGCGACTCGAACTTCATTCCCTGGCTGGTCCGGCAAGTCTACACGGCGCTCGTCGTCGGCCTGATCGGGGCGTTCGCCGTCTTCGTTCTCGTCGACCTGTTCGGGCGTTTCCGCATACGAATGAGATGGGGTCCCCCGGAAACGGATCACGTCGACCCCGTCGAATGGCACGATGAAGACCTCCTCGTCTCGCCCAGCGAGACCTTCGAGCGAATGGGCTACACCGCGCGCTTGCAGCACGGCGTTCTTTTGCTGTCGTTCCTCTTGCTCGTGGTCACCGGCTTGCCCGTCTTCTTGCACGACAGCGAGTGGATGCACGCCCTGCTCGGCATCGAAGGCGGGTTCCGGCTGCGCAGCAAGCTACATCGCGTCGCGGCGCTGGCGCTCATCGGTTTGTCCGTCTGGCATCTCGCCATCCTGGCGATGGTGCCGGGGGCGCGCCGGTGGTTCCGGCGAATGCTGATCGGCTGGCAGGATATGAAGGACTTCGCCCACGACCTCCTGTTCAGCCTGGGCGCCGCCAAGCGTCGGCCCGCAATGGGGCACTACGGCCTCGTAGAGAAGCTCGAGTACGGCGCCGTGCTCTGGGGCAACCTCGTGATGATCGTCACGGGAACCATCCTCTGGCGGCCCGACTGGTTCTTGGGCTGGGCCCCATTGTGGACGTTCGAGGTTTGCCGGATCATTCACGGCTTCGAAGCCACTCTCGCTTTCCTGGCGATCATCATCTGGCACATGTATCACGTGCACCTTCGACCGGACGTCTTCCCGATGAGCTGGGCGTGGCTCACCGGACGCATTTCGCGTAGTGAAATGCGTGACCGTCATCCCGACGAGTATCTGCGAATCCTCGAACAGCGCCGCGAGGAGCACCGGCGCGACATCGAGAACAACAACTCCTAAGCGGCACAGGGCGGCGGGAGGTTGCGGGGAGCATGTGCGGGGTATGCGGGGTCTTCAGAGCCGCGGGACGCGAGGGGGTGGGCTTCGCCGACCTCGACAAGATGGCGGTGGCACTCCGACATCGGGGGCCGGACAACACCTCGGTTCACGTCGCCGGAAGGATCGGGCTCGCCCACACCCGGCTCGCCCTCCTCGACCTGTCCGAGCGGGGGAACCAGCCGTTTCGCAACGAGCGATATTCGCTCGTTTATAACGGCGAGATCTACAATTTCCAGACGCTGCGGAGCGAGCTCGAGACGGATCATCATGTCGAGTTTCACTCGGGCACCGACACTGAAGTGCTCTTCCACTCGCTGATTCACCACGGCGTGCGGGAGACGCTCGAGCGAATCCGCGGGATGTTCGCGTTTGCGTTCGTCGATCATCACGAACAGCGCGTCGTTCTCGCGCGCGACCGCGTCGGCATCAAGCCCCTCTTCCACGGGATCTTTCACGGCGACCTCTACTTTGCCTCCGAGCTCAAGGCGTTACGCAGCGTCCTCGATCTCGTTCCGGCCTCGCACGCGCTGGCGGAGGCGGTCTTCCACACCCTGGAGCGATCGAGGAACGTGACCGCCTTCGTCGGTGTCACGCAGGTCGAGCCCGGCTCCTACGTCGAGATCGACGGCGCCGGACGCGTGAGCACGGAGCGCTACTTCAACACGGTCGATCTCGTCGACCGGGACTTGTACCGCGAGATCGACGCGATGCCGGACGACCGCGTCCTCGACGAGTTTGCCAGGCGCTTCGACGAGAGCGTTCGGTCGATGCTCATCGCCGACGCGCCGGTCGGCGCCTTCGTCAGCGGCGGTGTCGACTCCTCCCTGATCGCGGCGAGCGCCAGGAGAGCGGGGAAAAACCCGCGCCTCTTCTCCGTGAACGTGGTGGGAAGGCACAGCGAGATCGACGCCGCGCGTCGGCTCGCAGCCCATCTCGACGCCTCGATGGACGTCTACTCCTTCGAGCCTCACGACTTTCTCCGCGATTGGGTCAAGACGACCTGGTTCTACGAGAACCCGATCGTCGTGAACCAACACTCTCTTCCTTTCGGCAATCTCGCCGCGCTGGCACGGCGCGGAGGCGACAAGGCGGAGCTCACCGGCGAAGGGGCGGACGAGCTCTTCATCGGCTACTGGATCGACGCCCGCCGGTCCTGGATCGAGCCCCTCCTTCACGCGCCGCTCGACTTTCTCGAGCGAAAAATGGCCTCCGTCCGATGGTCGACGCTGCCCGCACGACGTTCGCGGGAGCGCGAGCGAGCCGCCCTTCGTGACTTGTTCTGGCGACAGGACGAAAGCGAGCGCGAGCGATCCTACGAGTCAGCGTTCTCCTTTCTGCCCGACCGCCGAGCGCGTGCTCGGCACGTCATCTCTCTGCGACTGATCGACTCCACGCTTCAGGCCTTGCTCTGGCGCAACGACCGTATGGGCATGATGCACTCCATCGAGTCGCGCTTTCCTTTCCTCGACGAGTCGCTGCTGACGTTCGCGGCCAGTCTGCCGGTGCGATTCAAGGTGCGTTGGTCGCTGCGGCGCGGCAGTAGGACTCATCCTTTTCTGGTCGACAAGTATCTCGTCCGTAGACTTGCCGACCGGCTTCTGCCACCCGACCTCGCTCGGAGGCGAAAGCAGGCCTTCCCCGTTCACGGGCTGAGCGAGCTCGATGTCACCGGCGACATGTTCGTCGACGGCATTTGGCAAGAGATGACGGGGCTGACCTCGGACCGATGCCGCCGGCTCCCGGAGAGCCTGCCGCGACTCCTTGTCGCGCGGATGGCTTCGGTGGAGGTGTACGGCCGCCTCTATGCGAGACGCGAGTCGATCGAAAGCGTGCAGGCGCTCGTCGAGCGAACCTGCACGCTTCGATTGAAAGCGTAGCTTCTTGCGTCTTCCGGGGCGGGTGACGGCGCTCCTCAGGGCGCCGTCACCGTCAGAACCTCGATCGCCTTGATCGTCGGGTTCTCAATGACGTGGTCGAGCACGATCTGCAGACCGTTGCCGTCGTCTACCTCGACGATGGCCGAACGGACCACGGCGGTCTGCGTCGCACCCGATGCGGCGATCTGGTCGAAGCCCGAGTGGGCCATCTCGTCCTCGATGATGATGTCCATCACTCGCGACCCGACTGTGGCGGTCGCCGGATATATGTTGGCGAAGAACAGGTTCACCACGTAGCTGCCGTCCGGCACGTCGAAGCTGTAGCCGAGATCGGGCAGTGCCGGCGGGTCCCAGTGCTCGCAGCGGAAGAGGTCTTGCGTCGCCTCGTCGGTGCAACCGAACAGATCCGACACGCCGGCGATAGGACAACCGCCTTCCGTGGTGCAGTCGAGAGCCGAGCCTTCCTGGTTGTAACCGAAATCGGCGTTCCAGGTCGCACCCGTACAGTCCACCTTCATGCCGGCGCAGGCCGCATCCGCCACGCCGGCGTTCAAGCGGATCTCGTTACCGGAGGTCGCATCGGTGGCAACGGTCCCGACACAGAGATTTCTCGCATCGCCGAGGCAGGGATCGTTTGCGTCGCCGATCCCGTCGTTGTCTGCGTCTCCTCCCGGCAGGGTCGTGGTGGTGACCTCGAGCGTCGTCGAAGTCACGGTCGTGCTGGTCGTCGAGGTCGTACTCGTGGGCTCGTCGATCAAATCGCAGCGGCACTCTTGTCGGGCTTCCGGGCTCCACCACCACTCTACGTCTCGCGACAATGTAAGCAGCGTGGTGTCCCCGGCGGCGCTGCTGTCGTCGTCTCCGGCGCAGCGACTGCCCTCATCGCACCCACCCTCACCGCACTCGCCGAGGTAGTCCCCATGATCGAGGTGGGCAGGCACGGCGGACGCTCCCACCAGAATCGTGTGCTCTTCGTCCGGGTTCCCTGGCGGAATGTGGCAGATCGGCACCTGGGGCTCGCGGTCGTGAGGACGGCACTCGTAGCCGTCGGGGCATACGCCCGCGCAGGTCGGTGCCTCGGTGTCCCCGCAGCTCGGGGGCGCATCCGGACAGGAAGCGTCGCACGAGAGCGCATCGTCGAGTTGAATCGCGTATCGGAACGTCCGGAGTGCGTCGCGCGGTGTCACGCTACAGTCCTCGTCGACATCGCATATGGCCGTTGGGCAGTCGCGACCGTGAAGAGCGGCGCTCAAAATGTGCAACGCATCGGCGACGGTGGGACCGTCGCCGTCGCTACGTGGCTGACCGCAATCGCCGATGACGGCGCCGGCCGGGCTCGACAGCAAAAGACAAAAGACGGCGGAGAGCGCAAG
The DNA here is from genome assembly GCA_003235365.1 of Deltaproteobacteria bacterium. GTDB lineage: Bacteria > Myxococcota_A > Polyangia > Polyangiales > Polyangiaceae > SZUA-265. The sequence goes on from QJWJ01000102.1 coordinate 7,145, forward strand.
AAGTCGCATCGGAACCTCCCCTCGTGGATTTGCGCGCGCCGACTGGCGCGCTCCTTCGACCGTTGCACGGCTTGCCGGCTCGGTAAACCCCGCGGTGGCAAAATTCTTCGGCACATGCAGGCTGAAGCGGCATTTTCCCCCACTCGGGGGACTACTCGAACGCACCATGAAACGGAGCTTTGCGGATCGTGAGTAGGCTGCTAGTCACCGGAGCGTTCGGAAACCTCGGCGAGATGGTCATCCACGAGGCGCGCAAACAGGGCCTCATCGTGCTCGCATCGGACCTCGACACTCCGCGCAACCGGCGCGCGGCACGGCGACTCGGCCTCGAGCACGCCACGTCCTGGGGGGACATCCGCAGCCTCGACGCGGACGCAGTGCTCGGCGAACTCGCCGGCGTGATTCATCTGGCGGCCGTCTTGCCGCCCGTCACGGAAACCGCAGCCGAGCTCTCGCACAGCATCAATGTCGGCGCCACGACGCGGTTGATCGAGACGATGGAACAATCATCTTCGCGCGCCGTATTGGTGTATCCGTCGTCCGTAACGGTTTACGGCCTGCCCGCGCACCCACCGCGCCTCCACCGCACCGATGAGCCCACGATCACGACCGACAACTACAGCGCGCACAAGATCGAGGTGGAGCAACGCCTCGTGTCGAGCAGCCTCGATTGGGTCGTGCTGCGAGTCGGCGTAGCAGTGGACGCACGTCGGCTCCGCGCCGACGCGGCTACGATGCGAACGCTGTTCGGCGTCGCGCCGGACAATCCGCTCGAATACGTTCATCCTCGCGACGTCGCCCTGGCCATGGTCAACGCGATTCGCCGACCAAAAGCGTATCGCAGAATACTCAACGTAGGCGGCGGCGAGAGCTGCCGTGTCACCCAACATGAGTTCCTGTCTACCGCGATGGATGCGCTCGGCATCGGTCTGCCGCGCGAGATGCTGGGTAATGCCCGTTACTACACGGCGTGGATGGATACGGCCGAAAGCCAAGCCATCCTCGAGTACCAACGCCACACGTTCGCGGACTACCGCGCCGAGATGAGCCGGAAGCTCCTGTGGCTCCGTTGGGGGCTCACGCCGTTTCGCCCGGCGGCACGTTGGGGGCTACGCCGTTTTTTCGTTCACTGAGATCCGCCGCACGGGGGGCACGCAAGCTCGACCGGTAGCCCTACGGCCGCCGCAAGCACGGCCTGTGCATCCGTCGCAGTGACACCCCCCGAGCCGTTGACGTCGCACACACAGGCGTCGCACGTCAGCGAGCCGACGGCGGCGTAGAGCGCCATCAACGCATCCGTAGACGTCACTGTGCCGTCGTAATCGGCGTCCCCGCACACGATCGGCGATCCCTCCAGGAACAACGTCCACACCGCGCCGGAGTTGTCTCCAGACCCATCGTCGTCTTTCGGCGCGCCGGCAGCCATCTCGGTGACTCCATCGCCGTCGACGTCGCCGAGCACGGCGACGGAGGCACCGAAACGATCCCCCGAGTGCAGCTGGCCTTCGAAGCCCCCCGCCGTATCGCTGACCTTCCGCACCTCCTTCGCGGAGCCGTTGGCGTTGAGGAACAGGATGTAAAATGCGCCTCTGTCATCCCCGTTCCCGTCGTCGTCCCCCGGGGCGCCCACCGCGATGTCCGGCACGCCGTCGCGGTCCAGGTCTCCGATGCCCGTGACATCCCAACCGAACATGTCGCCGCTCTGAAGCTTCGAGTCGAGGATGTTATTGCTCTTGCTGATCTTGTTCTCGCCTTTGACGGTGCCGTCAGGGTTCATGAACAGGATCCAAACGGAGCCGGGCCACGTCCATACCCCGCTGCCGCCCGAGTCATCGTAAGGGACACCGACCGAGAGATCCGCGACACCGTCTCCGTCCACATCGCCGACCGATGCAACCGCCGCGCCGAAGCCCTCGTACGGGTCCATTCCGCCGCCGAAGCCCCCGGCACGAGCACTGATCTTCTGGTAACGATCGACACGACCGTCACGTCGGAGGAACAACACCCACACTGCTCCCTTGTCCGCTCCATCGCCGTCATCGTCGCCCGGTGCTCCGACGGCCAGGTCCGGCACACCGTCACCGTCCAGGTCGCCGATCCCGGCTACGCCGTCGCCGAACCAGTCCTCTTTGTCGAGGTCGCCGTCGAAGCCGCTGCCGTCCTCGTCGACTCGCACCACGTCTTTCGCCGTCCCGTCCGGATTGAGAAAGACGATCCACACCGTACCGGTCTTCGGCCCGTTGTTCTCATGGTACAGCGGCGCTCCGACGGCCAGGTCGACGACACCGTCGCCATCGATGTCGCCGAGATTGGCAAGGTCGATCCCGAGCTCTGAATTCGGCACCGCCACCGAGCCGGTACCGGGCAGGAACTTCTGGCTCGACCGAACGCTTCCGTCCGCCGCCAAGAACAGGATGTAGAAAGACCCCTCGTTCGCCCCCTTCTCGCCGTTGTCCCCCGGGGCGCCGACCGCGAGGTCCGGCGTGCCGTCGCCATCGAGGTCTCCTAGAGCCTCTATGCCGAAGCCGAAGCTGTCCCCGGACTGAACGTCGCCGTGGAAGTTTCCCGACTCGCGGCTGATCTTCTGCTCATATCGAACCTCGCCGATTTCGGCCCACGCCACGAGCGCGCCAGCGATCGACACCGCAATCGCCGCTGCCGCTTTCCAGCTTCTCGATCGTTCTCGCATCACACCGCCTGCTCACCCGATCGTCACGATGTCGAGCTCGGCATCCTTCGCGCGCAGGCGGCGGACGAGGACACGCACGATGCTCTCGTAGAGTCGGCGCCCCCCTTCGTTGTGTCTCTCTACGAAAGAATCGAGCGATGACCTGGCGAGCGCTGCCACGCGAGTGGGCTCGGCGGCGTAGACGGTTGCCGAAACCGGCTCGCCATCGAAGAGAGAGTACTCACCGAAGATGTCGCCGGCCTTGAGCGTCGCCAGCTTCACCTCGCTCACGCGGCGCGCTCCTTTGGGGAGCTTGACGCTGACCGCCCCCTTCAAGATGACGAACAGCCTCGAGTTGGGCTGGCCTTCTTCTAGGAACGACGAGCCGGCCGGAACTTCTTCGATCTGGAAACGATCGATCAGTGCGTCCCGTAACGCAGGGTCGAGAGCGTGCAGGAGCCAGTGGCCAGCGAGCCGAAGGCGGTCCTCCTCTCGAGATCCACCTGGCCCCGGCACTACGGCTACTCCTCTCGCTGCGGGGCCGAGGGCTACTTGACCGAGAAGCCCCCGACACCGATGACGGCACCGTTGGCGTCGAGAACCCGAACGGCCTCGACGGCCACTCCGTCACCGCTGCTTGTGCCCACGAACACCGGATCGCCGCTGATGTCGGCCTGGAACTTGCCGTTTCCGTTCTTCAGGTCGAACGATATCGAGATCGTTCCCGAAGCTGCAGTCGCCGGCACTGCCAGGTCGATCTCGACCTTGTAGTCGTCGAGGGGATTCTCAGGGTCGGTCGTTATGCGGTCCCCGACCGCGTCGACGACCGTCTTGACCTTGCCTTTCACCGCAAGCTTGTCGTCGAGCTTGATGGAGGCGCCGCTGGAGGCGAAGCCGGGCAGTGTGCCGGCGACGTTGGGAACCAGGCTCGTCTGGTACTTTGTGCCCGCGACCGCTGTCGACGCGAAGAAAACGCCAAACGCCACGAGCGCGATAGGAGCTAGATGCTTCATTCTCATTTCCCCTCCTCCCATTGGTCTTTATCGAACCTTAAGTTCGTGGGACCCCTCGGTCAACCCACGAATTCCACGATGCGGCGAGTCATTTCTAGTTCACGAGGATTTTCGTCAAGCGTGTGCGAAAACTCCTCGGGTTGTTGCGCACCGAGGTCTCGAAGGCCGCGTTCCAGCAGCGCCCATCCGAGTTGCTGAGCTGTACTACCACCCGCGGCTGCATCTCGAAAAACACGAGATCGTTCACCGCATAGAGGTCCAGATTCGTCTTAGCAGCCTTTACCCCGAGGCCCGGCTCGCTTCCCATCTTGACCTTGATCAGCGAGACCCCGGCAAGCGCCTCGCGATCGCGGTAGATGAACTTTCCTTTCGAGCTGAGATCCCGCCAAAGCGATCCCGGCGGTACGCTCAGATGGGCGCGCAGGGAGCCGATGCCCATCGTCTCGGGGTCCGGGCACGGCTCGGGGCACGTCGTGTCGTAGACGCACAGATCGTACGTGGTACTTCCCAGCGGGTCGCCGACGTCCTCGAGCAACAGCGGAGTGCCGTCGATCGGTTGCTTCCAGCGCCATTTCAGCTTGTCGCGTCCTTGGACGTCGTCGCGATTCGAGATCACCAGCTGCGCAACGCCCCCGCCGACACAGACAGGATTCGGCTCCTCGAGATTGACGCACTCTCCGGACGGTTCCTCGCAGATATCGAAGGTACAGGGGTTGCCGTCATCGCATTCGGAAGGCGGGGCGCCCATGCAGACCCCGTTGCCGCAGGTATCGTTGCTCGTGCACGCGAGGCCGTCATCGCAGGGCGCGGTGTTCGCTACATGAACGCAGCCGCCCGCACCATCGCAATAGTCGTCAGTGCACGGATTGCCATCGTCGACGCACGGAGTGCCGTTCGCGTCGAAGCAATCGTCAGCGGCCTCGTTGCAAACCGTCGAGCACTCCTCGCCCCCGGAACACGGGTCTCCGCTGCCCGTGCACGCACCGGCAACGCATGCGTCCACCACGGTACAGAACATCCCGTCGTCACACGGGGTGCCATTGGCCAAGTTGCAAGTGTCTGCGACCTCGTCGCAAGAGTCGGCACACTGGCCTCCACCTATGCAGGGATCCCCTGCATGCACCGAGCAGCTCCCGCCGCCACAACTGTCGGCACCGTTACAGAAGACTCCGTCGGAGCACGGCGCAGCGTTGTCGGGGTGCGTGCAATCCCCTTGAGCATCGCACACGTCGTCGGTACAAAGGTTTCCGTCTTCGGTGCAGCCGGCGCCCACCGCTATGTCGCAGTTATCGCTGCCCTCGTTGCAGCCGGACACGCACTCGATCCCGGAGCAAGGATCCCCCGGGCCCGGGAGACAGGTTCCACTGGGGTTACAGACATCGCCGGTCGTGCAGTACAGCCCATCTTCGCAGGGCGTGCCCGCCGCGGCCGATGCGCCGGCGCTGCACCCTCCGACGTTGTCGCAGACGTCGTTCGTCGTACACGCGTTGCCATCGAAGCAGGGGGCGCCTTGCCCGACGAACTGACAGTTGAATTTGCAGCAACTGAGCGCGTAGAAGCAGTCCGCCCCGGTCGTACAGGTCGCGAGATTGGGATTTCCGTCGATGTGTAGCGCGCCGCCCGGATCGCACTCCTCGTTCTGCTCGAGTTGCCCGTCACCGCACATGGCGAAGAGGTCGTGCGGACACGACAACGACGCGATGAGCACAAATCCGGCGAACGCGAGCGTGCGCCTCATACGATCCTCTCCCTCCCCCTGTTAGCAGGGCCGCCCCGGGGGCGACCGCCAACGACTGCTGCAGCTGCGTCGAGCATCTTCAGACGGCCCGGCGCATCCCGGCACGCAGTCGCATGCGTTCACAAACCTGCTGCTGTGGGGTCAAGACTAGTGGATCGTCGGGGTCCGTGTAAAGGCTCTATCGTCCCAACCTGCCGCTGGGGACTGGTCAGTGTCGTTTTCCTCGTATCGAATCACCCCATCGGGGGGCCATCGCGCCGTCGACCACGAGGAGCCGCGTGCCGCTCCACCTCTAGTGTTTGACAGGCGAGCAGATCACCACTGGTATTCGTCGATCGCCCGCCGAGCGTTGGTACGCGGCAAATCCCGAGTAGAACCTCGTCGCCAAAGGCCATATCGCATCTCTTTCCTGCTCGCTCGCGACGCGCGCCCGATACACGCCGCCACGCTTGCCGACCCGCAGAGACACCTCGGGGTGAGTCCGGATGTTGTAATACCAGCCCGGGTGACGCCTCGAGCCGCCGTTGGAGGCCACTAGAATCACGTCATCTTTCAGAGTGAAGTAAACGAGAGGTGTCTGCCGCGCTTTGCCCGTCTTCGCGCCCCGATGACGCAACACACAAATGGGCTTGGCGCCGGTGAGGTTGATCCATTCTCCGCTCAACCGCATCAGCACCGGGTAGATGTAGCCGCTCGTGTGAACCAAGAACCACGTGATCGGCCGCAACTGAGCA
>QJWJ01000011.1 GCA_003235365.1 Deltaproteobacteria bacterium
CCACAGCGCCGCGCCACCAGCAACGTTCGCTTCGCCCTCCTGCTGGTGGCCGAGTGCTCTTCTAGGTTGTTCCACACGTCAGAGCATACGGAACCTCCCCTCGTTGACCTCGGGTCGCGTTTCACCGCCCTCGCGTGACCCACACGCCGTCCTACACGACCTGCCCAACAAGCCAATGAACCTGGCGGTCGCCTTCAACGCCTCGCCTTGCTGAAGCGCCCCCTGCACGCGGCGGCTGATCGCCGCCGCTGCTTTTTCGGGGGCCTTAGCTACCTGCAGCCTTGTTCCCTAAGCGCCCGCAGGTTATTGGCAGGGCCGTTGGGCAGACAACCACTCTAGTCCTTCAACGTCGAGGAGACCGTCGTATTGATGACTTCCCGGGCCCGTTCCTTCATGGCAGCAAACTTCCCACTGTACTCCGCACATCTTCCTTCCGCCGTAGGACTTCCGCATTTCACCCGCCCCGCGGCTTTCCCGGTGAACTCGAACCAAAGATCCGCGGGATTGTCGATTGTCCGCCTCCCGTCGTAGCGCAGCGTTACTTCGGGATGGTTCGAACGAATGACGTCTTCCGGAAGGCGGGATCGAATGTCATCTGTCGGAACGTCGACCTGGGAGGACGCCCACGTCCGGTACGCCCCCCACCGAGCACCCTCCACCCCCTCGAGCCCCTCCTCCAGCAGCGCATACTCCTCAGCCGCCAAGTAGCTTCCATGTACTCGGATCTTCTTCAGCTTCTTCAACGACAACGCGGGAAGTAGCGCCGGGTACGGCGCCTTGTTGATCACCTGCCACATCGAAAGGACTTCCAGGTTTGAAACTCCCCGAAGAAATTCGAAGTCCTCGATTGGCTGCTTCCAATCCAACGTCCCGTAGATCGACAAGTACTTCAGACTCGACAGCCCCGAAAGACCACCGAAACTCGAAACGCGGCGCAGGTTCTCCACGTGCAGCGCATGCAAACGCCGAAGCTCTCGCAGCGGTGACAGATCGCTGAAACCGGATACGTACTCCAACACAAGTTCCTCGACTCCAGTCATCTGCGTGATGAAGTCGAGGTTCTTCGGTCTCGCGTGCGTGATTCGAAGACGACGCACTCCGGGCAACTCACCACATAGTCCCAGCTGTTCCTTTGTCGGTTCATGCAGCGTCAGTTCTTCTAGGTTCGGCAGCGTCGCCGCGCGAGCCCAATGCTCGTCCCCCTTCCCAATCGTGATGATGGTGATTTCCCGACTGCCGGCTGGCACATCACCGATTCGGTACTGATGTCGCTCACGGTTCGGCGTCACCGTCCAGTAACCGCCGTCGCGGTCCAAAAAGTCTCCGAAGTGATGACGCATCGAATCTGCGCAGACTAGCCCACTATCCCTCGGCTGTCAGCTCCGCGTGCTGGCGCACGTCGTTCCCGATTGTCCTCGTCGCTGCTGCTCGACTATCACACTGCTCATGACCCCTACGTCCAAGGTACTTGCACTTACTGCCGCGTTCTTTGCCGGCTGCGCCGCCGCACAAATGCTTCCAACTTCCCACGCTGCAGCCCTGCCACCTGTGCACCAATACACCGAGTGCTTCGCGGCTCGCCTCCCGTGGATATCGGCTGAGAGCCTCGCACAGGGAAAGGTCGCTCGTGGGACAGTGGTCCCCAATGGTTGGACTCCAATCGGAGGCGCCGGCGGTGTCGACGACAGGAAATTCGCGATTTATTGTAGGTAGTCGATCGCTCGTCTAGGCTCAAGTTGCTGCCCAACAAGGGTTTGAACCCGACGGGGCTGGCAGCGCCTCGCCCTGCCGAAGCGTCCCCTGCAGGTGGCGGCTGATCGCCGCCCGGTTTTCTTCTGGGCCTCGCAACCGGAGAGCTTGTTCCGCAAAGCCCCGCGGGTTAAACCCAGGGTCGTTGGGCAGACTCCAGCGCTTCAGCGTCGCTTGCACTGCGTCGTAGCGGAGCCCCGCCCGGACCAAGGGGCGCGAGTCGAGGGCTCTGTGACGGTCTCTGGATCGCAGAATACCGCGCATCCATTGGCCAACGACGTATACCAGAGCGCCGACCTCGCTCACCGCGTCTGTGCGAAAACCATGCGCATCAGCCTACTCGCCGCGGAAATCTCAGTCCCAACCAGTCTGCTTTTGATCCTTCCGTGGTGGTTCGACGTCCAAAGCGAGCGCACAAACTGCGTCGCCAAGCTCGCTCACCTTCCTCGCACTCGACTTCGACACTACAACGCCCGGCGTTGTGTTAGGCCCTCCGCATTCAACCAGTACGCCGCGATGGTAGAGGAGGTGCCGCTTGAACGAAACACCTGCAAGGAACATCCCTTTCCCCGCCACCTGGCACCTTCGCGCCGCAGGCGCCGCGTATCTTTTCGTCATCGTCGTCGGCGTGCTGACCACTTCGTTCATCGATGCAAGACTCGTCGTCGCAGGTGACGCCACTGCGACAGCACGAAACGTCATCGCTCACGAAACGCTGTTCAGAGTTGGTATCCTCGCCACGCTCACCATGTATGTTGGCGTGATAGTCATCGCCGCTTCACTCTTCGTCGTCCTCAAGACCGTTGACGAAGGGCTCGCCCGTCTCGCGATGCTGCTTCGCGTCTCGGAAGCCATCATCGGTGCGGCAACGACCATCCTCGCCCTCGTTGCTCTCGCGCTCCTCACAACCGATGCGCTGCCTCACGCTGAATCCGTACCCGCACTCGCGGCGCTGCTTCTGTTTGTCCGTACTGCGGCCCTCGATGTGGTGCTCGTCTTCGTCGGCATCGGTGGCGCGCTCTTCTGCTACCTAGTCCTCAAAACCGCGCTTGTCCCGCGATCACTCGCCGCCTGGGGTGTCTTGACCTACGTCTCGATGATCGCCCTCGCCTCCGTCAGCATCGCCTCTCCTCAACACCCCGTTGCGCTCGAAACCGTGCTCTATTCGAATGGCGCCCTGTTCGAGCTCGTTTTTGGCGCTTGGCTTCTCTTCAGCCGCCAACCAACCTGACCAGTAGCGCTCCCAAACAATGTCGTGGAAACCCCGCAGTTGGTCCAACCCTGTCCTGACGCCGTACTTCCCCTGGTCACCCGCCGGGGTAGATCACCCTCCGAACCGGACAACGGGAGCTGCCCAACAAGGGTTTGAACCCGGCGGGGCTGGCAGCGCCTCGCCTTGCTGACGCCTCCCCTGCAGGGGGCGGCTGATCGCCGCCCGCTTTCATTTCAGTGCGTCGCATCCGGAAACCTTGTTCCGTAAAGCCCCGCGGGTTAAACCCAGGGTCGTTGGGCAGAGCCGCTCTTGCCATCACAGCTCGGACCGCTGCGCGACGAACCGCCCGTTCAGGTTCGTTCTCTTGGCACCGACATCGCCCTCACCCTGCGACCGCCTTTCTCTCGTCGACTCGAATCTGGTTCGCACCCCAACCGCTTCCGCTTCGCCTAGCCAAGCTCGAGCTGTCGCCCCTTCCCTCGTCCCGCGTGACCATCCGTCGCACCGCCCTCATCCACGACGGTCAGGCGGACCAACGCCCAACGCCTTCGTCCCGCTCGCGATGCCGACGCCCGTCTCCCGCCAACCGTGCTCAATCGTGAACGACCGCCAATTGCTCGCGCCTTCGATCCGTCCCAATCAACGGCACCTGGCGTTTGGGGACCGAGTCGACCAGCTCACAGCTCCGATCTGCTCCGCTGCAAACCGAGCCCAGATGTCACCGCTTGGCGATCCCGCTCGTTGCAAACGGTGCCGAACGCCGCCTCGCAATCCCGCATGGTTTGGGTCGTCCAGACGTCCCGCAGACCACCAATTCGCGTGGAACTGGTGCCGTTCAACCGACGCCGTCCGTTGGACACGATGCTCTCACTCTGCCCAGTTTCCGCGCCACGCCCTTCGACTCACGCCTTTTCTCCGCGCGCTGCCGAACCCGCATCGCCGAACTCGACCGCATCGCTCGAACCGCTCCTCCTCGCGTGCACTTCTTGGTCACCAACGCCAGGTTCCTTCGCTTGAGCGCCGCGCGCGGCGACTGACGCCTCGGCCTCGGTCCGGGCAGCACGCGCTTCATCGCCCTCTCTGCTCGTCAACACCCTGCACGGTCAGCACTGCCCGCTGGCTCGACGGGCAGCCGC
>QJWJ01000296.1 GCA_003235365.1 Deltaproteobacteria bacterium
ATCCCACCTTCCGCTGCGTCGCTCTGCAGTGTTGGGTCGAACGTGAGGTGGCCTCGGGCCAAACGGATCCCCGGCAAGCCCTGCTGGGCGTGCTGCAAGACGAACCTCGCCGGCGGCACCTGTTCGCGACTCCCACCCTGCTATCGCACTTCGACGACGCCCTGCGCGAGCCGTTCGAACGCGGCGAGCTCACGCTGGCCGAGACGGCGGCGTGGTTGCGACAGAGCGGCTCGGTCGGCAAGGACGACCTGGCCCGCTACCGGCAGCGTCAGCAGGCGCTGCTAGACCGCATGCAAACAGGTACGCCCGACGCTGCCGAACCGAGTTACAGGGGGCTGTTGGGCTATCGTCCCCCCGGTCCGTGGCAGCGCGAAGATCTACAACTCCTCGACGCTGCCTGTGAACTCGCGCAGCGCATCGGCCAGACCCGGGTGCCGAACAGCCAGGGCAGCCAGGGCAGCCAGGGCGGCCAGGGCAGAAGAGACAACTACGATCAGCTGGTGTTTGCCGTCGCGGGCGCCATCCTCGACAGCGGCGAGGGCTCGCTGCGACCACGTCTCGAACAACTGATAACACTGGCGGCTGCCCGTGTTTCACGGAGCCTGCCTGCGCTACGAGCGCTACTGCCACCAGCTCGACCAAGAGCCGCTAGACCTGCGCGCGCTCTGGCCCCAAGAGGAGGACGACTGTGATTGATCTGCCCGAAACCGATCTGCCGCTCGTCGGCCTGGTCAACGACGTGCTGCTGCCCGGCGAAACGCGCAGTTTTCGAGTGCCAGTGATCGACGCGGCGAGTCTACAGCGTCTGAGCGAGGCGCCGCCCGAGCAGCTCGCCGTGCTGTGCATCACCACCCCGGCTGAGCTGCCGTCGTTGGCTGCGGCGCGCTGGGTGACGGTGGCAAGTCTGCTGCAAGCAAGCCCCACGGAAGCGACGTTGCTCGGGCTGCGCCGCCAACGCATCGCCAAGGCCAGCGGCGGGCAGAGCCCCTACCGAGCCGCGTTGATGCCAGGGGAGCGAATGACCGAGAGCACGCCGCAAAGTGTGGTCAGTGAGGCGCACCGACTGCTAGCCGCGCTCGATCGCGGCGCGCCGCTACCCGAAGACGCCGAGCACGGTGCGCTCGATGCAGCGCTGCTGGCGCTGGCCCGCGCGTGCATGAATCCGGAGCAGCTACGCGCCTGCTCCAACCTGCCGCTGCACGAGATCCTGCGCAAACAAGCCCAGCAGCTGACACTGAACCAGGTGTTGGACGAGCAGAGTTGCGAGCTGGAGAAGCAGCTCGAGCAGCTGGCGGGTGAGCCGACGTTGACCGACGATCAGCGCCGGCAGATCTGGTCGCAGGTGATCGCCGTGCAGCGCCGGCTCGACGTGTACGAGCCCGGCGTGTCCGACACCGACGTCGAAGAAGTGGCTCACCTGCAGCGTCGGCTGCAGCAGGCGGGGTTGCCCAAGGCCGCGCGCGTGGCGGCCAAGCGGGGCCTGCGCATGCTCCGCAACATGAAGACGGCCGATCACGACTACAGCACGCGGCTCGGCCATCTGGAGTTCATGGCGGAGCTGCCCTGGTGTTCGGAGCCGCCGCCGAAGCTGTCACTGGCGCATCTGCGACGGCAGCTCGATGCCGATCACTTCGGGCTCGACGATGCCAAGCGGCGTATCGTCGAGTACTTCGCGGTGCGGGCGCTGGGCGGACGTGCTGCAGGCACGGTGCTGTGTCTGGCGGGCCCCCCGGGCGTGGGCAAGACCTCGCTGGCGCGCTCGATCGCCAGTGCTCTGAACCGTCCACTGGCGCGCGTGGCGCTGGGCGGCGTGCACGACGAGTGCGAGGTGCGCGGCCACCGCCTGAGCTTCGTCGCTGCCGCTCCCGGACGGATCCTGCGCGGCATGGCCGAATCAGGCAGCGCCGCCTGCGTGATGCTGCTCGACGAGCTCGACAAGGTGGCCTACCACGACGGGCGCAGCCCGGGTGCGGCACTGCTCGAGGTGCTCGATCCCGAGCAGAACCACGGCTTTCGCGACCACTACCTGGGCGTGCCCTACGATCTGTCGCAGGTCCTGTTCCTCTGCACGGCCAACGATCTGGGCCGCATTTCGGGGCCGCTGCGCGATCGCTTGGAGATCATCGAACTGAGCGGTTACGCCCTGGCCGAGAAGCTCGCCATCGCCAGGCAGCACCTGCTCGCACGCATGGCGAAGGACTGCGGACTGAGTGCTGCACCCAGCGTCGAGGACTCGCTCCTGGAACGCCTGATCGAGGGCTACACCCGCGAGGCCGGCGTGCGCGATCTGGGGCGCAAGTTATCGACCCTGTTTCGGGCACGCGCCGTCGAACTGCTCGAAACCCACGAACGCGGCGCGACCGCCACGTCCACTGACGAGCGCGCACTGAGCTGGGAGGAAATCCGCGCCGCGCTCGGTCCCGAGCGCTTTCGGCGCCGCGCCCGCCCCGAAACGTTGCCCGTCGGTGTGGCGACGGGGCTCTCCGTCGATGCTTCCGGGGGTGCCACCCTCTACGTCGAGGTCGGCTGCATGCCGGGCAGCGGCGAGTTGCGGTCGACGGGGCGCCTGGGCGAAGTGATGCGCGAGTCCGTCAATGCCGCGCTGGCTCACATCAAGATCGATCCCGAGCGCTACGGCATCGAACGGCGCCGTCTGAGCGACGATCTCCACCTCCACGTCCCCGAAGGCGCCATCGCCAAAGACGGCCCCAGCGCGGGCATCGCCATCTTCGCCGCCCTGCTTTCGGCCCTGCGCGACGAACCCTTGCCCGCCGATCTGGCGCTGACCGGCGAAATCACCCTGACCGGCGACGTGTTGCCCGTCGGCGGCATCCGCGCCAAGCTGCTCGCCGCCGAACGCGCCGGCCTGCGCCGCGTGCTCGTCCCCACCGATAACCGCGCCGACATCCCCGCCGACCTGTCGCTCGAAGTGATCACGCTCGATCGCCTCGAACAAGCGCTCCCCCACTTGCTCACGCGCCCCCGCGCCACGCTGGACGACGAGAGCCAGCCAGCCGCTGCGGCGAGCTGAGCGCGGCTCGCCGTCACCCCCCGACGCTCACGCGTTGCTCACCCCCGCCGCCATCGGGCACTCACTGACCATGCAACGGACATGGCTGGTAGGGATAGCGCTGATTTCAGTAGGTTGCGGCGGTGGTGCCGGTGGCTCCGACAGCGACGGTGCGGATCTCGACTCCCAGGGCGACGCGTCGGGTGCGGCAGTGAAACAACCGGGCTCAACCGACCCTGCCGACCCCGTCGACCCCGTCGACCCTGGCGACCCTGCCAATCCTGTCGACCCCGCCAACCCAGGCAACCCGGACGGCCCTGACACGGACGATGCAGCCGCCAAGCCTTCCGCACCCGGCAACCCCACGGACCCCGAGCCGAGTGATGCAGCGACGCCCGCTGCGACGCCCGGCTCGCCAGCACCGGGCGCTTCACCCGACGCCAGCACTGCTCGGCCCGATGCCCCGTCGACCCCCAGCGACTCTGGCCCGGATGCCGTGGACTTCCCCGCCGCACCCGATACGGGCGGCGAGTTCATCCCCTGGAGTGCCTTCGGCAACGAGCAGCTCGATGAAGTGTTGCAAGCGGGCCACGTGCGCTCGGCGACGCAATTTGCCGGCTATGACGACGACGACCTGGTGATCGCCGTCTCGCAGAGTGATGGCAACAACGCCTTGTTCGCCTTGGACGTCGATGGCCGCGAGGCACGTGTCCTGCAGTTTCACGTCGATTGCGGGGATTGCCTGGTCGGCACGCGCGGCTTCGGGGTGTTGCTGGCCAACCACGAGGGCCTGTGGGAATCGGTCGACGGCGGTTACCGTTTCGCGCACCTGGGGCCTTGGACCGTGAGCGAACCGACCCCCGTCGAGCTGCTGCTCGGGTTTGGCAGCAACGTGTGGGCTCGCGTTGGCTCGAGTTGGCAGACCTTCACTGACAAGCAGCTGGAGGCGACCGTCGCCACGTGGCCAGCGGACGCTGTCAGCGTGGGCGCCGGCAGTGCCCTGGCAGTCGGCGATCGCACCGTGAACCTGTACGGCGACGCTGCAGCGGTCGAGGACAACCCCTGCAGCACGCTTCCGACCAACTCTGGGCCGGGAACGAGTTGGCACCAACGACAGGCGGTGGTGATCAGTTGCGGCGGCTCGACGATCGCGGCCACGCCGGAGCTGGGCAGAGTGCCCTTCACGGAGCTGCAGGTCGATTCACGACCGTTGAACGTCCAGGTGAGGCACACGGAGGAAGTCTTCGCGGCGATCTTCATCCAAGACGGCGAACCCCAACTGGCCGACATCGACGTGGTGATCGCAACGGAGCGCTCCTGGCTGCTCCTCGATCCGACGAGCCTGGCCCTGTCGCCCCTGGCGGCGCGCCCCCCAGCGCCCGAAGGCGAAGCCGTCGTCGCCTACCTCGACGACCAGGGAATGCGCGGCTTGACCATCTCCGACGCGGGCATCGGTCTGAGCCCCTTCCCGGCTGCGGAGTGAGCCCGGGGGCAGCACCCGCCCCGCGTGTCCCC
>QJWJ01000375.1 GCA_003235365.1 Deltaproteobacteria bacterium
AGTTGGCCTTCCACGTCGCTGAACGGCTCCGGCACCGCCGCCAACAACGCGCCTCACTCGCTCCCGTCCCCGACATGGAGGATGAACCGATGGGCCTCATTCATTCGCACTGAGTGTACCGCTGGCGCCACAGGCAGGACGATGCAGGCGGCGCGCAAAATCCGCGGCTCGGACGTCGGCGTTCAGCACGTGGTTGGACGCGCCGTGGTTCGAGCCGCAGCGGAACAGCCCGTCATGTCCCATACTCCGCGCCCGCTCGGCTTCGTGCCTGCTCGCTGAGTTCTCCCCTTCGCCAGTCTGCCGATTGACCATCGCTGCGCTATCCTATTGAGGTGAGCGCTTCACTGCCAGCCCCCGCGAACGAACGCAGTCCGAGCGAGGATGCCCACCGGTTTCCCAGCTGGCTGGCGCAGTTCATCGTAGAGCAGGACACTGCGCGATACACCGCCATCGATCAGGCCGTCTGGCGCTTCGTACTGCTGCAAATGTACGACCGGTTGAAGCACACGGCGCACCCGGCATACGCGCAGGGCCTCGCTGATAGCGGCATCTCGTGCGAACACATCCCGAGTGTCCGCGAAATGAACGCGTGCCTGTCGCGCATGGGTTGGGGGGCCGTGTGTGTGGATGGCTTCATTCCACCGCGCGCCTTTCAAGCGTTCCAAGCTGCTCGAATCCTGCCGATAGCAGCGGAGATCCGCTCTCCCGAACACTTGCCTTACACGCCAGCACCCGACATCATTCATGAAGCCGCCGGCCACGCTCCCATCTTGCGGGACGCGACTTATGCTCAATACATCCGCACGTCTGGTGAAGTCGCTTCGCGCGCCTTCTCGAGCAAGGCGGACAAGGCCGTCTACGACGCCATCTTCGCGCTGTCGGCGCTCAAGGAGGACCCTGACCACAACGAGGTACAGCTGGATGCCGCCGAACGATCACTCAGCGCCGCGCTGGCGTCAGTGACCCAACTCAGCGAAGCGGCGAGGGTGGCTCGGCTGTATTGGTGGACCGCCGAGTATGGGCTGGTAGGTACCCCCGCCGACTACAAGCTGTACGGCGCAGGACTGTTGTCCTCGTTGTGGGAGAGCCATTCATGCCACGATCCTAGCGTAAAGAAGTTACCGCTAAGCGCCGAGTGCACCCACTTCGACTACGACATCACGCAAGCGCAACCGCAGCTGTTCGTCGCCCGCGACTTCGAACACCTGCTGAGCGTATTGGATGACGTCGACGGAACCTTGGCTCATCGCATCGGCGGTAGCTACGCGATAAGGACCGCACTGGCGGCCGGGGAGGTCGCCACGGTGCGCTTCGATGCGAATGCAGACGTCGTCGGGGTTATCACCAGCGCCCAGACGGAAGGCGATGTCGTCGAAGCGCTGCAGTTCGCCCCTGGCGCCCAGTTCGCGACGAACGGTATCGCCTCAGAACGCTCACATACCGAAAGCTACGTCGTCCTGGGTCCGCTGAACGATGGCACGACGGCAAAACGCTTGGCGAGCGGCGCCTGGCGCCGTCACTGCCAGGGGACACGCCTTTGCCTCGACTTCGCGTCCGGGTTGCGCGTGCAAGGCGACGTCCTCGAACGCATCTCCGCTCAGGGCGATGCCGGCATCGTTCGAGTTTCCGCACTGCAGGTCGGACGTGGTGATGACGTGCTGTTCAACGCGCCGACCAACGTGTGTTCCTTGACGTTCCGCGGCAACGTCCTCACGGCGGAAGCAGGTTCCCGTTACGACACCGAGTCGACCGACCTCGAACACGCGATGTACAACCGTCCGCGGGTGCCCAAGCTGCGCAGCCGCTCGGCCGCCACGGCGCGTCTCAACCAGCTGTACGGCGCGATGCTGGACGCGCGCAGCGAACCCACCGCAAGCATGGTCGCACGAGTCACACAGCTCCACGGCCAGCTGACCTCGGAGCTTTCGACCGAATGGCTGCTGCGCTGGCACCTACTCGATTGCCTCCAGCAGGCGCGCCAGCAGGGCGCATTGACCCAAACGCTCGAACGAGAACTGGAAGCGTTGGAATTGCACTATCACGGTCGGCACCCGATCGCGATGGGGTTGCGCTACTTCAGCGGTCGGTCTGCTTGAACGGATCCCCAAAGTGGGATTCGCGCGAAGCAACGAAACGGAACCACAATCGAACGACGGTGAGCGGGGCCGACGCCAGAGCTGCGAATGCCATGACTCGGTATCTGTGGCACACTGAGTGGAGTGAACGCGCGGTCCGCGACGGGGCAGTCGTCTCAGAGCCCCGCGCGTCTCGCCAACTTCGAACCCGGGACAGCAGGAGCACGACATGCGACTCGCGACGATGAAAGACGGAAGCCGAGATGGATCGCTCATCGTCGTCGCCAAGTCTGGCGCCAGTTTCGCTTCAGCACGTTCGGTCGCCGCCACCTTGCAGGCTGCCCTCGACGACTGGACCCACGTCGCGCCTCGTCTCAGAGAGCTCGCCGAGGCGCTCGAGCGAGGCAGTGGAGCGCAGCCGCTGCAAGACGTGGAACTGATGGCCCCACTGCCTCGCGCCTACGAGTGGATCGACGGCTCAGCGTTCATCAACCACGTGCTACTGGTGCGCAAAGCCCGCGGAGCGGAGCCACCGGCCACACTGTGGAGTGAGCCACTCGTTTATCAAGGTGGCTCCGGGGTGCTGTCGAGTGCGACGGAGCCGTTCATCCTGCCCAACGCCGAGTGGGGACTCGACTTCGAGGGCGAGGTCTGCATCGTCGTCGGCGACGTGGAACGCGGTACACTCGCCGACCAGGCGGGTGATGCCGTTCGTCTGCTCATGCTGGCCAACGACTGGACCTACCGCAATCTGGTGCCTGCCGAGCTCGCCAAGGGGTTCGGCTTTTTCAACTCCAAGCCAACCACTGCGTTTTCGCCCTTTGCTGTCACACCCGACGAACTGGGCGCCGCGTGGAGCGGCGGTCGCCTGTCGCTGCGGTTGCACTGCGAACTGAATGGCAAACGCGTGGGCTGTGCCAACGCGGCCGTCGGAATGCACTTTTCGTTTCACGACTTGATTGCCCACGTCGCCAAGACTCGCTCGTTGACGGCAGGCACGATCATCGGCAGCGGGACGGTGTCCAACGAAGACGAAGCTGTGGGCGTATCCTGCCTGGCCGAATTGCGAACACGGGAAACGCTGACGCAGGGCGCACCGCAAACCCGATTGCTCGAAACTGGTGACCGTGTCGTCATCCGCATGCTCGACGCGACAGGCTGGAACGTCTTCGGCACCATCGAACAAGAGGTGACCGCGCCATGAGCGCGACCGCCCCGCAACCATCGGGCAACACCCGAACCAACGAGGACCACCGAACACCAAGCCGTCACGAGAGACCAGGAGTCCAGCCATGAGTTCCACCCCTCCATTTTCACTGCGCCGCTTGCTCGGCATTCACTACTACGTTCGCGACATCGAGCGCAGCAGACGATTCTACATCGACAATTTCGACTTCGCGGAACTCGGTGTGAGTGGACCGGAGCTCGAAGCAGCTGGCAAACAACGTTCTGTTGCGTTTGGCGCGGGTGACTGCTTCATCGTGTGCTCGGAAGCGCTGGGCGAGGGCGGTCGCGCAGCGCGCTACCTTTCCAAACACCCTGACGGTGTCGGGACGATTGCCTTCGAAGTCACCGGCATCGAGCAATTGTTCACCCATCTCGACCGAAGCGGGGGCACGCCGATCAGCACCGTCCAGACATTCGACGAAGGCAGTGGCTGGTACAAGACGTTTTCAATCACCACCCCCTTTGGCGATACGACCTTTCGATTCATCGAGAGGCAGAACTACCCGGGGTTGTACCCGGGTATGGTCGAACACGCGGTGCCCCGCGGCGGGGCGAATCGGTTTGGATTTACGCACGTCGACCACATCACGTCGAACTTCCAAACCATGAGCCCAACGCTACTGTGGCTCGAGCACGTCATGGGCTTCGAGCGGTTTTGGGGCGTCGAGTTTCACACCGAAGACGTTGGCAAGCTCGTCGGCGTGCCAGGGTCGGGGCTCCGGTCGGTCGTGATGTGGCACCGAGGCAGCGGCATCAAGTTCGCCAACAACGAACCCTATCGGCCGG
>QJWJ01000075.1 GCA_003235365.1 Deltaproteobacteria bacterium
ACCCAGAAAGGGTACTTGTCCTTCGGGATCTCCTTCCAGGGCTTGTCGAGGAAGTCGAAGTCGGGCAGCTCGGGAGTCAGCGCGTTGTCGCGTGCCTTGTTCAGCACGTCCATGTGGTCGGTGATGTAGTACCCCTCCTCTGTACCCGCGCGCGACAGCTCCTTCGTGATCTCTTCGCGTCCTTCGTAGTTTTGCTCGCACAGGAACATGTGCAATTTGCCATCGGGAGTACGAAAGTCGCCGTACGGCTTCTCCTTCCACCCCTCCTGGTCCATATACCGACGCGGCGTGCCACCGGCCTTCGCCAGCTCGTAGGTCGGCGCAGGCCACTGGATTCCGCGCAACCTGCGAATCTGCTCGTACAAACCGATGCCGTCCCGCTCCTCGACCTCGAGCATACCCGTCAAGTCTGCGTCGGAGCCTTTGCTCGCCCTCACGAAGTCACGGAAGATGTCCTCTGGGTTGTAGAAGCCATTGTCCATCCTCTTGTAGGGGAAGATCTTGTCACCATCCAACCCCAGGCCGTTGGCGATTGCCCGCCCCTTGTCGATGACCATGTCCATGTCGGGCATCGTGCCGGGCACGGGGTTGGCCGTGCCGTCACAAACGAAGAAGCGACGTTCCGACTGAATGTAGGTCCCTCCAACCCACTCACCCCAGGTCGCTGCGGGCAGAATCACGTCAGCGTAGAGGTTGTTCGGCGCGTGGCGGTAGATCTCTTGTACCACGTTGAAGGTCTTGCTCAGCGCTGGCCGTACCAGAGTGTTCTGATCCGGCAGATCGATGTGCGTCGCGTAGATCAAGAACTGCGCCTTGACCTCGTCCTTGAGCGCACGCTCCATCATGCCAATCGCGTAGCCAGTGTTCTCCATCTTGGCGACCGACGCCAAACGTTCGCGGGGAACGCGCCAAGAGTCAGCAATGTGATCGCGCCACTTGTCGTTGCCGAGCCCCTGGTTGAAAGGCAGACGCCCGGTGAGACCGCCGGTGAGCCGCTCGCCCATTGCGTTTGGTTGGCCCGTCATCGAGAACGGGCCACAACCGGGACGTCCGATGTTGCCGGTGAGTGCCATGAGGTTGATCAGACTCACCGTGTTGTTTTGACCGTGAACGTGTTGATTGTAGCCGATACCCCAAAAGGACAGAACGCCGCCTTCTCCGCGTTTCCTTCCCTTCATGGACGCCTCGGCCCACTTTGCGGCGACCTCGCGCAGGTACTTCGGGTCGATCATCGTCATGTGCTCGACCTGCTCTGGCGAGTAGCGCTCTTTGCATCCCTTGACGTAGGCTTCCCAACCCGTGCTGTGATTCTTGAGGAGATCCCAGGCGACGGCCTCCTCGTGCTTGGTGAGAATCACGTGAGCCAGCGCGTTGTGAATCGAGATGTCCCCATTGATCGTTGGGAAGTGATAGGAGGGCGCGTCTCCGCCGATTTCCTCGTAGCCTTGGACGGTGCCAGTTCGCCGAGGATCGACGACGAGCGTCGGGATACCCTTCTTCGCTTTGTGATCGGCGATACGCCAGAAGACGATCGGATGAGAGCCACGGCAGTTGTGGCCCCAATGCGTAACCATGTCGGCCTTCTCGATGTCAGCGTAGCTGGTGGGCGGCGTGTCGCTGCCGAAGGACTTGAAGTAGCCCGTAACCGCAGAGGTCATGCACATGCGCGCATTGGCCTCAATCGTGTTCGAGCCGATCACGCCCTTCATGAACAGGTTTTCGAGGTACTGCCCTTCGACCGGCAACTGGCCTGAGCCATACAGCGACACGGAGTTCCCACCGAACTTCTTCACGATGCCGACAATCTGCTTGACGACTATCTCTTCCGCCTCCTCCCAGGTAGCTTCGCGGAACACCTCGTCGTCGAAACGCCCTTTCGTCTTGCTGACGTGACCCGTCAAGGGGTCTGTCATGTCCTTTCGAATCAGAGGCTTGGTGAGACGGTCGACGTAGATCGCCTCCGCCGAGGTCAAGCCCTTGATGCACTGCAGACCGCGATTGGTCGGGTGATCCTTGTCGGGTTTCATCCCGACGATCTTCCCCTTCTCTGTTTGTATCAACGTGCCGCAACCGACACCACAGTAGGGGCACGCCGACAGGATGTCCGTGGGGATATCCTTCTCGGGCGGTTCGAACTCGGACTTCTCGAGTGGCACCGCTTTGGTGGTCGTTGCGGGCGGCGATGTAGGGGGCTCTTTCTTCTTGGAGCAAGCGGCCGCGGCCACGGCTCCACCCATCAACGCTCCCTGGACGAATCGTCGTCGAGTGAAGCCTGTCGATGGCGGACTCTCGGGGACTTCTGCCAAGAGTTCCACCTTCCTTGCTTCGGCGAGGGGCAGGCGACGGTTTGGGGATTTCTGTTCCGACATTGTTCCGACTATCCTTGCTTTGGATCGTTCAGTGAGAGTTCTTCCGCATGTAGGAGATGACACTGTCGATATCTTCCGGCGTCAGCGACGCAACGGCGATCTTCGACTCGGTTCTGAAGGGCTTCATCTGAGTCCCGCTCTTGCCATGCTTGATGATGTACCTGAGAAAGCCGTCCGTAACGTTCGACAGGAATGCCCTTCCGCGAATGGCCGTGCCGCTCGCCGCCTCCTGGTAACCTCTCCCAGTTCTCCCGTGACAGGCCGAGCAGACGTTCGAGAACACTTGCTCCCCCCGAGCCAGGTCGGCCTTCAATGGAGACTCGTCGAGGTGTGCGCGTTCGACTGGATTGAGGTCGCGCAAGTACGCGACGAGCTCCTCAGCTGCAAATCGCGACACCTTCAAACCCCAGGCAGGCATGGTCGTGCCTTCTCGTCCTTGTTGGATGGTGTGAATGAGGAGTTCGTCGCCTGCTGCTGCCAGGTAGGTCTTGCTAGCCAAGCTCGGTGCGACACCGACCTTGCCCTCGGCATTTTCGCCGTGACAGCTGACGCACAATTGCTCGTACGTGCGCTTGCCATTGGCGACCTTATCGGGAGACGTTTTGACCGTCCGCGCGGCGACATCGGGCGCGGCAGGGGCCGCTTGTTTGATCTGCTCGGTCTGTTCGGGGTTTTGTGTTGTGCAGGCCGCAAGGCTTGCTGCCAAGATCCACGCGCGGAACATCCGGCGGGATGTACGTGCAATTGCATTGCTCACAGATTCTTCACTCGCTTTCTGGATGCTTGGTTGCTTCCCTAGGCTTGGGTTGCGGCGACCTGACGGCCACGCATCGGATGCTGTTGCGTGCGTGTTGCATGCACTGGGCGGACCCAACGACTGTGACGTCACATTGCTCGCCATACTCAAGCGGCCTGCTTCGGTTTCGACTTGTGCGACAGTTCTCACCATGCTCTTCGGGGGACGAGCCGTCGCGCATGGAAGGCGTAGCGAAGAACACACCGACAGGGCCAACGTTTTTGCGCGCCGCGTACCAGCGGTTCGCTGATTCGGATCACCAGTGTTCTTGTCGGAGAGCACAGCACCACAACCCGGCCCGCGCACATCGCCAGCCTCCGGGGCGCAGAATATGCGCAACGCTGGCCCTCCCGCGCGCGGGGCTGAGTCGAACCATTGCTCGGACAACACCGGACCACACATCGCCCAGAACGTTAACGTCCGCCGCTCATGAACAGAGCGCGGCGAATCAGATCTCGAGCCCGCAGTTTCCGGCACGCCTGGGGCGCTGCAGTCACCGTACCAACATCGCAACAGCACCAGTCGGCCAGGCGGCACCCACGTCATCGACACGCCCTACGCTCGGGCTCGAGCAAGAATGTCATGCTCGAGGCCTCTATTTCGGCTCTCAGCGGTACACCAGGCGGCTCCTTGTGGAGCACCCATCGCGCTGGTTGTGCCACGGCCACCAAACAGACGGATCAGCAACTCGAGGTACTTCGATATCAACGCCGCACGAAGTGCGTACCGCGGTGAGCGGAGCGCCCAAAGTTGCGCGTTTGAAAACCACTCGTCGACGGTAAGGATCTGCAGAAAGGCCCAGCGTTGCTTCACGTGGCGCACAGTGCGGCTGAGCGACTGTTGGCACGGGATGAGCAGTGACAATTGCCAATCATGGCCGACGACGATGAGCGCAGCGGCTCGCAGGACAAGGCAGAAAAACGACCCAGAAGACGTGTCGCTCTGCAAATGCTAACCGACCGCCCGAGAGAACCGGAACGCAGGAAGTTTGTCGTGGCGGGGACGACACTTGCGCTTGGAGGATTTGCTTGGA
Organism: Deltaproteobacteria bacterium; assembly: GCA_003235365.1. Classification (GTDB taxonomy): domain Bacteria; phylum Myxococcota_A; class Polyangia; order Polyangiales; family Polyangiaceae; genus SZUA-265. The sequence goes on from QJWJ01000075.1 coordinate 4,199, forward strand.
GCAGCGTTACCCTTTCGGGCGCCAGCCAAACGACGACCGAAGAACGACTCGCCCCGGTCCGGCCGCCCAGCGCGAGCAGAGTCGACACCACCTTTCAACAGCAGTGCATTCGCTGCGGCTTGTGCGGCACAGTGTGCGAGAACGGCTGCATCCGGTTTTTTGATCTCGACGAGCCCGCATACGGTGCGTTCACCCCATACCTCGACGTTCGGCGACGTGCCTGCACCCTCTGCATGCGCTGCACACAGATATGCCCGAGTGGCGCATTGACGCCTATCGAGGATGACTTCGATTCGATCGTCGCTGCAGTGAACATGGGGCCGGCCGAGGTCGAGCCGGAGTTGTGCCTTTCATACCAAGGTCGAGTCTGCGGTTACTGCCACGACGCCTGCCCGCTCCCCGGCAGGGCAATCCGACTGCAACCCCCAGCGCTGCCCGTCGTCTTGGATGACTGCGTCGGTTGTGGGCAGTGCGTGGAAGCATGTCCCCAAACACCTACCGCCATCAGGATCCCCAGGAGGTCAGCGTGACTCATCGAGTTCGCCGACGACTGCCCGTAATCGCTGCGACGACTCCGGGCCGCACCTACAATTGGCTCAGAAGACTGACGTTGTCACTGCCTTGGATCGCGCTCACTTTGGGTCCACTGCTCGGGGGATGGCAGCGCATGGATCGCAACTATCTGTCCGCGTGGGAGGAACGAGGTTGGGATCTGCCGGACTGGCTGCTGCAACGATTGCCAGGAGGGGAGTGGCCCGCGACGGTCTACGAGAGCAATCAGCTTCTCGGAGGGGGAACAGGGGTCGACTACGGCGGGATCCCAGCAATCGAGCCGACGCTCGGCGTTTTTGCCATGTTGACTGGCCCGATGATACCGGTGCTGGTCGTCGCATTCCTGCTGCCGATGCTGATTGGGCTGTTTGCCGGGCGGGTATTCTGCGGTTGGTTTTGCCCGTTCGGGTCCCTGGCACGCGCTGTTGCAGCGCTGTTGCGACGCTTGCCGGGTCGGCGTCACCCCTATGCATTGCCACGTAGCAGAGCAGCGCGCTTCGTTCTGCTTGGAGTTGGAATGACCGCGGGCTTGGCGGGTATGCCCGCGGTTCTGGCTTTGCTGTTGCCTCACGCCCTGTTGCAACAAAGCATCTACTCGCTTTGGCTGATGGGAGGTGGTGGTGCCGCACTGGGCTGGTTCGTTGGCCTCGTCGCCGCGGGGGTCGTGATGGGGCCCAACGTGTACTGCGCTTCGCTGTGCCCAACGGGTGGAGTTCTGGCGCTTCTCGGGCGAACACGGTTGGTGCGTTTGACGATCACCAACGTGGAGCGATGCGGGAAGCACTGCGACCTGTGCTCTCGAGCATGCTGGCTGGCGCTCGACCCAGCGCGCGGAGATCCGGGGCCCGACTGCGACAACTGTGCCCAGTGTCTTCGGGCGTGTCCCAAACAGAACCTCCAGGTGGGGCTCATCCTGCCCAGGGCGCGCCGTTCCGTGCTGATTGGGTTGTTCTGCGTCGCTGCGTTGCTGCCACGAGACGCTGCAGCCACGGATTCAGCGACACGCGGTGCCCCTCCCCGTCCAGTGCTGTTGCTGGAGTCGCGTCGACAGATCGACGATGTCAATCTGCTCATCGCCGTCGTGCGGGAACCCGAAGCGAACATCGAGCTTTCCAGCGCTCCGCTCACGACGATCAGCATCTCGGCAATTCGTGGGAAGCGGCGTGAGGCGCTCGACGACGGAACCATTCCACCGCGGGATTTCTATCGCGGCCCCGTCCGCCTCACGGTGCATCGCGCCGGCATGGCGCCCACCTCGCTCGAAATGAAGCAACCGCGGATGCCCCGCTCCACGACGCGACCATCGATCTATCGGTTTGAACTCACCGACGAACTCGGTGCGGGTGACCGCATCGGCCTGGCCGAGGTCCCCGGTTGGTTCCCCAGCCAACAGTGGACGATCGCATCATCCCACGGCGATTCCAGCCTGGTACATCTGCTCTCCGTGTTTCTCGCAAGCGCCTCGGTGTTCGGCGGGCTGATGGCGTTGTCGTTGGGCGCTAAAAGGTCGACAGATGCGGGAGCGCCCGCGCCACCAGCAGGAATCGACTAGGTTCACTCCAATCCGTTCGTGACCGCGCCCCGTCGTCGAACTCGATCACGTCATGACCACAACCGTCCCCCAGTCGCTCAGCCGACACTCGCCAGAGCTAGCGCTCATCCGCGAACAGATACGCCGCCTGATGGCGCGTTTCGATGCCAGCTACTTCCGGAAGATTGACGAGGACCGTGTCTTCCCGGACGAGTTCTTTCGCGCAATGGCCGAGCAGGGCTACTTCAGAACACTGCTGCCCGATGAGTTCGAAGGCACGGACGCCGGCCCGGCCGTCGCCAGCGTCCTGATCGAGGAGGTCAACCGCTGCGGCGGGGACGCGAGCTCGCTCAACGCTCAGATGACAATCTGTCAGGCGCTACTCCACAACGGCACCGAGACCCAGAAAGCGACCTATCTGTCGGCGATCGGCTCGGGCGAAGTGCGATGCTTGTGTGTCGCTGCGACGGAGCCAGATGGCGGAGCCGACATGCGAGCTCTCAAGAGCACGGCGCGCCGCGCTGGCGACGACTGGGTCCTCAACGCCCAGAAGGTGTTCATCTCCTTTGCCGAACACACCCGACTTCTACTGCTGCTGGCGAATACCGATGATGGCCCAACCGTGTTCTTACTCGACAAGTCAGAGCACGGCGCGTCGATCGAGCTGCAACCCGTTCAGATGGTGGCCAACCGCCTCACGACGATGCTGTTCATCGATGAACTGCGTGTCCCGGACTCGGCGCGACTGGGCCAAGTCGGCCAAGGATTGAGGGTGCTGATGAAGAGCTTTGCGCGCCGACGCATCTTCGCTGCAGCCGAGAGCATTGGCAACGCTCGCTTCCTGCTCGACATCAGTCTGACGCACGCCAAAACCCGAGTGACCTTCGATCGGGTCATCGGCTCCAATCAAGGTGTGCAGTATCCCCTGGCCCAGGCTTACGCGCGCGTCGAAGCCGCCGACCTCATGCGCTGGGACGCGATCTCCGAATTGGAGGCAGGACGAGACGCCGGGACGCGTTCTGCAATGGCCAAGCTATTGGCGTCCGAAGCCAGCTGGGAAACGGCGCGCGCTGCCATGACGACGTTCGGCGGGTGGGCGTTATCCTCGGAGATGCACGTCGAACGAAAGGTCCGTGAGAGCATGGTGTTCGTCTTCAACAACATGCTCTGGAGCTACCTCGCTGAAGAAGGGCTCGATCTCCCCAAAGCATTCTGAGCACGCGCGAACGGTCTCTACCGGATCCCGCGGCGCGCAAGCCCGCACGGCAACGGGTGGAGCAACGATGGCGAAATCGTCAACGATCGGAAGCGGGAGTACGAAGCGGCGTTTCCGATCCTGGCTGATAGTCGCAAAGCGGATCTTCGCCGAGGGCGTCACCACTCGCGGCGTAGGCTCGCGCACGACTCCCACCGCAAGCGTAGCGAAACTCACATCTGCCACAGCGCCCCTTCAACCTGTCGGCATCTTGCAACATTCTCAAGGCCTGAGATTGGCGATAGATCACGTGCAACGGAGATTGCTTGACGTTGCCGAGGAGCGGATACGGCAAGAAGCCAGCTGGATATACTTCACCGGTGTGCGACACGAACACGACCCCATTGCCGTCGCGGATCCCGAACCCCATTCGCCCGGCCATGCTGGCGATCGCCGTCAAGGACGTGCCTTCTGCAAGTTTTCGTTGGATCCAAAAGCGCCGATAGTGCGGTGCTTCGACAGTTCCCACGTGGAATGGAGCGCCCTGGGCCTGTTCGTAGATCCAACCAAACAACTCTTCAATCTGCTCGGGTGTGGGGAGCCCCAACTGCAGGCCGCGACCGACCGGCACCAGCTGAAACAGGCTCCAACGCTTGACCGGTGGCGCATGATGCTCGGAAAGCAAGCGATACATCGCCGGAACGTGGGGCAGAGTAGCCGTCGTCACGGTTGTGTTCACCTGAACCGGTATGTTTCTCTCGCGCGCCCATTGTAGCGCTTGCTGTGACCGCGCAAACGTACCAGGAACATTCCGAAATGTGTCGTGAACCTCAGCCGTTGGCCCGTCGAGGCTCACGCCCAATGCGGTGACTCCGAGCTCGGCAAACCGGTCGACGGCTTCTCGCGTCAGCGTCGGCGTGGTGGACGGCGTGATCGCGATAGGCACGTGGATTTCGCGCGCATAGCCCATCAGATCGTAGAGGTCGGGGCGCTTCATCGGATCGCCACCGGTGAAGATCAGCAGGCTGCCCAGCTCCTTGACGCTGTCGATCAGCGCCATGCCCTGCTCCGTCGTGAGTTCGTGCGGATGTTGCAGTGGTTGAGCGCTAGCTCGGCAGTGTCGACAGTTCAGATCGCACGCCTGGGTCATCTCCCAGTAAACGTTCCGCGGCGCTTGCTGGTATACGAACCCCGGATAGGTCGCCTCGACCTTCGTTGCGGAAATGCCCATGTCTATCTCGTCTTTCGTCTTTCGAACATCGATTGCCCCTCGAAGAACGACCGCTCATCTAGCACATCACGTCCCCCGTTCACGGCATCTCCGTTGGTCGGCGTGGTCACTATCCGGCATTCATGGCTCGCAACAGGCGTCGCGTTTCCCGCACTGACCGGCTTTGAGACAGACGGCGGGTCAACTCGCGCGCGTCGCGGAGCCAACGACACGCCGTACAAAGACAGCGCGCCGAGTCGTGAGCGCGCCTATCGAGTAGCTTGCTCGCCTCCGAGATGGCGTACTCCAACGCGCCGCGAAAGCTGGTCGTCGATTGCGTTGGCCAGGGCGCAACCTGATCGAAGTGATGCAGCCACTCGCAGGCGGCTCGATGGGTGCAGCTCGAACATTGCGCATCGCAATCGTCGTAGTTCGTCGCATGCGGGCAGGTGGAAACCAGGGGCAGTCGCTGCCGGAACAGCCAGCGAGGAAAATCCAACGCCGAGTCGATTTCCGTCAGGCTGACGTCACCGACGGTTCGAATGCCGGACGCTGGGGCCCGGGCGTCGACATCTGAAGAGTCCGGTGGTTCGTATCCGAAATTCTCACTGCTCAACATGGCTCCTCCTTCAACGCGCCTGCTGAACGCGTGTGGCGCAACCGACCGTCAGCTCCAGACGTCCCAGCGGATCGTCCTGAACGAACGCGCACGCCTGGGGACACAACGTGATCTTCGAGGGGGCGACCTCATCGTCGAGGGTCCAACCAATCGAGTTGCAGGCTTCGGTCGCCTTCTCCAGCTCGGTGAGCGCCCCCTGCGACCCGACGAAGTCGACGTTCACCTTGCCGACGCCTTCTCCCTCAGGAAGCTCTGGGAAACGGATCTCGCAATCGAAGTTGAAGCTTCGAATCGACTCCAGCGCACCGCTCAGCGCTGCTCGGGTCTGAGTCGGATCGGCATCGTCGATGAAGACCATCTCCGTCCCCCCTGCCTGAGCAACGGCTGCCAACTGGGCCACACTGCTCCCGATGCCAATCACGTAGGTAGGGATCGACGGGGAGCCTTCGAACTTCGAGCGAACGAACTCGGCGACCCCGGCGATGGTGTTGGGCATGAGTGCCTCTTTCGGGCACGCGGGGTCTACGTCGTCGAGCGTGGCGCCGCCTTCGGGAATGACAGCGGGTTCCCCATCGGTAACCATGACGATCATGGTCTTGGAGGAGGGATCTTCCGACAAGACCGACTCGGCATAGGACATCGCACCCATCAAAGCTGGCAGCATGGGAGTGCCCCCCGCCGGTTGCTCGACGTCCAGGGCCGTTTCGAACGCGCGGACGTCGTCGAGTGACCGAAGCGGAACGTCGGGGAACGTGTAGTTGTCGGGATTGCAGGTCGTGTCGAATCCACCTGGGTGGGGGAAGAACTTCAGCGAGGCCTGTATGCCGGAGGACCCCGGGTTCTCGAGGAATGCCAATACTCCGGCGCGCGCAGGCGTCCAACGTCTGTCGAAGTTGAGTATCCCCGTCGAAGCACTGTCGCCCATGCTGCCCGATGAATCGAACAGCATGATCAAGTTGATGGGGGTCAACTCCGCGGTCTGGGTGAGCCGACCACACTCGTCCTGCTCACTTTCGAGGCTGGCCTCGTCGTCAACCAACTGAGCGGAGTTGTCCATCGCGACGGGCGGCAGTGTTGCTGGTGACGATCCAACACCCGAGGGAGGCTGCGCGACTGTCGATCCGGGCGCTTGCTCGGGGTCGGGTGACACCAACTCACTGCCGCCCGTCTCATCAGCTGCCGAACAGCTTTCGTGCACCGCGGCGGAGACCAGACACAGGAAAACACACAGCCAGAACCCTCGCGTCCGTTCGAGACTGGCGACTGGGCGACAATGATTTGGTTTCATATTCGACGTCCCTGCTAACTCATCAAGAACCTGACGGCCACATCAGGCAGCCCGTAAAGAAGAAGTCGTGGTACTCGGTGTTGCCGTATAGGGATTCGACGATAACCTGGCCATCGACGTTCCCTCCTCCCGCGCCGGCTCCCGTCGGATCGTTCAGCGCGGCGTACGGCGCGAGGACCGACCCCTGCACTCCGATGCCATCGAAATGAAGGGTTTGCGCTTCGTAGAAGTTGTAGAGTATGCGATGGCACCATGAGGTGCTGCCTGAAATGCAACTACCGTTTCCATCGGGCAACACGAACCCGCAGCTGGTCCAAGACACTGCCGTACCGCTGACGTTCACGAGCACCGACGACCCATCGGGAACCGACAACACGAACTCACGGGCGGCTTCCAGCTGCGCAGCACTGACAGCAAACACATTCAACGTGGGGTCGTTGCCAACGAGCGAAAGCTGGGACATCGCCAGCTCAGTCGTCCCGTTGCTGGGCAGATTCGTGAGCGCGCGGCTGTAGTCGAGCATCTCGGTCCGCAGTGCGACGAAGTCGACCGGCGCATCCTCACGCGCGCCGCAGGAGAACGTGCCGTCATTCGTGGCCAGTTCCCCATATGCCACGGCGCCGTTGTGCACGACGGGCGTTCCGCTGAGCACCCCACCAACGACGAGATCGTCCCGGGTACAGTCCTTGTCCAGACCGGATCCCATCGCGTAGTTGTCCAAGCTGGCGTCTCCACCGACATACATCCCGCCCAACGTGTCTGCGCCGCTCGGCGCGGCGTCTTCGAACACGATGACGTTGACCCCATCGATGCTGCTCGGAATGCACACGCTGGGAGGGTCCCCCGTGTCGCCGGGTGGGGGGTCCCCCGTGTCGCCAGGCGGAGGGTCGCCCGTGTCTCCGCCTGGCGGATCGCCCGTGTCTCCCCCAGGAGGATCGCCTGTCTGCCCGTCAGGCGGGTCACCGGTTTCGCCACCAGGCGGGTCTGCGGTGGAACCAGTGCCGTCGGGCAACGGCGGGTCAAGCGTGAAACCGTCGTCGACGGTGGAGTCCGAAGGAAGACCGGATGCGCCAGTATCGAGCTCTGGCCCTGCACTCGCCTCCGCAGACGATTGCTCCCCATCGCGTTCCTGAGCCGAGCTCCCCCCCAGCGGCTCGCTGCCACCCTCGTCATCCGTATCCACGAGCATGACGGAAACTGGCGCAATCGCCGGGGACGGCCCGCGTTCGGCTCCGTCGGCGCCAGCGGGAGCCGTTGGCGACCCGGGCCCCGCACCACAAGCGGTGACGACAACTAGGATTGAGAACGTGTGTGTGGCACTCATGCGCTGCATCCGTCGTGTGGAAGACAGCGAGCCAGGCGTGACTTACACGCTCCTTACACGTCCCTGAGGGCGAGGCCGCCCACGCGTCGAACCGCGATCCCACAGGTGCGACGCCGCGGCATTGGCGACACAGAACCAACAGGCTAGTGTAGTGTTACTCGAAACGGCCCTCTCCTCGCCCAGTCCACGCGGACGCTCGCCGCAAACGTGAAGCTGACATGGAAAGTGGTTGCCCGAGACAGAACCATCACTCGCTGCGCCCAGCCGCACACGCATGAGACCTTCGAAGCCACCTCCAGTCCACACCAGCTTCATCCACCTCGACGAGCGGGGTTGCGTGGCGGGAGTACCTCCGATGCTCGGCTCCCACCCCGAGCTGAGCGTCGGAATGTCCTGTGAGCGGGCGATCGAGTCTCTTGGGCACGGCGCCGTCGATTGCTCCGGATGTGTTCTGCGCGGCGCACACGCACAGCAACCGTCGGCATGCGAACTCGTCAGACTGAATTCAGGAGCGCTACTGCGGGTGGAGATCGCCAGTTCGGAACGAGCAGCAGACCGATTCTACTGGCTCGGAGCCATCGCGGAGGCAGTCCAGGGCGAGCCGTTGCCCGTCGGTCTCGTTCGCGCCATGGATTTGCTGTGTTGGGCAACCGGGGCGAGCCTTGCAGCGTTGTGGGTACGAGGCGCGTTGCGCGGGGAGCCGATCCTCACGGCGCTTGCTGGTCCCGGCAGGCAAGCCGTCGCGTCACAAACGCAACTCGACGCGGGCTGGGGCATCCCGGGGATCGTTCTGGCCAACGCGCAAACGACGACCAGCGCAGACATCGGCAACGATGCACGGCGTGCCCGCCGCGGCCTTCGCAAACTGGGCGGCTACACCTGTGTCCCTCTCGGCGGCGCGGACGGACCGCTGGCGTGCGTGGAACTCGCTTGGTCGTCGAAAGGATTGCCGAGTCCGGAGCACTCGACCCTGCTCGACTCGGTTGCTCCCATCCTGCGCGACCGGATTCAAAGAAGCCGCGTCGAAACTCGCGATCGCCTCATCGCCCAGATGTCGGCGGCGCGAGCAGCGGGAGCACAGGATGTCAACTCCCTGGACGGAGCTGCCCGCGCGTTTGCGGAGGCGCTCAAGAACATTGCGACCGCGCGCAACGTTCACGTGTTGTTGGCACCGAGCGATAGCGGTGTGGAACCGCGTGTGATCAGCACCAACGAGCGCGAAGCAACGTCCCTGTGCCCCGTCGCGGGCGACGTGCTTGGCTGCGGGAAACTGCACAACGAGGGCTGCCAGTCCCTGGGACGACGGCGGCGCGATTGGCCAGGACAGTGCCGACGTCTGCCGACCGTGATCGAAGCCCCAAACTGTGTCCCACTCGTGGCGGATGGACGGTTTCTCGGCAGCGTGGTCATCGACCTCGGCGCGACCCCACAGCCCGAGGGGATCGGCCTCGCTTCGCTGCTCGACGCCTGTTGCGAGGGCGCTCGGCAGCTGCTACCGGTGGCGACCCCGATCGAACGCCAACCAACTGAGGGACCGCGTCTGTCGATTCGCTGTTTCGGCCCCTTGGAAGTCAGCATCGACGGCACGGCGGTACCGCTGGAGGCCTTCTCCCGCCGCAAAGCGCGAACACTGTTGGGGTTGTTGTTGTTGCAAGCGGGCAGACCCGTGACCGCATCGAGCCTGAGCGAGGCCCTATGGCCCGAAGTGTCGGAAGACGTCGGCAGAAACAGACTACACGGTGTCGTTCATTGTCTGCGTCAGGTGATTGAGCCTCATCCAGAAAGCAAACGTTGGCTGCACGTACGCAACGATGGCGAACTCTATCATTTCAACAAAGACGCCCCGCATACGATTGACCTGTTTCGCTTCGACGTCCTGCTTCGTGAAGCCCACGAGCACGGCAACGCCAACGGGATCCAGCGACAAGAAGCCTGCCTTGCACAGGCAGTGGAGCTCTACGGAGCCGACTTGTTCAGCGATGAACCGTACCTGGACGGCTTCGAACGAGCGCGCATCGAGCTGCGCCGCCGTTGCCTCGACGCCCATCGTACGCTGGCGCGACTCAGGGCGGCGCGCGGCGACGTCGACGGCGCGTTGCAGACCTTGCGTCGAGGGCTCGCTCACGATCAACACGACGAAGAGCTCCAGCTCGACCGAATGCGTCTACTCTGTCAACTGGGACGCAGCGCCGAAGCTCTCGCCACGTACGAGCAATACGCGGAGCAGTGCAAAACGGCCCTCGGCGTCCCCCCGTCCGACGAGATGCAGCGGCTCCGACAGACGCTGGCGTGACGTCTGGAGACGTCGGTGACGACAACGCACATTTCTGGACCTTACGTTCTCCAAACGCTGGCCGTCATCCATTCATGGGTGCCGATGGCCAGCCCACGGCTGTTACACGGAGTGCCAGATGACAACCTCATGGAGAGACGAGTACAGTGTCGGCGACGAGGTAATCGACAAGCACCATCGCCAGTTGATTCGCTACATCCAGTTGTTGGAGGACCCCAAGATCCGTAGCCGTAGCGGAGACGACTTCATGACGATGTTGGTGGAAGGCCTGGCGGAATATGCCGACTATCACTTCGCTGCTGAGGAAGCGATGATGGCGAAAGCCGGTTACCCGCAACTGCAGGCGCATCGTTCCGAGCACGCAGATTTTGCGAAAGACATGGTCTTGTTTCGTGAGACATTTGGCCAGGGCAGTCCCCGCTTGGAGAAGGCATTGCTCGGCTACCTCAGGGACTGGCTACTGTCCCACATCCTGACGAGCGACAAGGCTTTCGGCGAGTGGAGCGCGTTGGGGACGTCGGGACCTGAGGCGTAGCTTACACGGCCCAACTCCCTTTGCCGTCGCTTGGTCCTACCTGACCTTGAACCCTCGATTCACCTGCAAGTCAGCGAAGCACTCCGGACATTGAGCAACCGAATTTCGGCAGAGCGAACTCGACTCACCGCACGTCGCGGAGGCGGTCCCCGCGGCCGACTCTTGTTCGCTCGCTACTGCCGACACAGCCGCCGCGCATTGCGCGCCCAGCTCCACGCACTCCCGGCATTCGGCTGAGGACCACAGTGAGTTGTAGCACTCGTAGGGACTCCACCGGCGGTATTGGTGCATCGGCATATCGCCGGGCGGCATCGAGCTGTCACCGGACTGGACCGGTTGTTCTGCGGCGCCGGCGTCATCGGAAGTGGCGTCGTCCGCCTGAGGGGAGGGCTGCTCCAGACAGGACCAGTCGCGAGCGCAAAGCGATACCACGCGCCGGGATTCTGCGACCAACCCGCCTAGCACTGGCGACAAGTTGCATGCCTCGGCACACACACTCGTCAGCAGCTCGCATTGGCTGACCTTGGCGACATCGGCGCAGGTCTCATTGGCGTCGGTGCAGGAATCAGGCAATTCGAGCTCGTTGATGCATTGGGCGCACGCGTGGATGACGGCATCGTTCTGGAACAGTCGGGATCCTTCGTTCTCGTCTCCAGGCGGGCTGCCTAGCCGCCACCGTTGCAGTTGCTCTTTGCATTCCGACCCCTTCGCTCGGCAGACATCTTCGAACTGCGAACAAGCTGCATCGACTTCCGCGAAGCTACTCAACGCCCGGGTGACCAGTGGCACTTCGGCGCACGCGACGTCGCAGTCGCGGTCCTCGCGCGTGTCCGCGCAGTTGTTGTTGTCCGGATCGAGGCACCCCTCGCAGCGGCCGATGTTCGCCCAGGAGACCTTTCCGTCACTCACATCGTCGATCAGTTCTTCGACGCATTCCTCTTTCGCCCCGGCGTCTTGCTGGGGTGGGATGTCACATGCGAGCAAGTGATCGCAAAAGTCCGAGGTGAGTTTCTCTTGGGAAGAAAGCGAGCATCCGCAACACGTGGCTGTCAGCAGCAGGATCATTGCTCTGGTGCCTCGCCCGCGAGACGGCGGACGATAGCCGAAGTCCCCGGTCGGGTAATGGCTGCGGACATCACTCGCTCGAGCTCGACCTCTCTTGGGCGCGGCGCTAGAAGACATGGGTCGCGATGCCTCCGCTGACACTCCACGTCGTGGTCCTCTCTTTGAGTCGACCTTCCCAGAAATCGTAACCCCACAGCACGCGCGGCGCGTCGAGACCGACCCAGACGTGATTCCCAATGACCGCGTCCAGCGACACACCCCCAAAGCCCCAACTCAACGCGTGCCTGGCCTGGTCCTGAAAGACAGAGGTCACCGTGTATACCGCTCGGCCTCGAACGCCGATGTACATCGAAAACGGCGTCCCATCGTTTCCAATCAGGTCTGACAAGGGTACGGGCAGAGTGATGCCAGGTTCGAAGGCAAGGCCGACTGGGCGCTCACCGAATTCATCTTCCATCGGCAGGCGGAGCTGAACGGCGTAGCTCAACATGTCAAGCGGGCTGATTGTGTCGTGCAACACGCTGGTGTGAGCGAGGAATGCGTCAAATGTCACCCACAAGGGCGTGCTTGGAAGAAATTCGGTGCTCAATCCAACGCCTCCAGAGAGGTGCTGTCGTGGGACCAATGAATCAGCGGGGTAGACGAGATCTCCGCGCCGCTGGTCGGGTCGAACGCCAGCGTCGGACGTTGGCGACTCGACGTCAGCCCACGGGGCAGACGGCTGAAACTCGCTCATCCGCTCGGTCAGGGTTTCGTCAACATGCCCGAGGTACTTTTGGCGGTACGCAGTCCATGCCGCGCCGAAAGACTGGTTTGCGTCGGGTGCGATATCGTAGACATCACTGTTTTGCGACAGTTTACCCCGCCCCATGCGTTCGACCTTGTCGATGTAGCGCGACACCAGCACGAGCAAGTTCTCTATCGCTTCTGCTGCCATGAGAGCTCGGGTGGAAAGGCACTCTCTCGGTGCGACGATTTCGCTTTCGAGGTCACCCTCGTCCAGTGCGCGACCGGTGAGTCGCTCCGCGGCTCTGAGGCACTCCTGCTTTCTCGCCTCGTAGACGGGATTGGTGGCGGTTGGGCTTTGGTCGTCAGCGTCCCCAATGAGATATCCCCAGTCACGAGTCTCGATGAGCGCTTGGTGTTGGCGTTCCGAGAAGTGTAGCCGCGCCTTGTCGTGCGACTCCGCGGGCGCTGCCAGAAAGTAGCTCCACCACGTCCGGAGCGACCACGGCTTGACGTACACGATCTTCCACGCCCACAGATCGTCCTTTGAGGGTGACAGTTCCAGTTCGGAGTAGTTCGTCGGCAAGATGCGTCCGACGTGGGAATCTGCGAACGAATCCTCGATCAAGTGCATCAAGGCGTACATCCCCACGGACTGCTCGTTGCTCTCGGCAGGGGAGTGCATGATGCTACGAAGTAGCGAATCAGCGACCCCCAGGCACTCCAGATACGCGTCCACGACGAGCCCTTTCGGCAATCCGAATCGCTGTGTCGCGACGCGGGTAACGTGGCTCCCACGCGCGTTGAAGTGAAAGCACTGGCGATCTTGTTGGAGCTGACGGTCCATCAGGTGATCTGGGAGGTGCGACGCCAAGGCCAGGCCACGGACGTTGTAGGAACTGAAGTCTCCTGCCAGCCTGCTCGTCGGAGACAGTGCGGGCACCGATGGAGGATGAAGAACCCCGTAGCGCAGTAGCTTCGTCAGTACCTTTTCACCAGCCGGTGTCTTCAACAGCGACTCGTACGCCGCGGCTTCGATCGCTCGATGCCCCGGTTCCTTGAACGCGTGGGCCGTCGTACCCCACGATACCAAGAGAACGCACCATAGTGCTGTTTGTAGTATTGGGTTCATGGGCTTGGTTGCCAGGGGTCGTGGCGAGGGGCCCCATTGGGAAGAGGCGACCCGAAGGGTACAGGCTAGAACCCTGTGGCTCCCTTGATGGAAACGCCGAACATCCCGTCCCTGGCGTCGGAGTTTTCAAAGTATTCTTCGATTGCCCAAAACGGGAATATCGAGAGCCCGCACACCGTTCGATCGCACTCGCAGCTGAATCGGGCATCCGAGGACTTGCAACATCGAGGCGAGTAACGCGGAGTGGACAGCTCAAACGCGAGCGCCGGACCGATGCGTCCTCGAACCCCCCAACCCTCGCTTCGATCACGGATGATGCCGACATCCGCGGCAACGAAGCGGTAGCCCAACTCGATACCGCCTCCGAGACGGTACCCGGACTTGTTGTCGTCTGTTGCTCCGTGTTGGCCACCACCCAACCAGAAGCCAAGCCACCCGAGTGTGTCTGAAATGAACGGGACGTAGCTCACTTCGACTTCTCGAATCGTACCGGCAAGCCCGTCAGCTGCTTCTGGCCACTGGAAGCTGAGGCCGTAAAAGAGATAGTTCTTTTCGAAGACGTGGAACTGACCGCTCGGCACATCGGGAATGATGTCCACCTTGGGTGTTGACTCGGCATCGACCTGGCCAGTTGCCAGTATGGCCTCGGAGGAGCCGGGCGGCGCTTTGTTTGAGGAGCCTGCCGTGCTCGGCAGCCGCGCCTGCGGGTCTCGGGACGCGTTCGCGTCGGTCACAGCATTCGCGTCGGTCACAGCATTCGCGTCGGTCACAGCATTCGCGTCGGTCACAGCATTCGCGTCGGTCGCAGCGTTCGCGTCGGTCACAGCATTCGCGTCGGACGCAGCGTTCGCGTCGGACGCAGCGTTCGCGTCGGCAGGGCTCTCCGGGGGCGATTCCATGCCAGTTGGAACCGTCGCTGATGTCGTAGCGCCGGCACCCGCCGGGTTATCGCCATCGGGGCGAGCGGATGGCTCGGACCGGGCAGTGCCACAGAGGAGGACTGCAGCGAGGGTTGTACGTGCGCAGCATCGAAACATGATTGACATAGCGCGCCGCGTTTACTTTGCAGCTGCAGCGAGTGAACATTAATCTACCAGCGCCTGTTGGCGATTTGAATGGGAGAAATTCGAAGATGTCGCCGGGTGCTCCAACGTGTGAAGCGCTTCACAGATCTGGTTTGAGGGGTGTTTCGAACAGGGCCGGGGTGATGTATTGGCGTGTCCGTGAGGGCGTTGCGGGACCTGCGCGCAACGACCCAACGCGATCAGCCGCCCTGCGAGAGGGTTCCCGGACGACCGGATCTGCCTCGCGCTGGGCGGCGTGAAGGGTCAACGCGTCGTGGTTCGCTTGATGGGAACCAGGAAGGTATTGACCGCGTGCTGCGCGATCCGTCTGCCCATGTCCAGGCCTGCATCGACGGCAAAGCGAAAGTGCAAGCCGGCTCGAATTCGTGAATCGCCGTTTTCCTCCGCTGCTGCACTGAACGACTCGAACGTACGGCATGGGGTCTCTGGCAACGCGGACGGCGACGCCATCGTAAACCGTATCCGATCACCGCCGAACGCGTGCGCAAGCACGCCTGCCGCTGCAGCTCCAAGCACGCTGTGGGTGGACGGATGGTCCTGAACCGGAGGGGTGAGCAACAACGGGGTCCAATTCGGATCCGGACGTGTGCGTGGATTGCCGTCCTTGCCGGCGAGACGAATTGCCGTCACTGGACGCCAGAAGTCGTGGTGCATCTTGGAGTCCCATCCGGCGATGTAGGCGTCCGCGAGGGCTGCATTGAGCAGGGCAAACGTGCGCGCTCGCTGCCAGAGGTCTTGGGGCCTGTCGCGAGCAACGTTGCGCGCGATGCGGTTCCACCCGATGTCAGAAAACTCGTACCAGTAAGCGGCGTACTCGGACTGCTCGCGTGTTCGCTTCGCTCCTTTTGCTTTGCTCCCCGTCGTCTTCACTTCGTCGAAGGCCTCTGCATACGCGGCGCTGTCGAGCGCCGGAGGCGGAGCGGTGCGCAACTGGACCGGTGAGCTCAGAGCAAACGGCTTCACCGAGCGCCAGTGGGGGGCCGCAAGGAAGTCCCAACCCGGCGTGTAGCGATACTGTCCAGCCTTGGAACCAGGAGTGTACGTCTCACTGGCGTTGCTGCCATCGTCAGACCGCTTGACCAAGACGGCTGCGGCAGCCTCAGAACCCACACGTTTGGCAGTGTCGACCCGTTTGCCTATCCCAGCGTCCACCAAGGTGGTGTCCAAGCGGGCCGAAAGTAGGGCCTTCTGTTTGGGGAATAGCGCCGCCAACACGTCGTGGGCCGCCACCGCCGCCGCCACGGCAGAGTCGGCGCCGCGTGTGACACTCCTTGCTTTGGGTGCATATGCATACGGCTGATAGCGCGGCTCGATCGCATTGACTGCGTCGTGTATCGCCAGGTGGACCATTGCCAGAACTCTCGACGCGGCCATCGGGTCTGCGTAACCGCTGTCGGCCTTGATGACGGCGTAGGTCTCCAGGTTCCAGTCGATGACGACCTGATCGCAACGATCGGCACACCAGGTTTGCTCTTTGAAATTGGCGGATGCGTTTGCGCTCAGCAGGGTCAGACCTGCGCCAGCGAAGGCGGAGACGAACGCAATGCGGGTGATGATTGAACGAATGGACATGGTTCTTTCCTGATGTTGACGTGTGAACGTACTGGTTAGTGTCTTGCTTCGAAGATCAGATTGAAGGGTGTTTCGGCAGCACGCCGGAAGTGAGAAAGCCCCGCTTTGCGGAAGACGTCGGTCAGTCGCGCCTGTCCCGCTTGCGCCCCAAGCACGAGGTGCCCTCCCTCAGAGATGGAATGCGCGCAGCAGACCATCGTCGACGCGGCGTAGTACAGCCGCGCAACCGTCGAAAGGTTGTGCTCGACGGTGTCGTTGGCATAGGGCTCCACGAGCAGTACGGTCCCGTCTGGAGCAAGCGCTTCACCGGCGTGCCTCGCCGCAGCGATTGGGTCGCCCATGTCGTGGAGGCAATCGAAGAAGCAGATCAGGCCATAGTTGCGTCCTGGGTATTCGGTGGCTCGTGCCACTTCGAAGGTCACACGATCTGAAACTCCAGCTTCCTCTGCAACCCGTCGTGCTTCGGCAATCGACTGTTCGTGCACGTCGAAACCGAAGAAGCTCGATTTGGGAAATGCCCGCGCCATCAATACGGTGGAGTGCCCGTGCCCACAGCCCACGTCTGCGACGGCGATGCCGTCTTCCAACTTCTGCACGACACCATCCAGTGCCGGCAACCACTGTGAGACGAGGCTGGCACGGTATCCATTGCGGTAGAACGCCGCCGAACCGCAGTGCAGGCGGGCGTCGTGCTCCGCCCACGCGATCCCCTTGCCGGTACGGAAAGCCTCGATGTTTCGTCCCTCGCCTTGCCACAGCGCCGCAGGCGCGTTCCACGCGTTGGGGATGAACACCGGGCTATCTTCGTCAGCCAGGACCAGCGCGTGTTCGGGCGAGAGCTCGTAGGTGTCGCTGGCAGCGTGGTAGTCCAGATACCCCCCCGCGGCTTGCGCGTTCAGCCATTCGAGGACGTAGCGTTCAGCGCAGCCGGCACGGGTTGCCAATTCCCTGGCACTTGTCGGACCGGCGCCTGCTAGGGCCTTGTACAGCCCGAGCTTGTGCCCGAGGCTCAACATCATGCCTCCGTAAACCCCGGCGAGGTCGTTGATGGCCTTGGTAATGAAGGCGTCGAGTTTGGTTTGATCGATTGCGGTCGTGCTCATGTGGGTCGAATCCTTTGGCTAGAACGTCACTCGTCGTGACTGGAGACATCATTGGGTGACCGCACGGAAGGGGGCAGGGGCGGCTTCGCCCGAAAGCGGTCCGTTCGTGCCACCCCCCAGCACGCCGCTATCGCGTTCACTCCGACGACCGTTCGGGTTATTGTCTCAATCGACCGTGCCCGCCTCACCCCCGCCGTCCAGTGGCCGACCGCTCCGCGTCAGCCTCGTCGCACTACCCAACGGCACCGTATCCACGTTGTTCGGAATCTACGATTGCTTGACCGCGTTTCGTATGATGGCGACGTTCCCCGGCGCGTCGAACATCCCCGAACCATTCGACGTACAGATTGTCGGCGAAACCGTGGGAGCCTTCAAGATGGCGAGCGGCGTTCCTGTCGAGGTTCACCGCTCGGTGAGCCAAATCGAGGCGACTGACATCGTAATCGTCCCATCCCTGGTGGTACCGCCCGAAGGGTGGACCAAGGGAAACCATGGCGAGCTCATCGACTGGCTCCACAGAGTGTACGATGGCGGCGCGCTCCTCTGCTCCGCCTGTTCAGGGGTCTTCGTGCTCGCCGAGACGGGGCTGTTCGACGGCGTCGATGCCACTGTCCACTTCGGCTACGCTCGAGAATTCGCGAAAACCTACCCAGAAGTGCGCATCCATCCCGAGCGAGTACTCGTCGTATCGGGTGATCGAGAAGAGCTCGTGACATCTGGTGCATCGACCACTTGGCACGACCTCGTGCTGTACTTGATTGCGCGCCACGCCGGGGCCACCGCAGCGCAAGAGGTGGCGAGAATGTTCGCGCTACAATGGCATCAGGACGGGCTCGCGCCCTACATCGTGTTCCAGGGCAAAGACGACCACGGCGACGCGGAAATCAAGGCAGCACAACAATGGTTGAGCAACCACTTCTCGGTGGCCAGGCCCGTCGAAGAGATGATCAAGCGCTCGAAGCTGGCGGAACGGACCTTCAAGCGCCGGTTCGTACAAGCTACCGGAGTACCACCGATTGCCTACGTTCAGCGATTGCGTATCGAGGACGCAAAACGGCGACTCGAGCGCACCGACGCGCCGGTGGAGGAGATCGCGTGGCGCACCGGCTACGAGGATCCAGCCTTCTTTCGACGCTTGTTCAAGCGCGTCACCGGGCTTGCACCCGGTGCCTATCGCAAACGCTTCCGTATCCCCGACTTCGCACGCCGCCCGCCTCCGTCCGAGCAGCTCGCAAAGCGGTAAGCGCCCATCCCCTTGCCGGGTCGAGCAGGCAACTCACACACTCCCTCGAACAAGGAGCGAGCCCTGCCCACAGACTTCTGCAAGAAGGTTTTTGCGCGGCGATGGCGATCAACCACGAGCTGCGAGCGTCGTGCTCGAAATTGCCGCAAAGGACAGAGTCGTGTTTCCCGGCCTACACCGACGCGGCCGCAAGTTCCGCGGGCTGCTGCTCGGAGTAGAATCGGGCTGACAGCTCGGTCCGACTCGCAGCACCAAGTTTACGAAACACCGACTTGAGGTGCTGCTTCACGGTATATGTCGAGAGATTGAGCGCAACGGCGATCTCGTCATTGCTCCTACCACGCAACAGCAACTGCACGACGCCCCGCTCACGTTCCGTCAGTTCGTAGGCGCGCAGAAGCACCGGTGCGATCTCCTCTGGGCGCGTCCGCTCGATCACCACGGCCAGGTGGTCGCCAATCGGGGTGGCGTGCAACGTCAACCACTCCCCAGCCTTGGTCTGCACCCGGCTTCGCGCCAGGGCCTGGGAACATGGGGCCGACGAACGCGCCTGTTGCGCGACCGCAAGCACTGAGTGCGGAAGTGGATCGCTGAGCTCGTCTCGAAACTCGCCCAGCCAGTGCTCAGCCGCAGCGTTGATGCTGTCGACGCTTCGACCGTCTGGGGCGAGTAGCAGCATGCCCAACCCTGCCGGGTTCGTATGGGTCTTGGCATCTCGAAGCACGCCAGCACGAAGGCCCATTGCGATGTCGACGGAAAGGGTTCGAATCAGCTCAGCTTCGGTTCGGGAGAAGTCTACGCCTCCACTGGCGCGCAACAGGTGCAAGTAGCCCCAGCAACACCCGCCGAGCATCAGAGCGCAACGCAACTCGAAACCGTATCCGCACGGCATCAGGACCTCTCGCATGCGTGCACTCTTCTCCGGACAGCTGCCCGTCTCATCTCCGAGCACCGCAACGTTGGTGTCACTCACGGCGAGCGCCTGAAGCTTCGAGAAATCGGGCTCCAGAAGCTCGATCTCGAAAAAACGCCGCGCTGAGTGAGACGGTAAACCATCCCCCACCGAGCCAGTCACGAGAAGCGTCGCGGGGTCGGCGGTGTTCACGCAGTATCCGTCAAACGCCAAGAGCGAGGAAAGAACGCTCCGAAGATCTCGACGAAACGCGACGGAGTTCACCGAATCGCGCCCGAGCTCCACAATCCTACGCCGCGCCGCCACTAGGGCACGTGCGCTATTTCTCCCTCCCTTGAGGGATGGTGCGACGCCCGTCATAAGGAGAAACTGTACCCTGGAGCTCCGTCGCGGCAACCGGATTTTCGTTGCATGCGGGGTGCACAGTTCTGGAGGATTAGCAATGACGAGTGAGCAGCCAGTGACTAGGTACGTTGAACCAGGTGGTATGGCGATCGAGGAAACTGGGATTGGTGAACGAGTGATCCTGGTTCACGGCGGTGGCGCTTCCGGTATCAACGCCTGGAAACCGCAACTCGCGCTGGCAGATTCCTACAAACTGGTGATCGTGTCGCGCCTCGGATACCCAGGGAGTCGGCCGACCGAGCGCGAGGACTTCGACGTCGATGCTCGGCTACTCGAAGGACTGCTCGAAGATGGAGCCCACCTCGTGGGGCATTCCTATGGTGCAATTGGAGCCGCGTTGGCCGCCGTTCGTCGTCCGGCTGCAGTCCGGTCGCTGACCATGATCGACGCACCGTGCAGCTCCGCCGCGCGTGGCAATCCAGTCGTTGATGCATACGAATCGGAAATGCAGCGGCTGGTTGCTTCGCCACCGGCCGATCCTAGCGAGTTCGTGCGCGGAGTGTTCGCGATTCTCGATTCCAAAATGAAACTCCCTGATCCGCTACCCCCACCGTTAATTGCATTTGGCGGACGCCTACCGAAACTCCGCTGGCCGTGGGAAGCTGACGTCCCGTTCGAAGAACTGTGCTCGAGAGCCTTCCCCAAACTGGTCATCTCAGGAGGACGCAACCCACTCTACGAGGTGATCGCCGACGCGATTGCTCCACGCCTCGGTGCGGAACGCTACGTGTTGACCGACGCTGGCCACGACTTTGCCGATGCGGGAGAGGCGCTCACCGCCCGCATCCGAGCATTCCTCGATTGAACGAGCGGGGCCGGACAACGAGCGGCCCGCGCAGGCGAAGCGGGAAGCGTGCTGTGATCCCTGCACGCCCGGAGTTGTCGAGGCACCGGTGACTCGGGTCGGTTGCCGGGCAGTCAGCAGTGAACGTTCGACGAATGGGCGGGGCTGAAACATCGCGCCCCGCAACACACCTCCGCTCGACGCACTCAATCGGCGTGTTTCCAAGCTATGCCGAGGTGAGCGGGCATCGGTATCGCCAGCTGGCCACCACCGAACATTTCCGTCAGCCCCTCGATCGCCCCTCGAGAAATCTCCTGCCACCGTTGCACACCGACTCGTTTTTGGATCAATGCGGCCGGCGCGGCACTGCAGCCGAACGACTCCCAGAAGTCGTCAGGCGACTCGAATATCAAGTCGTGAGAAAGGGTATGCACCTCAACACGCGAAAACCCACCTGCGATCATTTCTGATTCGACCAACTCCGGGGAGGAAAGCAGCGCCGGAGCTGGGGGGATCTCGAGCTCGGGCAACGCCCGTCGCAAGATAGAGAAGAACGCCGCAATCGGCGGTACCTCCTCGAGGGATCCCCAGCTACTCGACAGGGCGCAACCGCCGGGTACCAGTACCCGATGGAGCTCGCGGAGTCCGCGCGCACGATCACCGAAGAACATCAATCCAAACATGCTGAACGCAGCATCGAACGTACTCTCAGCGTACGGCAGGTCTTCCCCGTTCGCCACGCGCGCCTCGATCAGGCTTTCCCAACCTTCACGCCGAGCCCGCTGCACGAGTAGCTCGATCATCGCTGGAGAGAAGTCGACCGCCGTCACGCGGCAGCCACGTTTTGCCGCCAGGAAGCTGAACGTGCCAGGGCCGGCAGCAACGTCGATGATCTTACATCCCGGCGGTAGCGCAGCCAACTGCAACGCGTCGGTCGCGTACTGTTCCGCATGAGGAGCCAAGACGCGGGTATACGCGTGACAGACGAGGTCCCAAGCGGCCGGACCCGACAACGGCGAACTCATGACGCGCTCCCCTGCGCGTGTGGCAAGCCGACGTGTGCTTGGCCTTCGATGAGCGACCCGCTCGAAAGCGACCCTTCCGACAGTGCGGTCAGCAAAGTGCTGGCGATGCGCTCGAGCGCGGGTTCTCGCATGACGTCGTAGTGGTCACCATCCAACACGATGGGCGAAGCTCGGTCAGCCCTCATGGGTGCACCGTGTCCTTCGAACGCCTCGCTTGCAGCGAACGAGTGCGAAGGCGACACACCTGCCCTCATACGGTAGGCGTATAGCGCCAACGCGTTTCGCTCGAACATCGAGTACATGCGCTCGAACGCAACACGGGAGACCTCCGAAGGTAACACTCCAGCATCGAGAGCGAACCCATGACTGGCCGCAATCAAGTCGCGTTCGTCAATGCCGTCAAGCCTCGCCTCGAGCGCTTTGCGGTTGGTGAGAGCTCCGCCGTTCAAGTCGGCGACGAAACGCGCCAACAACTGTGCGCGCGACGGCGCCACTGAGTTGAGCGGCATTCGACTGTCGATGGTAAATAGTAGCTCCACGGATTCGTTCTCGTCGCGCAAGATGCGGGCAACCTCGATCGCCAACAGTCCACCCAGCGACCACCCTCCCAGGCGATAGGGCCCGTGTGGCTGAGTGGCTCGAATGTCTCGTAGGTAGGCCTCAGCCATGACCTCCAGTGCAGTCGCCTCGGGGCCGCTGTCCGTCGCGTGCACCCCATAGACCGGCCCCAACCGACGCAGCTTCTCGGCGAGTTCCCGATAGCAGACGACGTTTCCACCGACTGGATGCAGCAAGAACAACGGTGTCGTTTGACCGTTTGGGGTGGGCTCAGCAAGCAGTACGACGTGACTCTCACGTCCAACATCTGCTGCGCCGAACACGAGCTCTGCTTGTTTCGCAACGGTCGGGTTGGACACCAGCGCCGATATTCCGACGTCGCGCTCCAGTCGTGCGCCGATCAACGCGGAAAGTCGAACGACTAGCAGCGAGTACCCCCCGCAACTGAAGAAGTCGTCGTCCACGCCGAAGTCGTTCTTTCCGAGCACTTCGGACCACAACGCAGCAATCCTCGTCTCGAACTCGTTACGTGGTGGCACGAGGGTGCGTCGTTGCTTCGATTCAATGCGGGCGAGCGCTCCTCGATCCACCTTGCCGTTTGCCGTCAACGGAAGGGCTGCCAAACACACGAAGCGAGAGGGAACCATGTAGGCTGGTAGCTTGCTCGCCAAGTGCTCCTGCAGCGTTTCGCTTCGCGGCGGCGCATGCTCGTCGACTGGAACGACATAGGCGACCAGAGCCTTCGCTTCCCGCGATTCTCCAACCGTCGTGACAACCGCAGAGCGAACACCGGGGGCGCTCTCGAGCGTTCGCTCGATTTCTCCGAGCTCTATCCGATATCCCTGCACCTTGACCTGCGAGTCTTCACGCCCGAGGAACTCGATGGTCCCGTCGGGTAGCAAGCGCCCGAGATCCCCAGTTCGGTAGAGCCGTTCACCGCTGATGGGATGAACGATGAACCGCTCCGCTGTTCGAACGGGATCGCGAAAGTATCCCAGTGCCACACCAACCCCGCCGATGTAGATGTCGCCCGTGACCCACACGGGACGCGGTTGCAGCCACTGGTCGAGCACATAGACGTGTTGGTTCGCCAGCGCCTTGCCATAGGGAATGCTCGGAGCATCCGGCGCGACATCGTCCGTCGGGTGCGCGATCGACCAAATGGAAGCCTCAGTGGCCCCACCCAAGCTCATGACTTGAAGACCAGGACGCAAACCGCGAAGCGCCACCGGCAGTCCGACAGGAATCCAATCGCCGCTCATCATGACTAGTCGGAGCGACTCCGGCAGGTTCTTTCCATGTAGCCGTGCATATTCGACCAGCAGTTCCGCGAGAGCGGGCACGGAATTCCAAATGGTGACACGCTGATCAGCCAGCAGCTGCAGCCAACACTCAGCGTCGCGCAGCCGAGACGCCGGCGGGATGACGACGGTACCGCCAGCGCCAAGCAACCCGAACACGTCGTACACGGAGAGATCGAAGCTCAACGAAGAGAGCGCAAGCACCCGGTCCTCCACCCCGACACCGAACCGAGCGTTGAGATCCTGTATCGTGTTGACCGCCCCGCGGTGGGAAATCATGACGCCCTTGGGTGTTCCCGTCGAACCGGACGTGAAGATGACGTACGCGAGTTGATCTGGCGACGGAGGGCGTGCCGCCCAGTCTTCACTCGCTGGCGGAGCACCCGGCGTCACAACACGCCACGTCGAACTCGCGGGCCACGACAACTCAGCAGCCGCTCGTGCGTCGGTAAGCGCGAGGCCTGTCTCACACTGCCCCAGCAGGAACTCGATCCGCTCGGCAGGCAATTCGGGGTCGACGGGCAGGTAGGCGCCACCCGCCTGGACGATCGCTACCGCCGCCACGACTTGCTCCCAGCCCTTGCGCGCAACCACGGCAACGAGCTGCCCCGCCTTCATCCCGTTCTCTAGCAACCAGCATGACAGTTGTGACGCCTCATCGCGAAGCTCCGCGTACGTCAGTGTCCGGCCCTCGGCCACTACGGCAATTGCGCCGGGCGACTCCTCGCAAGAGCGGAGCACTAGTTCCGGAAGCGTCGTCGTTGGCAGATCAACTTCCGTGTCGTTCGCTGACGCAACGAGTTCGGCGTGTTCTGCTGGCAACAGATCCAGAACATCATCCCAGGGTGCCTGAGACTGCGAGAGCCGTTCAATCAGGTTGCAGTAGGCTTTGAACGCTCCGTCGAGCAAACCTTCGGGAAAGAGCTCCTCGACCGCATCCCAATTGAGCACGACGGTGCCTCCGTCCTCCAACACCTGGTGATCCAGCCAGACGTGAGGAGTATGCAGCGCGCCGTAAGTCAACCGGTCGAGCCACCCCAGGCGTTCCGCACCCGGTTTGTCCAAAGCGCTGGCGAAGACGATCGGCGCTCGCGCACGGGGTCGCACTTGTTCGGCCAGGTTGAGTTCGCGCGTCACGACCATCCCGCTGACCGCGGCGTGCTCTAGGTCCTCCAGGAGCTGCTTGTGAAGCTGGCTCGCCCGCTGCGCGATGCTCGTCGACTGGGCGAAGTCCACTTCGAGCATCAACGTCGAAGCAAAATTGCCGACGACGCGGCCCACGTCGGGATGCAGTGGAGGCCGATTGAAGTGCATCAAGTTCAGGAGAAATCGCGGGCGGCGACTGTACGATGCAATGACGCTCGCATACGCCGCACACAACGCAGCACTCGCCGTAACTCCCGCGTGCTGACACTGCGCCTTGAAGGCACTCCAAAGCGGGGGATTCAGGCGCTTGACCCGACGGGTGAATCGATCGCGTCCTGCTCGCTGCAGCGGGTTCTGTGGAATCTCCGGCGCGCCTGGCAGGTTCGGCATTCGGTCGCGCCAATATCCCAACGCTGATCGGTATGATTCCGACTCTCGGCTTCGCTCGATGGCGAGTGTGTACTCGCGATACGAGATGCCCATGGGCGGCAGAACCGCGTCCGGGTCGCGATACAGCTTCAAAGCCTCCTCGAGGAGGATGCGCAGGGAGCTCCCGTCGAGGATCATCAAACTGATGCACACGAACAAGACACACGCCGATTGAGTCGAATGCGCCTCAGCGACGAACAATCTGCCAGCAAATGGGTCCAACGCCCCCGAAGACAAGCGCCGTCGCGCTTCCCGTCTGGCGGATTCAATCGTCGCTTGCTCTGCTCCGCGCAGGTCGACACGTGCGATCGAAAAGCTCGTCTCGTCAGCGATTCGTTGCCTCCCATTCTGGCTGACGACGACCCGAAGAGCTTCGTGCCGCGCAATGAGGCGTGCGGCGACTCGGTCTGCGCGATCCAGGTCCAGCGCGTCTAGGTCGAACTCCAGGTAGATCTGAGCCGGAAGCTCACCGAGTTCGACGAACGAAGTGTACCCCATCAGATATGCTGCTGGGAGTTCGGCGAGGGGAAAGTCTACGGCAGTCCGACTCGCCACTTCTTGCGCCAGTGCACGCCCCTTGGCCAGGAGCACGAGCAACGCGTCCTTGTGTGCGCGAACGCGAGCCTTGAGCTCTGACGTCATTGCGCCTTCCGGAGCTCGATAGCCAAGTCTTCCTTGATCATTCCAGAGCTCGACGCGGGAGCGCTTCAGTTCATCGATGAGACTGTCCACTTCTTGTGACAACGCCATTCGTCCTCCTGGCACCGTGTGCATTTCCGACCGCTGACTCAAACGCAGAAGGCTCAGATGAGACCTTCCTCCATCACCGGAGCTGCGGTGACCGAAGCGCGGCTCGAGCTGGAGACCCTGCTCGCAACATCAGCTGCGAGTGAACTCAGACTCGCATCTCCAAGTATGTTTAGCAGCGACACCCTCAAACCGGTCAGGCGCTCGACGTGTTCAGCCAGCTCCATCGCCATGAAGGAATCGACCCCGAGCCGCGTAAGCGGCTCGTCCAGGGCAAGCTCACCGGGCCCGAGCCGCAACACCTGGCTGACTACATCGCTCAGGGCAGCTTCTATCGCGGTCGCATCGGTCAGTTTGGACGTCGGCAACTCGACGGAACGAGAAGTCGCTCGATGCTCACTCACGACCGCGTCGGAGACTTGATACGGTTTCATGCGAATGCCCTCGCAGGTCGCCACGACATGCCCCTGCGTATCGATCATCTGAAGGGCGCCCATCGCGGTTCCTCCGTCCGTCAGCGTCTGAGAGGCCCGAGCGCTTGCAATGCGTCGCCATTTGCCCGTCGTTCGAAGTCGCTCGAACCCGACGAGCACACGCGGAGTGTCGTCGTCGAGCCGCGGCAACAGCAACGTCTGAAACGCGGCGTCAATCGACGTCAGGGGAACGTCATCCGGCTCGCCGCGCCCCTTGCAGCCTGCGTCACGAAGGGTCCCCGTCGCAAGGCCGGCGTCGCTCAACTGCAGCGCCAGGAGGCCACGACACGCGGGACCGAGCTCAAATCCGCGGCGAAGCAAGGTCTGGTAGAACACCTCAGGGTCGATGACCTGCGTGTTGTCCCGACCGTTGACACGATTCGACTCGGCTGCTTCGAACTGTTCAAATGGCCCGAGCACACCGCAAACGTGGGTAACCCAAGGCCCGTTCGACCCTGCATTCGCGCCGCGACTGGCAATGCGAAAGCGCCCGTTTTCCTCTTGCCACAACTGGACACGATGCCGCTGACCGGGCTCTAGGACCAGCGGCCTACCGATGATGAAGTCCTCGATGGTGACCGCTCCGTCACCCCCAGCACTGACGAGCGCCTCGTGGATCAAAGTCAGGTAAACAACCAAGCTGACGAGTGCATCACCGCCAATTCGATGGTCGGCGACGATAGGCATGCTCGCAACGTCGAATTCGGTACTGTACACGCGTCCCGAAATCGCGGGAGACTCCAACGCCGTCAGACGGAACCACGGTCGTGCCTCGTGGCCCAAACTCGGCGCGCCCGGGCGACGATCCAGCCAGAATCGACGTCGCTCGAACGGATACGTCGGGAGCTCGACTTTACGAAACGGCCCCTGGTCGCGAGCAAGGGATGCCCCGTCGAGAGGTAACCCGCGTTCGAACAACTCCGCCAGGCCCTCCAAGGCCCCCTGGAGGTTCCCGGCCGCGCCTGGTCCGATCCACACGATTCCCTCGTCGCCCAATGACCGTCGACCAAGGCGTGTGAGTACCGGCGCCGATCCCAACTCGACAAAGGCATTGATGCCCGCCTCTGCCGCCCGCGACACTGCCTGGTGGAATCTGACGGGCTGACGGATCTGGTCGCGGAAGTAGCGAGCTGACCCAAACTGCTCGTGTACCTCACCGCCGGTATAGGTAGAGTAGATCGCCAGCCGCGCGGGTCCGGGAGCGTACTTGTCCGCAAACGCCTGGAACTCGTCGAGCACCGGGTCCATGCACGCGGAGTGAAAGGCGTGAGTCACGTCGAGCTGGCGTGTGCGTGCCCCCTTGCTCGACAGGTCGCGCAACGCCGGAACGAGTGAGTCTTCGAGCCCGGCAATCACGAACTCGGACGGACCGTTGTGAGCCGCAAGCGACACGTCGACATGCTTGGCGAGAACGGCCTCGAGCGTCTCGACGCTGGTCTGCACAGCCCACATGGCCCCTCCCGGAAGCGCGTGAGCGTCCATCAGCCGCGCTCGTTCGAGAACGAGCGCCAGTGCGGCGTCGGGCTGCAACACGCCGGCAACACATGCCGCTGCGTACTCGCCCAGACTGTGTCCGATCACGGCCACTGGCTGGACTCCCCAAGCGCCCCACATCGCTGCTAGCGATGTCTGAACCGCAAACAGCAACGGCTGAACGCGACGCGCCGACCGCGGCATCGCCGCAGTCGGGTCTGTGAGTATCTCGAAAGGCGGCTCGCCCAGCGCTTCGATCGTTCGACTGAGTCGTTCGAGTGAGTCCCGAAAGGCCGGGCTGGAACTGATGAGCTCGCGCGCGAGTTCGCAAATATCGGTGCCCTGCCCCGGTATCAAGAACGCAACGCGGAGCTGACTGGCCACCCCAGTGCGTCGTTTGCCCGTTCCAACGTCCCGAAGTTGAAGTGCGAGCTGTTCCGGCTCCGAGGCAACCAGCGCCGCACGCACCCGGTGCTGCTGCCGACCACAGTTTGTGGTGTGGCAGACATCCGCAACCGACGAAGCTTGCGTTTCGATCGCTTCCGCGTAGCGAACTGCCAAAGTCTGCAGCGCGGTCACGCTGCGAGCTGATAGGCAGAGCAGCGACGGGCGCTTTGTTGGCTCGGATGGCACGAGAACTGGTGCCTGCTCGAGGATTACGTGGGCGTTCGTCCCACTGAATCCAAAGGAACTGACTCCACCGACGCGCGTCGCGTACTGGGTTGGCCACGGCACTTGTTCAGTGGGTACCACTATCCGCGCATCGCCTTGGGGGAGGTGAGGATTGAGCTTCGTCAGGTGCAACTGGCGGGGAATCGATCCGTGCTCGAGACAGCAGACCATCTTGAGCAGTCCCGCGAGGCCAGCCGCCGCCTCCAGGTGCCCCAGATTGGCTTTCACCGAGCCGACGTTGAGCGCCGGAACGTTCGCTTCACGCTTTCCAAACACGTCTGCTAGCGCACCGAACTCAATGGGGTCGCCGAGTGGCGTTCCCGTCCCGTGCGCCTCGATGAAACCCAGCTCATCCGGCTGCGTTCGGCTGGCGCGTAGCGCGTCGAGCAACAGACGACGCTGCGCGGCGCCGTTTGGAGCCGTCAAGCCGTTGCTTCTACCGTCGTTGTTCAGGGCCGAGCCGCGAATTACCGCGCGGATGCGGTCCCCACGTTCCACTGCATCGGATAGTCGTCGAAGCACGATGACCACGCAACCTTCGCTGCGCACGAAGCCGTCTGCGGCCGCGTCAAATGCACGGCAGCGCCCCGTGGGTGAAAGTGCTCGAGTACGACTCAACGCCACAAACAAGTCTGGATCAAGCAGTGCGTTCACTCCTGCGGCGATTGCAAGATCGCTCGTGCCTTGTCTCAGACTCTCGCAAGCCAGATGCACAGCCGTCAGCGATGATGAACAGGCCGTATCAATCGTGATCGCCGGACCTTCCAGTCCAAACGCGAACGCGAGCCGTCCCGACGCAATGCTCCCGGTCCCGCCCGTCAGTGAATGGGCGTCAATACACGACGGATCACCCGACGCGATGTGCTTGCGCGAATAGTCATTCGTAGATGCGCCAACGAACACTCCCGTGCGACTTCCCGCCAAGCGAGGGGAAAGATCTCCAGAGTCTTCGAGGGCACGCCACGTCTCTTCCAGCAAGATACGCTGTTGGGGATCGAGTTGCTCAGCCTCGCGCGGTGAGATGTCGAACAAGCCGGCGTCGAACAGGTCGATGTCCCGTATGAAGCCTCCGTGCCGCGCATAGGATCGCCCGACTGCCGCTGGATCCGGGTCGAAGTAGGCGTCGTTGTTCCAACGTTCCGCGGGGATCTCGGTGACCGCGTCTCCCCCCTCACTCAACAGCGACCACAGTTGTGATAGTTCCGTCACGTTCCCGGGCAATCGGCACGCGATCCCTACGATGGCGATACGCATCGAATCGCGTGCTTCGAGTTCAGCCAGGCGCGACTGCAAGCGCTGCAATGCTTGCCGCGCTCGGGTTGCTCGATCTGACTCGCGCGTTGCGATGGATGTATTCATGGCTGTACTTCCTGGTTTTGGTCCAAGCTGGCGAGGACCTCTTCTGCAAACCCGGTTTCAGTCAGTTCGCCTAGCAACGCGAGGTCACTCTCCGCGTCGAACTGCGCGTCTTGGTCAGAGTCGGCCTCGCTCGCAACATCCCCCCAGCTGACTCGCCTATACAACTCGGTCGCGACGTCGTTGACCGTCGGACAATCGAAAAGAAGGGACGTGGGGAGCTTGAGCTCGAAGGCCGAAGCTAAGCTGTTGCGCGCCATCACCGTCATCAACGAGTCCATCCCCAGCTGCGCGAAGGGCACATCGCAACGCAACGGTTCCGGATTCGCGAGCACCGCTCGTATCAAGCGTTCGACTTCGGAGCGCAGGTCGTCGAGCCGCCGACTCTGAGGCACCGCCCGCAGTCGGTCGACCAAGCGCGCGCGCTCTGACTTCGGCAGATAATCCGACAACAGCGCGCAAGGCTGTTCGGCACGGTACGAAAATCCTTGCGCGAGCTTCTTCGGGTTGTCGATTGGCATGACCACGACATCCCTTCGACTGCCGAGCAAGTCGTGGAGGAAACGGAGTCCGACTTCCACGTCGAGCGCTCCCAACCCGCGAGCAGCAAGACGCTCGCGGCTAGCCTCGTCCAGCGCAGTTGCCATTCCGCCGCCCTGCCAGGGCCCCCAGGCAACACTCACGGCCGCAAGTCCACTGCGCCGACGTTGCCGAGCGATGGCATCCAGCCCGGCATTGGCGGCGGCGTAGTTCCCTTGCCCTGGTGGGCAGAGCACACTTGCCACCGAAGAGAAGCAGCAGAAGAAATCGAGCGACCAGTCCGCAGTCAGTGTCCCGATGTGCCACGCGCCAGCCACCTTCGGGGCAACGACGCGGACGAACTGTTCGACCCCTTGATTGACCACCAACCCGTCTTCGAGGACGCCAGCTGCGTGAACGAAACCACGCACACGACGAGGCATTTCAGTGAGAGCGCCAATCAGCCGACTCGCCTGTTCGGCATCTGCGACGTCGGCAGCAATACAGTGAACGGTTGCTCCCGCCCGCTCTAGCTCGGCAATGCGAAGCTGTTGAGCCGTACCAGGCGCGCGACGTGAGACGAGCGTGAGGTGGCGTGCCCCCGCGGAGACGAAGGACCCGGCAACCGCGAGGCCCAATGCCCCCAAGCCACCCGTGATGACATAGTTCGCATCACCCCGAAGCGGCACGCTCGCTTCCGCTTGCTTTGCGGGGACGAGGCGCGGCACCCACCGTTCTGCTTGACGATAAGCGACAGCATCCGTGGCTTCGAACTCGCCGTCCAGTTCACGCGCAAGCGCCGCGAGATCTCTGTCGCGGGAGATCATCGGATCGAGATCGATTCGACTGACGGAAACGTCCCCCAGCTCGTACCCAACGCTCCCCCAAAGCGACCAAGCCATCGACTGCAACACGGTCGTTCCACCCCGACCTCCAACGTCGTGGGCCCCGCGCATCACGACCGTCAGGCTCGGACTCTTGCGCTCGTTGAGGGTGGTGAGCGCGCGGACCGTGGCCGAAGTCCGATTCCACAAAAGACGCCAAGTGTCCTCGTCGGCGGGTCCCCGCCTTGCTTCGTAGGCAACCAAGTCCAGATTTCCGAGATGCACGAGCCGAACGGATTGGTCCGACATGGCCTCGGGAAGCAATCGAGCGAGCACGCTGGTGAGCGCTTCGGCGTCGTCGAAGCTGCAATACCATCGAGAAATCGCGCCGGAAGTCAAACTGCAGGGGGCGTCGACTCCCGAACGTTCCACATCGAGGACCACGGCGACGTCTACTCCACTCCGTGCAAACCGCTCCGCGAGCTCCACCCCCAGCCCCGCCTGATCTGCCAGCACCACGACTCGCTCTGCTCCCCTGCGCGCCTCGATGACTGCCTCGGAAGCCCGCATCCAGCTGATGTCGTGTAGCGATCCCAAGTCGCCATCTGGGACCGCTTCTCGCGACTTCGTCGCAACGGCCGAAGCCGCTGCGGGCGCCGGGTGGGATGGCCTGCGAAGGTAACTCTGACGCTGCCAAGGGTAGCGCGGCAGATCGAACGCGGCACGCGGCGCCTTGCCCCACAACAGGGGCCAGTCGAGTTGATGGCCACGTGTGTACAACGTGCCAAGGCCTTCGAGAACTGTCGCAGAAGCGTCGTGGTCGCGGCGCATCGACGACACGACAGTCACGTCGCGTGTCTCAGCCTCTGCGCACATGGATATGGGCAAAGTGAGAACTGGATGGGGACCGATCTCGACGAACGTATCCACTCCTCGACCGATGACCTTGCGTATTGTTGGTGCGAAGCGAACGGGCTCTCGCACGTTACGAACCCAATAGTCACAATCGGCAGCGCGCCCGTCCATCTGCTCGCCTGTCACCGTCGACCAAAACGGGACGTCTCCACACCTCGGCCGCACGTGACCCAGCGATGCCCGCAACTCGCTCAGGATGGGGTCCATGTGCTTGCTGTGAGTGGGCTGATTGACGGCGAGAGGGCGAACGCGAATGCCCTTCTCCTGCAATCGGGCCTGAAATCGTGCCAGCTCCTCGACTGAACCACTGACTGCTGTCAACTCAGGCGCGTTGAGCGTGGCCACCGACACGTCGCAGCCGTACTCGGATAACAGCCGTCGGACGGCATCCGACGACAGCGGCAGGGATAGCATCGAGCCGGTGTCGGCGGTTCGAGCCATCAATCGAGCCCGGTGATGCACGACCGCGACGGCATCACTCAGAGAGAGGATCCCCGCCACGTGCGCCGCAGCGACCTCGCCGACGCTGTGACCAACCACGGCTGAAGGTGTTATCCCTAAACCGCTCCAATGAGCGGCAAGGGCGATCTGAACCGCACACAAGGCCGGCATCATGTGTGCGGGGGAGCGAAGCCAGTCAGAAGAAGCGTCGTTCAGCACCTCGAGTAGGGACCAGTCCGCCAAGGAACGCAGTTCGGCGTCGAAAGCCTCCAGTGCGACGCGCGCATCGCGAGAAGCCTCAGCCACAGCGGCAACCATCCCGAGCCATTGCCCACCCTGGCCGTCAAAAATGAACACCGGCTTCTCGCTCGACGATTGCGCTGCCACGACTGCAGGTCGCTCGCTCACCAACGCTGCGCACCGTTCCCGCAACTGGGCAAGGTCACGGACAACAATCGCCCGGCGAAATGGATGGTGACTCCGTCGCACGGCAGCCTCCCGACAGAGCGCGTCGAGTTCGACTCCCACCGCCGCATGCGAAGAAAGCCACCTCACATAGTCACCAGTCAACGCATCCAGGGCGGACTGACTTCGTGCGGAAAGAGTGAACAGCGTTCCGCCATCTGCGGCGCACAACCGACCAGGTTGCGCGGAAATGGCCGGAGGCAACGGAGGCTCGCCAATGACCACATGCGCGTTCGTGCCGCTCATTCCAAAGGCGCTCACGCCGGCGACGCGACGCCGATCTCCGCGCGGCCACGCGAGAGGTTCGTTCACGACCCGGGCGGGCACAGCATCGAGATCGATGAGGGGGTTGAGCGAGTTGAAGTGAAGATTGGCGGGCAACCGCTCGTGTTTCAGGGCGAGCGCGACTTTGACGACACCAGCGATTCCGGAAGCCGCTTCCAGATGACCGATTTGCGTCTTCACTGAGCCCAACGCCAACGGGCGCTGAGAGCTCCGCCCCTCAGAAAACACCGCCGACAGCGCACCCACTTCGATCGGATCTCCCAGTGGAGTACCAGTACCGTGCGCTTCGACGTAGTCGACGTCTCCCGGCACGACTCGCGCATCCTGCAATGCCTGTCGCAGCAGCGCCTGCTGGGCCAGGCCGTTGGGGACGGTCAATCCACTGCTGGCCCCATCCTGGTTGACGGCAGTCCCGAGCACGAGCGACAGGACCCGGTCTCCGGCTGCTAGCGCCTCGCTGTAGCGCTTGAGAACGAGCACACAGCAACCCTCTCCGCGACCGTAGCCATTGGCGCCAGCATCGAACGTCTTGCAGCGCCCGTCGGGAGCAAGCGCGCCCGCCTTGCACAAGCTGACTCCAATTTGGGCATTGAAAAGCAGGTTGACTCCACCTACCAACGCCAACGAGGATTCTCCTTGCCGCAGGCTGCGGACAGCCAAGTGCAACGCGACCAGGGACGACGAACACGTCGTGTCGATGACCATGGCCGGCCCCTGGAGGCCAAAGCAGTAGGCGATCCTCCCAGCAGCGAAGCTCAAATCCGAACCAGTAAACGCGTACGCGTCGTTCGCGAGCTGATCCGCGCTGCGCAGGCTGAGCTGAGCATAGTCCTCGACGCCAGCTCCGATGTACACGGCCGTGGGGCTCCCCGTGAGTTCTCTCAACGGGATCCCCGCGTCTTCAATCGCTTCGTAGGCAGTCTCGAGCAGCAAACGCTGCTGCGGATCGACCGCCGCAAGTTCACGCGGTGCGATCGAGAAGAACCCCGGATCGAAGCCGTCGACGCTCTGCAAGTATGCGCCCGGGCGTTCAAATGGACGGGAGGGGCATTCGGGATCAGGAGGCGCCCCCCAGGTGAGCTCGGGTCGCGACGCTGGCGGTGGGTGAACTGCATCTTCACTACAGTCCAACAGGCGCCAGAACGCATCTCCATTGTCGACGTTCGGGGGAAAGCGGCAGCCCATACCCACAATGGCTATTGGCTCGGAGCGCGCATTCTCCACGGCGGCGAGCTGAGCCCGCAACTCACGAATGGCAATCAGCGCGCGTTGGGTCGCGGAAACACCCCCGGTGGTCATGGTCGCCGCTCCTCTACGGCTTGAAGCTCCAGCAGCAGCTCCCGCTCGAGATCAGCCGGTGACAACTCACCGAGCGTGTTCTCCTGGGAACACTCGGCTTGCTTGGTGGAGTTGGACTCGGCGGGCGCCGCCGGTTGCTCACTCACCAATTCCGCAAGCTGTGCCGCGAGCCTCTTGACGGTCGGGTAGTCGAACATCAAGGACACTGGTAGCGGGCGGGCAATGTCCTTCTGAAGCGCGATGCGCAAGCGCGTCACCATCAACGAATCCATGCCCAGGTCGAAGAAGCCCCGGGTGATATCGAGATGCTCCTCTGGAGCCAACATCAAGATTGCACCGAGTCGCGAAACTATTTGCGATTCGAGCAAGCCTCGCCGTTCCGATGGCGGCACTCCCAACAATTCGGTCGCGAACGACGTCCCTTGGTTCGACATTTCGGCGCTTTCGTCCTCACTGGGTTGGTCGTGCGACAGAACGACCGATTCCCGACGCCCCACGACCTCCAACCAATATCGACGTCGCTGCCACGGATAGGTCGGCAAGAGGCCAGCCTCACCAATGACGCCCCGCCCCACCGAAAGGTCGAGGTCCTGTCCCGCGACGTAGAGCTCCGCCAGTGTCTCCAGCAGCGCTCGACGCTCAGGATGACCGCGCCTCAACGAGGGAATGCAAGTGACCTCGACCTCCGACGCCTCCGCGCACTGCGCGACCGCCGAACACAAGACGGGATGCGGGCCGAGTTCAACAAACGCCGTGTGCCCGTCACGGATCAACGCCGCCACGGAATCCGCAAAACGAACGGGCTCGACGACCTGAGCTGCCCAATACGCAGCGTCGAGCTCCGGGCCAGCGGCAACTTGGGCGGTCACGGTCGAATACAGCGGGAGGCGAGCCCGACGCGGACGAAGCAGCGACAAGGCTTCACCGAGTTCTCGCTGCGCTGGGCGCATTTGTTCGCTGTGGAAAGCAATGTTGCCACGCAGGTACTTCGTGCGAGCCCCCGATGCCTCCAGCTCGGCCTGAAGCTGTTCGAGGTCGCTCTCATGCCCCGAACACACACTGGCGTGCGGACCGTTCACCGCCGCGAGTGCTACTCGCCCACCGAAGTGTCCGAGTTTCAGTTCGCGCGCGGGAACATCGGTTGCCAACATTCGTCCGCCTCCGACAGCGCCGCGCATGGCACGAGCGCGAGCTACCGTCATGTGAGTGGCCTCTGGAAGTGACAGGACGCCCGCTGCGCAGGCAGCACTGATCTCGCCCAAGCTGTGCCCAACCACCGAATCTGGTCTCACCCCCCAAGCACGCAACAGGTGATAGAGCGCAATCTCGAGCGCAAACAGCGCAGGCTGCGTGACGTCGACCTCGTGAATCCTCGAGTCGTCCTCGCCAGCGGAGAGCACTTCCAGCAACGACCAACCCGCGGCGCGGTGGATCAGACGATCGCAGGCCTCGATGGTCGCCCGGAACACTGGCTCCGTAGCAAGAAGCTCCCGCCCCATGGCCCACCACTGCCCTCCCTGCCCCGAGAAGACGAAAGCAAGCTTCCCAGGCTCTGAGGTCGTTCGGCGCGCAGCGTCCTGGTCACGACTTTCGGCAAACGCCTCGAGGCGCTTGGCCATTTCGTCCGCGGATCCTGCGACGAAACCTGCCCGGTGTCGAAGATGCGATCGGCGTGAACGAGACGCCTCGCAGAAAGCCGTGAAGGATTCCGGGCGGCTACGTAGCGCACTCGCATTGCGGTCTGCGAGCTTGCGAAGCGCAACCGCAGATTGCGCGGAGAGGCAGAACCAGTCGTCCTTGGCTGCTCCGTCGATGTTCACATTGCCAGCCACTCGTTGCCAATCGATCGACATTCCGTCCCGATACAGCGACGCGACGAGTTCGAGCAGCGCGACACGCGACTCCGAATCGCGATGCTGGGCGCTCCAGACCTGCGCGCCATGTCCCGTACTGGCGACGACGGAAGCGATCGATCGCGCGAGCAACGGATGCGGACTTATCTCGACCAACCGCGTATAGCCATCCCCCAGCGCTCGACGCAACGTCGCATCGAACCGCACCGGTTGCCGGAAGTTACGCGGCCAGTAGTCCTCGTTGAAACCGTGCCCCTCGAGTTGGTCACCAACGACGGTAGAATAGATCGGGACCAACGACGGTCGCGTCTCCAAACGTGCAAGCGCTTGGCGCAGCGGCTCGAGATACGGGTCCATGTGAGGGCAGTGGGCCGCGATCTCCGTCCGACGAACACGATGCGCGTCGGCGCCATCCGCCGTGAGCTCTTCCAACAGTTGAGTTATCGCATCCGTGTCGCCACTGACCACGATACTCGTGGGACCATTGTATGCAGAGATGTACACTTTTCCCGTGTACCGCCCGAGACGTTCGTTCACTTCGTTTGCACTCAAACCGATCAGTGCCATCGCGCCGGTGCCGGCGCTCTGCTGCTGAAAGCCGCTGCGGTGCACGACCACGCGCGCTGCCTCCTCGACGTCGAGCGCTCCAGCGACACACACTGCAGCAACTTCGCCGATGCTGTGTCCAATGACGGCATCAGGAGCAATGCCAAAGTGGCGCAATCGCTCACACAACGCGTACTGAATCGCGAAGAGTAGCGGTTGGCCGACATCCAGTCGGTCCAAGTGCCGTTCGTCGTCGCCGTCCCACAGCTCGCGTTCCAACGACCAGTCCAACCACTTGCTGCACGCCGCATCACAACGCCGCAAGGCGCGCGCAAACACGGGATCCAGCATCAACCCACGAGCCATGCCGATGTACTGCGAACCATTCGGACTGAATACGAACAGCGTCTTCGAATCGCCCGCAGTCTTTGGGTACGAGCTGTCGTCACCAACGACGTTGGCATCGCAGAAATCACGGAGCCGCGCCTCGAGTTCAGCAGTCGACGCACCGACCACCGCCACTCGAGCGGAGTGACGGTCATCGCTCGTCCCTTCCCGCGCCAGCTCTGACCACGCGGCGCCGTTCCGCAATCGGTCGGCGGCGAGCGCCGCCGCACGCTTCAAACCCACATCGTTCTGCGCGGACAGCGGAATGATCCCAGGCGCGTCGGTGGACACCGAAGAGATTACGACGTGCGCGTTCGTTCCACCGAACCCGAAAGCGCTCACGCCTGCAACTCGCCGGTCCTGATTCGGCCAGTCCATCGACTCCGTCGGTACTGCCAACCCAAGAGCCTCGAACGGAATGTGCGGATTCGGAGTCTCGAAATGCAGGTTGGGAAGAACGGTACCTCGCTCGATGCTCAGGCATGTCTTGATGAACCCTGCGATGCCCGCAGCTGCCTCGAGGTGCCCGATGTTAGTCTTCACCGCGCCGAGCAGCAGGGGTGGACACCCCGCACGGTGTTTACCCAACACGGCCCCGATCGCGTTGGCCTCGATTGGATCACCCAGCAGCGTACCAGTACCGTGGGTCTCAACGTAGGCGACCTCCGACGGCGAGATCTTTGCGTTGGCGTGAGCCTGACGCAAAACCGCCTCTTGCGCCTTCGGGTTCGGGGCTGTGAGCCCGTTGCTGAATCCGTCGTTGTTGATCGCGCTCCCGAGAAGCACAGCGTACACGCGATCACCATCGGCACGCGCTCGAGAAAGCCGCTTGAGAACTACCACTCCCCCGCCCTCCCCTCGGACATACCCATTTGCGCGCGCGTCAAACGCCTTCGAACGTCCGTCGGGTGCCATGGCGCCGAACTTCGACATCGCAACCAGAGAATCCGCAGCAAGAATCAGACTCACCCCGCCGACCAATGCCGCATCACACTCCCCCCGTTCGAGACTCTGGCAGGCCAAGTGCAACGCAACCAACGACGATGAACATGCCGTATTCACGCACAAGCTCGGTCCCTCGAGGCCCAACGTGTACGACACTCGCGCGGGAATGATACTGATGTCCTCCCCGATTGCCGTATGCTGTGCGATGGCATCGAGGGAGCCGCGCCGAAGCGCACCGTAGTCACTCCACATCGCCCCG
>QJWJ01000487.1 GCA_003235365.1 Deltaproteobacteria bacterium
TCTGTTCGGTTGTGATTGTCAACCAGTGGGTTGGGTTTGCGAAAGGGTCGTGTGTGACGCTTCGCGAAGCCGTCTGTGACATGGATCACTGACGGGCCGACCACGTTGCAGACACCGACGTGTGTTCGTGGTAGGTGCACCTCAGAGACGAACGGGCATGCCGAGGTCTCGCAACCATTTGATTGGAGGGAACGATGAAACTCACGGGCTTTCGGCTTCGCGTTGGGTTGGGGACCGTCACCTTGAGCGTTTCGCTTGCGGCGCTCTCATTGGGACCGAGCAACGACGCGTCAGCTCGGCCGTGGCCCGGGAAGCCCGGCCACGGCAACTTCGAGGACGGCACTTGGCAGGTCCTTCGATTGTTCGGCGAGCGTCCCATCGGTCGTTCTGCGCCGGCGGTTGCAGCACAAGGGCGCTGGGTGTACATGTTCGGCGGCTCACACGACGATGTCGTCACGGGGGAGGTCACGCTCTTCGAGGACTTCTACCGCTTCGACACGGCTCGGAACCGCTGGCATGCGCTCAGCCCCGAAGGAACTGGCCCCTCCGCGCGCGCTTTCGTTCCCATGGTGAATGACGCGGAGTCGGGTCAGTTGCTCATCTACGGCGGCGCAAGTTTCGGAGACTTTTTCGGAGACTTCGAGGCGCTCGGAGACCTTTGGTCGTACGATCCCAACGCGAACCAGTGGACGGAGCTGTCACTTGATGGCGCCGGCCCGGGGGGGCGATCCGGCGCGGGGCTCTGGATGAGTGACGGCAAGCTCTACGTGTTCGGTGGGATCGACTCGTTTTTTCAGACGCACAACGACTTGTGGACGTACGACCTGGACAGTGCACAGTGGCA
Organism: Deltaproteobacteria bacterium; assembly: GCA_003235365.1. GTDB lineage: Bacteria > Myxococcota_A > Polyangia > Polyangiales > Polyangiaceae > SZUA-265. The sequence goes on from QJWJ01000487.1 coordinate 845, forward strand.
ACAGTTGATCGCGGATGGCGACGCCGATTCCCCGCCACCACGGCACGAGCCGCTGTTGGGTACGTCCGCGCGTCGCGGCACGGTGACGATCTACGGCGGAGAGACGGTTGCCGAGGACTTCAGCTTCATCACTCTCGACGATACCTGGCAGTACGACAACGAGCAGGGCACCTGGCAGGAAGTCACACCCGCCCCCCAGGACAACATCGACCCGCCCCGCAATTTCGGTGCAGCCTCACAGATCCGCGGCTCGTTGTACGTGCACGGTGGAGACATTCCCGGTGGCGAGGAGTGCGGTGCCGTTTTTCTCCAAAACCCCACGGATGAGCTGTGGCGCTTCGACTTGAAGACTGAGCGCTGGAATCAACTCTCACCGCGCGGCTTTCCCGTGGCCCGTCTCAAGCGTAATCGCGCCGCCAACGTGCGCGGCGCGATGTACGTATTTGGCGGCTACGACTTTGCGTGCGTCGATGGCGAGGGCTTGCAGGAATGGAACACCAACGTGTACCGCTACCGTCCGTAGCGACGCGCGCGGCCTGTCGCGATGAGTCCCAACAAGAGCAGGGTCCACGCTCGGGCTTGTCCCAATGGGTGGCTCGTCGCCGCGCAGCTCGGCGGTTGCGACGGCGGTCGGGAGGCGGTGGTCGAGGGCGGCGGCTTGCTCCGCTCTTCGAGCACTTGCCGCGCGAGAGCCTCGGTTTCGTTGCGCGCAGCCACCAACGCAGTCGTCGGATGAACCCCCTCGGGCAGGACGCGACAAGTGTCGGCGAACACCGGTTGCAGCCCGGACGCGTCGTGCACGGGTGGTTCCGCTGGCATGCCGCAAGCGGTCAAGGTGGTCGCTTCTCCGGCTGCCGAGGCCGTCCCTTCGAGGCAGTACTCCCCGTGCTCGATGAGTTGGAACTCGTTCGACCCGTTGCCGGGCTCCAGATTGTCGGAGCCGGGGTGGACGGCGAGCGTCAGGTAGGGCATCCCCGGACCGTCCCAGATGCCGCCGACCCGGAGCTTTCCCTCGAGCTCCCAGCACTGGTGACAACTCGTGGAGCCAGTGCAATGCATCGGATCGACTTCGCAGCACTTCTCGCCGACGAACGTGTAGGTGGGCGAATAGTCGATGACCGTCAGTTCGACGGTGCGCAAGAACTCCGCACTGGTTGCCTCGATGTAGGAGAACTCGAAGCTGGACTCGCCGAAGAAGACAACCTGTGTCGGCGGTCCGAGCACCGTGGCACGCGTTGCGGCCAGGCGTGCCGTGTTGGGTTGGCCTGGCTCGCGAACTGCCGCCGGCGTCCACGTGAGCGCGAGCCCTGCTCCGCCACGCATCCCGTAATCCGTAACCCTACCGTCGGGGTCGCCGTCCACCACGAGCGGTGCGGCGGTGCCCCGCACTCCCGTCACATCGTTCCACACGCCGTTCGACGAAACCTGCTCGAGCGGCAAAAGGACCGGCGAGTCGCTCGGGACCAGTGAGTATCGGCGCAGGCTCACCTCGTCGTCCGCGAGTGACAGCGTGACGGACTCCTGCAGAATCGGAGGATTTGCGGCAGCTGCCGGAGGCAAAGTCGTAGTGCCGAGCAGCAGGGCTCCTACGTAGCACGGGCCGCGCCATCTGCTGTGCCTTCGACCAGTCACTCGCATGACGGTAGCACACGCTGGCCCCTTCCTCAGCGTGCACCTGGCGCCTGCTTCGTTCGGGGCGAACCACGCGATCGGAGCGTTCCGGCGTGGCGAGAGAACCATTGGTGTCTCTGGAACGATGGACCAGTGACACACCCGATGCGACCCGAATTGAGGTGTGGGATTACCGTAGGTTTGCCCCAGTTGCCCCAGTTGCCCCAGTTGCCCCAGTCGGTCCAATGGGCGCAGTTGGTCCAATGGGTGCAGTTGGTCCAATGGGTGCAGTTGGTCCAATGGGCGCAGTTGGTCCAATGGGTGCAGTTGGTCCGGTGGGCGCAGTTGGTCCGGTGGGCCCAATTGGGCCGCTTCCGCCGCAATACGGCGCGCACGCGGAAGCGCTGATGCCAGTCATCCCACAATAGGGTGCGCAGGTTTCTGCATTCGCCCCGGTTGGTCCAGGGACCCCGCAGTAGGGTCCACAAGCGGAAGCGCTGGCACCAGTCATTCCGCAGAAGGGCGCACACGTCGCGATGCTCGCGCCGGTTGCGCCGGGCGCCGGGATCCCACAGTGGGGCGCGCATGCGGATCTCCACACGTCTGCCACGTCGCAGTAGGGCGCGCACGTCTCAGGGCTTGCTTCGCTCGTATCGGGGAATTCACAGTGCGCTGCACAAGCCGAGGCGCTGATACCGGTCATTCCGCAGTACGGCTCGCAAGTTTTGGGGCTTGCCTCGGTGGGACCCGGTGCGGGGAGCCCACAGATCGCCGCGCAGACGGATTCTCTGAGGTTGGTCATCGCGCAGAACGGGGCGCAACCGACGACACTGGGTCCCGCAGGCCCTGGTCCGGTGAGCCCGCAGTGAACGGCGCACTCGGAAATGCTGATACCGGTCATGCCGCAGTACGGTGCACAGGTCTCGGGGTTCGCGCCCATGGGACCCGTACCCGTCGGTCCTGGAGGAAGCAGTCCCGGTCCGGTGCTCCCGCAGTACGTCGCGCAAACGGAAATGCTGACGCCAGTCATGCCGCACAGGGGTGCGCAGCTTTCTGCGTCGGGACCCGCAGGACCCGTTGCCGATTGCCCTCCAGCAGGGCCGGGTCCGGATTGACCGGCACCGGGACCCGTTCCGGAGCCAGAGGCAGTTGGACCAGTTGGACCAGTTGGACCAGTGGGTCCCGTTGGACCAGCTTGCGGTGTTGGTAGGAACGTGGGCTGTGCGCTTGCGGGCACGTTACAAGGGGGAACGACACAGGGCATCGGGGTCACGGCGGGGCTAGCCGGCGTTCCGGTAATGCCGCTGCCACGCATCGACTGCGCCGGGGAAGGGGCAAGGGCGTTCGTCGGGACATCGTTCGGAGCGCCTTCCATGGCGCTCGGGTCCGGAACACCGTTTCCCGCGACATCGCGCCCTGCTCTGTCGTAGTCGCCAATCGCCGATCTGCCGCCGCAGCAAGTAACCGCAACCGACAACCACACGCCCTTCTCGCAGAAACCGAGTTTCTTCATTCCGCTTCCTCCCGTACCCCCGTCTAAACCACAAATCCGGGCAGATTGCGAACGCGTTGTCACTCGGAACGGCAATCGCCGACGTGCCAATACAATCCGGGTGCGACCGCTGCTCTGCGCCGCGAATCGAGGCGTGGGAACGCAAATCTCACGAGCGCTGGAGCCGCTGCGAACCGAAACGTTTCACTGTTCCACGCGGCGGTTCAGAGCGCGCGACGCCGTCGAGGCTGAAACGGCGCAGCAGGTCGCGCGGTTCAATCGCCTTGGACGGTCAGGGTACCGGCGTTGGCTGTGCTTTCGGCGTCATCCGCGTTCTTGCCCACTGCGATCGTATAGTCGCCACTGTCAATCACCCACTCGCCTTGTTGCTCCCCTTCCCAGCGGCGCAGATCACGGATGCGTAAGGGCAACTCGGCGGTGACCGTCTGCCCGGCGGGTACCCGCACGCGGGCAAAGCTTTCGAGTTGCTTCCAAGGACGCTCCCCTCGAATGCCGGCAAGTTTGGGCGGCGGCTTGACGAACAGCATCGCGACTTCGTCACCGTCGACGCTAGACGTGTTCGTGATGTCGACCGTCACGTTGATGACGGCGTTTCTGGAGACCGTTTGACAAGGCAACGTCAAGTTCGAGTAGTCGAAGCTCGAATAGCTCAAACCATGGCCGAACGGGAAGATGAGAGAGGTGGCTGTCCCGTCGATGTACCGGCGCTTGTCGAACAGCCGATAGCCGAAGTAGTAGCTCATGGCCGTCGTCGTTTCGGCGTCTTTGAAAGCCGGGAGTTCCGACTCGGCTGGCCAGGCCATGGGCAGCTTGCCGGAGAAGTTTGCTTCGCCGAAGATGAGCTTTCCGAGCGCTAGTCCACCGCGCATTCCCGGGTAGCCCGCCCAGATCGTGGCCTGGTTCTGGTTGGGGTGAGAGAGCCACGGCACGTTCACGATCGAACCCGACTCGACGACGATGACTGTCGGTAGGTTGAGATCGAGGACCCTCGCGACGAGCTCGGCATGCCCCGGCGGCAAATCGAGGGAGCTTCGGTCTCCGAGTGTTGGGGTGGTGTATTCTTCGCCTTCATCTTCCGGGGTGTAACCGACGACGACCACCACGGCGTCAGCGCCGGTGGCTGCGTCTGCCGTGTTGCCGCTGGTGACGTTTCTGGTTGCACCTGCCGCCTGGCTGATCCCTGCGAATGGGCCAAACGAACGCGTCGGATCGGCATTGATTCGGCTCGTGCCACGATCGCCGAGCGCGGGATCCGTGGCAAAGAGGAATGTGCATGATCGAACGCTGTTGTGTGTTTGTTCGTGTCCGTTCGTCTCTTCAACCGTGCAGCTCTTCGGGACGGTGGAGGAAGCGAGCACGAAGGGTTGCTCGATGCCGACCACCGCGACGTTCGTTGCGCCGAAGAGCGGCAGGGTTGGTGCACCCGCCCGCCCATTGACGAGCAACACGGCGGACTTCAAAGCCGCTTCTTCGGCTAGAGCCTCGTGGACTTCGTTGGCAGCGATCGAGCCGTCCGTCAACACCGACGTCGGCGGCTGCGGACCCCAATCGTCGGTGTCCAGCGCGGTCTCGAAGCGGTACTTCTGAGTCAGGGCGCGCCTGGCGGCCTGTTCGACGAGCGTTTGATCGGCTTTGGCCAATGTCGATTCGGAGTAGTGGAGCGTCCACGGCAACTCGACGTCGAGCCCGGCGACCAATGCTTCGTTCGTGATGGCTTGCGCGGTTGCAGCGTCTGGCACCTCCTGATCACCCGGCATGGCCCACCAGTCGCTCAGGACGATTCCGTCAAAGCCCATTCCGCCGTGGTCGATGGGGCCTCTCAGCACGTCTCTGAGCAGGTGCTCGTTCTGCGTCGATTTGACGCCGTTGACCCCGTTGTACGCAGCCATGACGCAACCGACGCCGGCGTCTTGAACGACCATTTCGAAGTGCCGACCGTAGATCTCGCGCAGCGTTTGTTCCGACATCACCGCATCTTGCATCGACCGCAGCCGTTCGATGTTGTTCGCCAGAAAGTGCTTGGCGCATGCCATGACGTACTGTTGCGCGCCAACGGTAAACGCGGTCGCCATGCGGCCGACGAGGTACGGATCCTCACCGTACGTCTCCTGGGTCCGGCCCCAGTAGGGGTGCCGAACGAGGTTCATGCACGGCGCGAGCAAGGCGTTGTTGTTCGAGGCCGCCGTCTCGTCACCGATCGCCGCACCGATTCGTCTTTCCAGGTCGAGATCCCACGATGCGGCGCGCAGCGATGGCGTAGGAAACGCCGTTGAGAAGTTCTTCTGGTCGAGGCGGTTATCCTGCCCAGCGTCGAGCGCCACGCCGCGACCCGCATCGCGGTAGCGGAAGCCGCGGATGATGCCAACGCGCGGAACGGCCACGTCGGGACTGCGATGCATGTCCCGATAGTTCCTCTCGCTGCCGTCGACACCGAGCAGTTGCGAAGCCTTCTGGACCGGGCTCATGAGTGACAGGACACTCTCGACCTGTTCGGCAACCTCCGGTGCTATTTGGTAGCCTCGCATCGACTCCGAATCGAACTGCTGCGAGCTGACCGCGCTGCAATCGAACTGTGGCAAGTTCGGATCGGCGGAGGGTCCGGGCGCGCGTACTCCAGGGTCAGGTACGCTGGGAACTCCCGGTGACGTATCATCGTCGCGCGGACTGGGCTCGTCGGCAGAGAAGCCGCCATCAGTATCGCGCGTCCCCGTTTCGTCCGTGCTCGGTACGGCGTCGGTCGAGCCGCCTCCGTCGCTCGTCGGCACGCCAGCGTCACCAGTCGCCGGGTTTCCGTTTCGTTCGGGGGTGACTCGGGAGACTCGATCCGTGCTGGAGCCGCCGCAGGCCGCAGCCAAACAGAACGCCAACAACCATGTGCCGAGTGGAGAGAGGAACGTCGGTTTCAATGGGAGATGCCTTGGGAGAGTACGAGCTTGAACGTGCATCGCTACCACGACCTCGCCGCGCGGTCGTCTATCAACTGACCCTCGGATGTGCCGAGATCGAAACGACGCTTGCCCAGCGCGCGATGAGAGAACACCTCGCTGTTTCACGGCCGACGAACGCCGAACAGTGCGACCCAGGACAGCAATGGGATGCGTTGACCGCGCCGTAGCTGGTGGTTTGGATCGAGACACTGTGAGCGCGGAAACGGAGGCGGCGTCGCGAGCGCCAGTGGCATCGAAGAGTCGAGCTCGCTCGTGGGGTGTGCCCCGAGTCTGAGACGAACCCACACAACCCGTGCTAGGACCGCTGAATGCGCCGCGCTTGCCCCTGGGCCCTCGCTTCGAGTCTGGTTGGCCTCGTTGCGACCGGCGGGTGTGGTGCAGGAGGGGTGGCCGTCAAACACGACGATGGCAGCGGGGAAGTCGGGGCCACGACGACGGATGACGACGAGTCACCCGGCAACGACGGCGGGGTCGACGACGCTGGCGTTCAAAACGACGCCGGGGTTCAAAACGACGCCGAAGTACTGAACGAGCCGCCAGCACCCGAGGGCAGTCTGGTGTATTCGAGCTCCTACGGCCTGAGTCAGCTTCGTCTCTTACCCCCCGGCAAAGATCCGGTCGTACTGACCCCGTACCGCGGCAGGGATTGGAATGGTTTCGAGGGGCGGCCTCTGTTCAAGGGGATCTCCCCCGACGAAAAGTGGGCCCTGGTCTGCCTGCAAGACAACGGTCTGTTCGCCGTTGCCACGGATCAGTCGACAGTCGAGGGGCCACTGCTGCTCCTCGACGTGGAGTGTGTGTCGGCCCGCGTGTTCTTCTCCGCGGATGGTTCTGAGATGGCAGTTGTTCACGACAACCCCAATCAGTTCTGGCACACCCGCTTCGATCCTCAGGCCCCCGGCGAGTTCGTGCTTTTGGCGGAAGCGGAGCAAGGATTGTTCAACGTCTACCACGTCGGGGATCGCTGGGCATTCACCCAGTACGATTCCGAGGACAACGTGTCGTTGTTCGTGGTGCCGCCTGACGGAGGGGAGCCGAACGAGGTCGTACCTCGACTGGACGCTCCCGACTGGCGCCCGGGCATGGTGCTCGACACCGGGCGGTTCATCATCAAAACCGACGACCTCGCCCACTACGTGTTGTCACTCGACGACGCCAGCACGACCCGCATCACGCCGCCGGTCGAGGATGGCTTCGAGATCAAGGCGCTGGTCGATGACGGGCAGCGAATCATCGGCGTGCCCTGGGCCAACCGTGTCCGGTCGCAATTGTGGAGTGTTCGCGTCGACGGCACTGACGCCGATGCGCCCGTCGTACTGAGTGAGAGTTACCTCGGCAACCCGGTGCTGCTGCCAAAGGCCCGCCGTGTCATCTCTCAGAGCCGCGGAGTGGTGCACGAGATCTCCTGGGACGCTTCCGAGACTCCGAGAACCTACGACACCGGACAGGACATCACGCCGATGGGTGTCAGCCGGGACGAGCGTTGGGTGTACGGTTGTCAGGGAGATCAGATCGAGCGCCTGGACCGGCAAGCGGAAAATCCGACGTGGTCGCCTGCCGATGCTTCCGTGGATGACCTGATTTCAACGTATCCCTCCGTCGAGGTGTTCCAGGATCGCTATTGGACGTGCGGCGACCGGGTTCTGCCCGTTCCGGGCGGACAGTGGCTGCGCGAAACCATTGCCGCAGGTCGTCTCGAGTTGCCTGCTCCGATTCCGGTGACGGACGCGTTGTACTTGCGTACCCCCGACGGGAAGAACCGCCGATTGAGTGTCGAGCACGATTCTGCGATTGGAGGTACGTACCTTCCGCCTGACGCGGACCGAGTCCTCTACGGCACGCACAGTGCGCGCCTCAGTGCGCGCCTCAGTGGCGCCGACAACGACGAGGAGGTTTCCTCGGACGAGTACGCGGCGTTGGACTTCGCTCTTTCGGTAGACGACACGCCGCTGTACTTTCGCCCAGTCGAGGACCCGCATGTTGACGACCTGGTGGTTCCGGGTTATCGACCCGGAGAAACGGGGTTTCGGGTCCTGGCCCGAGGCGTGGAGCGGCGATGTCCCCCGGAGGTGTTCGAGGACAGCCTGCTCGTGGTTCGCGACGGGGGGGTCTGGCTGACGCCCATCGATGGCTCTCAGCCGACGCTGTTGCTCGACCGGGAGCCGGCCCCGCAACAGCGAGAAGACCGAGGCGAGAGCTGGCCGAAGCTCCTCGTCGACAAGAGCGCTGGCCAAGTCATCACGGCAAGTGATGGAAGACTACTCGCCGTTTCGCTCGATGGAAGTGAAGCGACGGAGCCTCGGGTACTCCTCGAGCAACTCCCCGAGAACTACCACCGCCCGCGCGCGGTGCTCGGCGACGAGGTGGTCTTCTTCACGTATCAGTGGGGCGAAGGGGCGGGGAGCATTGGAGTGTATGCGGACGCGGCGTGGGCCGTCGCGCTGGATGGTTCGGACACGAGCCCGCGCGCCATCGATTCGGAGTCGTTGTTCGTGCCGAAGAACTCTGGAAATGACCACGTGCCTCGCGGTCCGTTCGTCAGTGCGGACGAGCGGTGGGTCCTCGGATTCGATGACGAACACTTCAAGCTGATGCCCGTTCCGCTCGGTGAGGGGGAGGAACTGATTATCGAGGGCCCGCGTCCCACTCATCCTCTGCTTCGCCCCCCGGGCGCCGATTTCGTCGTGGCCTACGTCGACGATGTGCTTTGGCGCGTCCCGTTGTCTCCCAAAGAGCTGGAAGATACCGGGGCAGTGGTGTTGGCGCCGAATGTGAGCTCCACCTACCTCGATATCGAGCCGCACTACTGGTTGGACGACAATCAGTACTTGTTGTTCAACGTGCAGCTCGACCGGTTGCACGCCACGGTCCGCGTCTCGACGCGCGGCGACCACGCCGATGAGTGGGACATCGTGGCCGGGGGGCAAGTGGGCAACGAGAGCCAACTCGAAGCGCTCGCCCCCGACGGCACTTGGTTCGTGTTCACCCGCGGTATTCCCTCGCGCGGTTTGATGGGGGCTCGTTTCGGAGAGGAACCGTTTCCCCTGACGGACGATACGGACACCTTCGAACGCTTCGTGGGGTGGACGCGCTAAGAACGGACCCCAAAAACACCGCAACATCGTGTCGGCCCCAATGGGTGAGGGCCGCCCTGCTGCTGCCCTGTCGGCGCGGATTGATCCGTGGTCTTTCCGTATTTGTCGATGCAACAGAGAATGGAGTCGAGAAAGCGAAGGCGAGCTGTCCGGTTCGCTCGTTGCAGCGTCGGCACGCCATCACTCGTGCACGTCGGCTTCGAGCGCGTCCAGCACTTCGGCGGGCGGCTCGTCGCGGACGAACAATACGTAGCCGCCACCGCCTTCGTCGACGACTGACAATTGGCTCGTTTCACCGCCAACGATGCTCGTCTGTCGCAACACTGAGAACAGCTCGAGCTGATCGTCCGGGATCGGAACTCCCATGTCCGCCCCGAACGGTTGCTCCAGTCCGCCGTCGTACGCAACACCGTCGAGATCCAACGGCAGGGTCCAATCCAGCGCATCGGCTTCGACTGGCATGCTCACGGGCAGGATTGTCGTCGGCCCCCACGCCCACTCGTCGCGCGACGTCAAGTCGACGAAGAGCTCGTCGGCGCCAGCGAATGGCTCGTGAAGCTCTGCCGGACCGAAACCACAGTCGCCGCAACGGCAGGTGAGGGTCCCCGTGGCATCGGTCAGCGAGCTGCTGCCTCCGTCTGGGCACTGCGAGACTTCGAACTGCGTCAGAGCCTGATACTGCCCGTAGTGCAACAGCGCCGAGAAGCGCTCGCCGTCGCTGTCGGACAGCACACCGGAACGCAGACCTCGCAGGCTCGCATCGTTGATCCAGTAGCGGCACTTGCCGTCGATGGTGATGTATGTTCCAGGGAGGAACCCGTTGTAGAAGGCGAATGGTCCGCCTCCACGCCCGAACGTCGCGGAGAACCGCACGTGATCCGTGCCGTCGCAGATCATCTCTACATCGGGAATGACTGGCAGTTCCGGCTCGGGGCGGCCCGCGTCGGACTCGCCGTCCGATGAAGTGCCTTCCGCATCGGGACCCGGGCGTGGGTCCGACTCAGGTTCGGGTTCGCTCGATCCTGCATCGTCGTCCGGTTCGTTCCCCGGGTTCACGTGGTCGACTTCGAACTGGTCGGTTCCCGACTGACCGCCGTTGTTACCGCAGCCCAGAGGGAGAAGGAGGAGAATCATCGAGAAGCACGATTGGCGCATGCCCTAGTGATTGCTTCGTGAGTGCCCTGGCGCAAACTCGAACTTGCGCAGGTTCGGACAAATCGTGGGGAGACTTCGACACGGATCGTGCTAATCCTGGCAAATGGAGGTCGTCGGGAGTCAACTCTTGCGAGCCCTACGCGGCTCGCGGTCACAGATCGCGTTCGCTCGGAGGCTCGGCTATCGCGGTAACCCAGTAACGGACTGGGAGCGTGGCTGCACGTTTCCGACTGCCCGTGAAACGTTGCGGATCTGCGCCCGCGTGGGCATCGACGTGGTCGCCGTTTCGACGCGATTCGCCAATGTCGAGATCGAACGAGACTCGGATGGCTTCCTCGTGGGGGCTTGGCTCAAAGCGCTTGCAGGCGTCTCGCCCAGCGAACTGGCGCGGCGCGTCGGGTGTTCACGTTCCTCGGTTAGTCGTTGGCTGTCGGGGACGGCTCAGCCACGGCTGCCGGAGTTTCTCGTGCTCGTCGATGCGGCGACGGGGCGCTTGCCGGACCTCATCGCCGAACTCGTGCCGATCGAAGCCGTTCCGGCACTGCACTCCCGTCACCAAGCGGCGCAGGCCGCCAAGCGGCTCGCTTTCGACGCGCCCTGGACGGAGGCGGTGTTGCGCTTGCTCGAAACCGAGGCCTACCAACGGGAGCCGCGCGATCCGACCTGGCTCGCGCGGGTGCTGGGCCTCGATGCGAGTGACGTCGTCGCGTGTCTCGACGTCCTCCAAACGGCGGGGCTCGTGCGCAGGGTTCGTGAGCGCTACATCAACGTCGAGGCGCTGAGCGTCGACACTCGGGGCGGCAAACAGGCATTGCACGCGCTCAAGGCTCATTGGGCGGAAGTCGCCGCTCAGCGTGCCCGAGCGCCGATGCGCGGAGATCTGCACGCGTACAACGTGGTCTCCGCTTCGAAATCAGACCTGCAGCGAATCCAGGAGCTGTTGCAGGAAACCTATCGCGAGATCCGAGCCATCGTGGCGGCGTCGTCGCCCACCGAGCAAGTCGCGCTCGTGAACATGCAGCTGCTCAAGTGGCCAACCGACGCGTGAGGATGCCGTTCGGCGCTGTGCTTCGCTCCCTCGATGCACGTGTCCCGCCCCTGTGAATACACTTGGGGATCGGAGTCCCAAGTGACCAACGTGAAGCGCCGGCCCTGGTTGCTTCTGCCGACGGCTGTTTTTTGCAGTTCGATTGCCCCGGGCGTCTTGCCGGCGGTTTCTTGAACCGTTCTGGCGACCGTCGCGCGACTGCACCCGAACCTTGAGCGCCCGGCACTTGGGCAGAGGACTCGGATTGATGAGCAGAGTAAATCTACCAATCGGTACCTGGTTGGTGAGCATCGTCGGTATCACGGTCGCGGCTTTCGGATGTGCTGATGACAATGCGACAACCGAAGAGCCGATTGGCTCCACGGACGTACCGGGGACCGGAAGCGACAGCCCGTCATCGACCCCCACGGATGGAACGCCGAGCAGTGTCGCGCAGGGCCCGACGGGTACCGCGATGCCTGGTGGCAGTGCGTCTCAACCTCCGAGTGGTTCCGCAAACCCAACGGGTGCGGTGCCAGGCGCGACGGGGACTGACACGGGGGGGACCGGCCCCTCCGGCCCCAGTACCTCGGGACCGGGCACGAGTGGACCCACACCAGGAGCCGGCGGCACCGGGGGGATCAGCGGCTCTGGGGCGGGCGGCGACGAAAGTGGAAGCGGCGGCATGGGAGGTTCGGGCGCAGCAGGCTCCGAACCGGGGAGTGGTGGCGCCGGAGGAGACACTGGAGCCGATGAGCCGTTCACCGGTACCTGCACCGACTCCGAGGATGCCGGCAGGAGCGCATCTGGTACCGGACCGCACGACGTCGTCATCGAGACGAACTCCGAAGACGGTATTCGGTGCGGGACCATCTTCAGACCCGCTGACCTCGGTGGTGACGAGAAGTACCCGATCTTCGTTTGGGGAGAGGGTGGCTGTTCACAGAACGGCCTATCCAACCAAGCCGCGATGGGTGAGATCGCCTCGTGGGGATACTTCATCGTCGCTGATGGCACGCCGGGTGGCGACGACAGCTGCAGTGGCGGCCAAGATGGCGCCGCGTTTCTCGACTACATCACCTGGGCCATCGCCGAAAACGACAAGCCCTGCAGCGCGTACTACAAGAGCCTCGATACGACGAAGATCGCCGCCGATGGATTTTCGTGCGGCGGGTTGATGTCCGAGAACGTCGCCGGTGATCCTCGCTTCACGGCCATCGGGATCACGAGCAGTGGTCTGATGGGTGCGAACGACCGCCTGTGGGACAGCATGCACGCCCCGTTCAAGATCATGAATGGCGGCAGTAGCGACGTCGCCTACGAGAACGGCTTGAGAGACTACGACGGGATCTCGTCGCGCGGCATTCCAATCCTCTACTTCTCCAAAACGAGTGCCGGCCACGGCGGTGATCTGAATCAGGGCCGCGGTGACTTCAATCTGGTCAACCTGGCGTGGCTGAACTGGCAGTTGAAGGGCGACGAAGGCTCTACCGGCAAGGCGTTTCTCTACGGCCCTGACTGCGAGTTCTGCACCGACAGCGGTTGGGACTACAAGTCGGCCAACATCGAGTAGACGAACCTGAACAGGCGGCTCAACTCACACCGGGAACGCGACTCCAGATTGCGCGGTGACCTTTTCGAGCATCAAAGCAACTGCAGTTCGATGGCGCCATCTTCGGTGAACACGAGAAACTCGTCGGCGTCAGTGCGGACGACGGACGGGGAGGGCCACAGGTCGGGCATCTCGCCGAGTGTCCGCCAGCGGTCCGTCGCGGGGTCGTAGACTTCTGCGGTCGGCAAGTGGGGTTCACCATCGGCCTCACCTCCCACGACCATCACTCTGCCATCCTCTAGGAGCACGGCGGCATGCCCAGCGCGGCGGACCAGCATGCTGCCCCCTGAGGTCCACGTTCGGGTACGCGGGTCATAGAGCTCGACCCTGGCCGTGCGAGTTCCAGTCTTGGCAGGGAAGCCACGCGCACTGATCTGGGCGCCCTGCGAAAAGCCCCCTGCGACGAGCACCCGGCCATCTCGAAGCAACGTCGCCGTATGCCGGCACCGCGAGTCGTTGAGCGGGGTGATCGTGCCGTTGCCCGTTCGGGGTGACCACGTTTCGCTGGTCCGCGAAGTGTCAGATGCGTCCACGTCGATGCGGGTGGCGCGGGGAGCTCCGTGCAGCGTCGCGGAGACGTCACACGCTCCGACGAAGAGCAGGCGCCCATCCGCGAGCGTGGTCGCCGTGTGCCCGACTCGGTCGCGCCTCAATCGCCCCGCGATACGCCAGCGACGACTCGTCTCGTACCAGCGCTCGATCGATCGGGTTGGACGGTCGTCGTTGATCCCAGCCGCGAGCACGACCGACCCGTCTGAAAGTCGACTGGCACTGTGGCCCCAGCGGGGCTCGTTCAGTTGAGACAGCACATCCGACTGCCCGTATACCACCTCCAGCTCTCTGACGCGTGCGGCCGACGTAACCCAGCGCGGCGGCTCCTTGGCGTTACCCCAGGTCAACCATTCCGCCCAACCGCCTGCCAGCAACGCGCGGTGGTCACCAAGTGCGGTGAGCGTTGCGCCGGACGACGCGCTCAGGTGAAGGTTCCAGGCAAAGCGCGTCAGGATCTCGTGTCTGGGTAGAATCACCCACCCGTGGATGGTCAGTACCCTGCCGTCGTCGAAGCTGACGGCGGTATTGTCGTGGGGTGTCCTGAGTCGGTACAGGTATTCGGGCTTGTTCCAAGTCAGCGTTTGGGGATGAGTGGTTGCGGGGCACGCGAGCTTCCATACTTCGGTGCTTTTGGCGGGATTGTAACGTGACGAGCCACCCCTCACGTGAATCGTGCGAGAGTCGATCACGACGATCGTCGGAAGCTTTCGCTCGAGAACGGGCGACGTTCGCTGAAGCAACGTCTGATCCTGCAAGTTCCACACGTCGACTTTGAACGGGTCGACGACCATCGCCGTTCCATCTTGGAGTTCGACGTACTGAGGGTGCTCGTAGGCGGCTCCCTTCCTGACGAAGTCCGGCAGTGCGCCGTAGTAGTCCTTTGGTCGCTCCAACGTGGCACCCGGTACGGAGAGCAACGCCTCGTCAAATGAGAGCTCGACCTGCCATCGAGGTCGTCCGGAGGTACACACCGGGGCGTTGTGCGGATCGGGGATATCTCGTTGGTCCACGGTCTGTTGCGTTGCCGCCTCATCGGTCACTGCACCTTCGGCTACCGCTGGCGATGTCGACGCGGCGGGGGCCGAGGGTTGTGTAGCAGTGCGTGCTGTCGGGTGCCGCTCAGCGCTGCAGTGTGCCAGCAATACCAGCGATGCGGCTTGAACGAATACACGAGGTGCGTCCATTCGCGTCACCGCGCAGCCTACCAAGGTCCGTCGCTCGAGTCGAACCGACGCTTCCGTTTGTTACCGGGCTAACCAAGTCCCAGGCAGTTAATCCAGAATTAACGCCAACTCCCGTGCGCTCTCGGTATGTTTGCTGGAGGTTCGCTGGGTAGCGAAGTGTCACGCCTGACGTCGTTTCGCGCGCTGATGTCACCAGCGATGGATCGTGCCGGATCGCCTCACTATCAGAAACACAGAGAGGGAAGATAATGCCAGCTGCCATTCAGGTCGACGGCGTCGAGATCGACGAGGCATCTTTCGAGATTCGCAGCAACGGAGCGCCTCTGAACGTGCAGCCTCGTGTCTTCGACTTCGTCGTGTGTTTGGCCAGAAACCGCGGTCGAGTCGTTACCAAGGCGGAACTCGTCGAGAGGGTGTGGGGTGGCATTCACGTGACGGATGCGGCATTGGCACGCTGCGCTTGCATTGCTCGCAAGGCGCTCGGTGATCCGACGCTGATCGTCACCGTGCATCGGCGCGGTTATCGTTGGGCGTGAATCGCAATTTGCTCAGCGATCGGTAAGGAATTGAAAAGCGGTCCATCAAGACTCGTGAGAGAACCTGACGGTAGTGGTCTCCTTGGACCGGTACTGCCTGAGCAAGGTCCTCCTTCGAGTTTCTCGGCTGGCTCGAGAAATCGTTTCGGCCACGGGGAGTCCAAGTTCAAGCGGTTGCCGGTGCTTGTCTCACCAAGAGATATCAGCCTGGAGAAAATGAACGATGATCAAGAAAATCGCAAAAGTCGTAGCGCTCGGTGCAGTCGCTCTCGCTAGTTCCATGATGACCCAAGAAGAGGCCCGCGCAGGTAACAACGGTGCCTGTTCCTGGGAGTTCGGATACCGCACGAACAACTGCTTGGGAATGAGCACGAGCATCACTGGTGTTGCTACGTCGTTCAACGACTACTTCAGCATCCGCCCGATCAGCGGCAGCACTTTGCCGCACTGGGGCGCTGCGCGTCTGGTGTGCCACCAGATCGGTGTCGAGCAGACCGCTTACAGCGGGTACATCGACAAGAACAACTGGTACCGAAGCATCAGCTGCCCCACCCAGCGTCCGATCGTGCGCTACAACATGTGTGGTCGCTTCTGGAGTTGCGCCTGAGAGGTGTCCGTGGGGGGTTCTGTACCCCCCACGCGTTTCCGCCGAGCAATCCGATGGTACTCACGAAAAACATCAAATCCGCTGGACTGTGGCTGGTGCTCATCGCGATGGCGGCGGCCGCGCCTCATCTTTTTCGACTCGTTTCGCCCAGTGAACCGCCGGCATTGGCGTACCCGCGAGGGCCGTGGTGGCGCGCGGACATCAATCAAGTGATGATTGGCGCAGCGCACATCCTGATCTCCCACGAGTACGCGGCGGCGAAGGAGCTGGACATGATCGTGCCCGGCTCAGGCAACAAGCGGAGTGAGCAAGCGGCGCTGGAACTCGCCCAGGAGTTGGCCGAGGAGCTTGCAGACGACCCGGCACGGTTTGGCGAGTTGGCTCGCAAATACTCGGACGACCCGACGAGCGCTCCGTGGGGCGGTCGCCTCGGGAACGTATTCGTGCGAACGCTTCCACCGCGTCTCGTCGATGCACTCGGCAACGTGCCTGTGGGGCAGGTGAGCAGTGTCGTGGAGACAACGTTGGGTTTTCACATCGTGACGCAGTACCCACTGCCCGCCGAGGAGCTACTCAGCGGCAAGGAGGTACGCATTCAATACGTTGGGACGGCGGCGCTCCCCGCACCCGGTCGCGTCGCGTCGCGGAGTCGTGAGGAAGCGTTCGAATTGGCGCACTCCGCTCAGCAGGCGCTGTCCGCTGGGAAAGTGACGTTCGATGAGGCGGTCGAACGTTGGTCAGACGGGCCCGAACGCGCGCAGCACGGGGCTCTCGGCACGCGCTCGAGTTACGACGGTTTCGACCCGGTGGGTTCATGGGTGCTGTCGCAACTGCCCGAGGGGCAGTGGGCCCTACTCGACGACGGCGCGCGAGGATTGCGGATCCTGCAGCGTATTGCGGTCGATCAAACTCGAATTGCCTCCCGCGATTGGCTGGTGGGCTACAAGCTGGATCCCGCTCCTGATTGGACGGACCCGTCGATTTCGCGGTCCAAGCAGGACGCGCACGACGTTGCGCTTGCGCTCGCCCAACGGTCTCAGTCGCCGGACGCTCCTTTGCGAGACGCCGACCAGCGCGACTGTGACTACGGGATTTGCGCGGATCGTGACGTTAGCCGTTTCGTCGGGGCAGGTAGCTTCATCGGAGTCGATGCGGCCATCGCTGCCTTGCCGGTAGGGGGTGTGCTGAAAGAGCCGATCGACGTGGGCTACGGATGGCTCGTGTCCCAGCGGACTGAAGCCGAACCCCATCGACCGCTGGCAAGTCAAGTCACTGTCGCCTTGCCACGTCCACCTCCGGTGGAGTTGGAGCAAGTCAGCGTCGACGAACTGGCAGGGTTCGCCGCGGCCTTCCGCGAAGCGGCGACTGCTCAGCTGCAACTCAAAGAAGATGAGCAGGCTTTGCTCGATCAGGTTCTCAAAGATGCCCTGGCCCGTTTCGAGTCGGCGCGAGGGGAGGACCGCATCGCTGAACTGAAGGTTACCAGGGAGCAACTACAAGAGGCGCTGGGCCAGAGCCGTTCGCGCGACATGGAGAAGGTTTTTGACAAGCTCGTCCAACTCTATCAAGGCCGGACGATCTAAGTGGCTTGCATGGGTGGCCGTCCTGGTCACCATTGCCGGTCTCGGGTTTTTCTTCTGGCCAGCCGCGACGGAAGTTCGTTCCTCGACCGCGCAGTCGTCGGCGCGTGTGGCTCAGCCGGTCGTCGCGCGTGACGCGAAGCATGGTGGTCACTTGGCGCGTACTGCGCCCGTCGCGCCACGTCAGGGGAGGTCAGAAAAGACCGTTCGTGGAACCGTTGCTGGCGCGGGAACGAAGCCCGTTCTGGTCTGCGCGGTCTGCACGGGGGGTGGCTGCGAGGGCAACAAGCCCGAATGTATCGAGGCAGATGCGCGGGGGAACTACTCACTGACCCTGCCCACCGGGCGCTACGTCGTTCGATCGTCGAGTGCCGGGCTGGCGGAATCTGCGGAAGCGGCTGCGATCGACCTCACCGATCCGGACAGCGATCTGGCACCGCTCTCCCACGAACTCGAGCAATCGGCGACGAAGATCAGCGGGCAAACGGTTCGCGAGTCGGGCAACGCCGTTGCTGGAGCGACCATCGTCGTGGTCAATGCACGGACGGGTCAGTCGGTGGTGGCGCAGAGCGACGCTTCAGGGCACTTCGATGCGAGCGTGGCCGCGGGGCGCGTTCGTCTCCAAGTGTATTCGGACGAGACGGCGACGTTGGTGTTCGACGCGACGTCGCCGGCAGATTTGGGAGCCATCGTTCTTCCGGGACCGACGGTCGTCGAAGGGAACGTGGTGATTGCCGGTGACGAGCGGCCCGTGCCGGATGCTCGCGTTCTGGCAATGTCGACGGACGGCCAAGGCAATCGCTTCGAAGCGGTGGCAGATGCGGATGGCTATTTTCGCTTCTCCTCTCTGGCTCCTGGCGGATACGACTTGCACGCGTTTGCGAGCAACGCGGCCAGCCAGCAACCGGTACGGGTGGTCGTCGACGATGGCGCTGTCGTGAGCAACGTCGTGCTGCCAATGAACGCCGCGATGCAGATCTTCGCGACGGTCAGTGTTCGCGGTCAGCCGTGTGTCGAGCCCCAGGTGATCGCGATTGGCGACGGTGCCAGCAGTGCGGCCATCCCCGACGGAGAGCGGCTTCGCTTGGATGGTCTCTCACCAGGGCGCTACGTCGTTACGGTTCAATGCAAGGATATGGCCCAGCAGCAGTTGGAGCTGTCCCTGTCCGACTCGGATTCGGGGCGCACCTTTGCTTGGGAGCTGGAAGGCGGCGAGCGCGTCGACGGAGTCGTCGCATACGTCGACGGTCCGATGGACCGTGAGGTGTTCGTGCAGCTGAGGCAGGCAGGCGCCCACGTCGAAGCGTGGACCGACGCCACTGGGCGTTTCAGCGTCGCCGGGCTCGTCGCAGGGGCGGCCAGCGCATCAGTGCGAACGGGACCTGGCGGGGCACTGCTGGCCTCGGAGCGAGAGGTGTCGATTGCCGGCGACGGCCAGGCGTTGACGTTGGTCGTCGAGCACATGCCGCGGATAGTGCTCAACTGTGATCTGCGCGAGCAGACAGCCGTGACGTTCAGCGTCGTGGAAGAAACGACCGGCGCGACCTCCGCCCCCGCCTCGGTGACGGCCGACGAGGTCGTCTTCGATGGACTCCCCGTTGGCGAGTATCGGGTGTTTGTCGCTTCTGCCGGAAATGCGCCGGTCCCCGCCCACGCCGGTGGGGCAATTGCTCTGGTGCCCGGCAACGACGTTCGGCGCGACTGTGTTCTGCCGACTGGATCGCAGACGATCCAGGGGCGCGTCGTCGATGATCGAGACGAACGCGGCGTGGCGAACGTCTTGGTATCGGCGCTTGCGCAGGGCGCGCAGAATCGTCTGCCCACGTCGGGAGTGGTCGAGGCGACGGCTCGAACCGATGCGTCCGGACGGTTCGAGATCCGCGGCCTGATCGAGGGTGAGTTTACGGTTACCGCGAGGGGCAATGGTGGTGCGGAAGTGAGTTCACGGGTTGCTGCGCCGAGCAGCGATCTGCAGCTCGTGCTGCCCGCGCCAGCGAAACTCGTCGTGCGCCCACAGTACCCAGCAACGATGAGCGACACTCGATTCGAGCTCGCGCTGCTGTCGAGTTTTGGGAGCGTCGTGACCCGCCAGGTGGTGAGCGCTGATCAGGTACAGGTGTCGCTGTCCGAGGTGCCGCTGGGGCGCCTCACGGTTGCGATGTGGAACGACGAATTGATGGCTCAGCGCGACGTCGTCATGGAATCAGGGGATAGTGCGGACGTCCAGCTCGAGCTTGCTCCGCGCGAGGGGCGTCCGGCGCCAACCGCTGGTGCGGCGAATCGTACGGACACCGGAGGAGACGTCGCGGAGAGCATGCTCTAAAGTGGGCGAGCACGATTGTCGGGTGGTTTCTCGAACCCCCGTCGGGTGAGGAACCGGCCTGGTTCGGATCGGCTTGGCGCCACCGTTCAGCCGCCGACGTACCAATGACACCAACCTTCGGCACCGCAGACCATTCCAGCGGGACACGTCTGGTCGGCCTCACACGTGAGGAGGCACTGGTCGAAGCTGCATGTCGGTTGCACGTCGCCAGTGCTGGGGACCGGGCAATCGGATGCATCGACGCAGCCCGGAGAACAGAAGGTGTAGTCCTCGCCCGGGCGCACGCAGAGCGTCCCGCTGGGGCAGCCCTGTGTCGCACTGCAGTAACCGTAGGTCGTGTCGTTGGGCACGCAACTTCCATCGACGCAGCTTTGCTGCGCGGGGCACGAAGTGTTTGCCCGACAGCCGGGCAGGCACTCGCCTGATTGGCAGATCTCGTCAGCGTTGCAGTCGTCGTGGGAGCGACAACCGGATATGCACGTGGTCGACTGGCAGATCTCGGCGGTACCGCATTCGCTGTCGCTGCGGCACCCCACGATGCAGCTACTGTCGCTGTCGCAAATCATCCCGTCCCCGCATTGCGCGTCGTCGCTGCAGACATCCACACACGAGCCGTCGACGCAGGCCTGGGAATTGGGACAGTGTGAATCGCGTGCGCACTCCGCGGGACAGCTGCCTTCCATCGATGCCGAGCGCACGTCCCCCGTGACCTGCAGCGACGTTCCTGCAAGCGCCAGGGATCTGCCGTCTTGCGTCTTGATTGTTCCGTTCAGTGAAACTTGGAAGGCTGCTTCGAAGCAAGCCGTGGCGACATTGCGCTCCGGCACGGTAGTCGGATCCATCAACACCCACGAGCCGTCGATGGCGTCGTCAAACCCTTCGTAGAGGCCTTCGTTGGCATCCAGGAAGTTGGGGCATTGCGAATCGGCACTGAACGCCACATCAGTGACTAGTAGCTCGCCACCTGCGGTAATCACGTCGGAGGCGAACACCGAGAGCTGGCAGCCCGACCCGCTCTGGAAACTGAATTCGAGCGAGCGGATGCAGCCATCTTCGACGACGTCGACGTCGCGTTTGTGTTCCACGATCACACTCGCGCTGTCGAAAGTTATCTCCGTGTCACCTGCGGCGAGTGCGCCGTCGACGGACAGTGATTGCTGGCAGTCGCCCGATGCGGGGGGCACCACACAAAGGTCGTCGACGCAGCTGAGATTCGGCTCACAAGTGGCGCCTGACGAGCACGCACAGCCCGCGGAACCCTGAGCGCACTGGTCGTCGCTTGCACACACTCCGGACGCACAGCTCAGACCCGGATCACAGGCGCCGCCTGCGGTGCACTGGCAGCCCGCACTGCCGACAGCACACGCGGGGGCGCTCGTGTCGGGGACCATCGGCGAAGGGTTGCCATCAGAGCTACTGCCTCCTGGCCCAGCGTCGACGTCGGACGCGCTGGGGCTTGGGTCGCCATCGTTCGATGGGTCGCCGTCGGTCGACGGATCATCATCGTCCGTGGCATCGTCGTCCGTTCTCGTGTCGTTGGGTTGCTCGGCTGGACCCGGGGATCGAGGTGCGCCGGCATCCTTCTGACCAGCCCCCGATCGCCGTTCGGCGCTCAGGCAGGAAGCAAGCATGAGACCGAAGATACAGCTCGAGATCAGCGCCGGGCGACCTCGACGTGTGAGTTTCGGTAGGCCTCCGATAGTAACTACCATCGTTGAACCGTTGCCCAAGCTCGATCGCCCGTCAAGGGCTCTGGCCATGGGGGTACCGACGCTTTCTCATCACTTTCCGGGACATCTTGCTGAATGCGATCGGCTCGTGGTTTACGGACGGGCCAGCGCTGGGGACCGGTATTCCCATTCAGAACGGTCGTGATTTCGCATCGATCCGACTTGCCTACACGTGCAACCGAATTCGATCTGCTCACAGCGACGTGGTAGGAGCACTCAGGCTTCATGGGCAACCGCGTGCTGGCATTCGCAACGACCGTTTCGATGATGGCGGCTTGCGGATCGACAGATCCCGACAATCGCAACACCGTCGACGTCGAGCATCCCACCGCGCCCGACGTTGCTGACGGTGGCAGCTCTGCTTCCCGCCCGTCGGGAGAGCCGCAAGCCCAGCAACCAGCGGTTAGCGACGCGGCGACGCCAGAACCACTGCCGACGTCCGAATCGGAGGCGGGTCCCCGTCTCCCCGACGGCTCGAACGAGAGCAGCGGCTGTCCCACGACGCCCCCAGTTGGTGCGCCCTTCGTGCACGAGGGCGACTTGCTGGTGTCCGATGCTGCAAGTATTGCGGCCGCCTGGTCTGTGACGGAGATCACCGGCAATCTGGAGCTACCCACTACTGCAACTGATCTATCGCACGTCAGTCTGCCGAACCTCCGCCGCGTGGGCGGCGATCTCAACGCCCACGCAACTGCGTTCGAGCGGCTGCACTTTCCGAATCTCGAAGAGATCGGCGGACGGCTGTACTTGGACGCCAATCTCGGTCTGGTGAGAACGGACTTCCGCAGCCTCACGCGGGCTGGGGGCGTTTTCGTGGTACGCAATCTGTTCTTGCAAACGGTGGGGCTGGGGGCGCTGCGCGAAACTGGATCGTTGCAGTTCAACAGCAACCCGCTGGTGGATTGTCTGGGTCCCGTTTCGGTTGGCGGTGAGGAGCCGCAGGGCGAGTTTCTGGAGCTCGAGACCGACGTCGATGGGCAATGCCTGCAGCAGTGCGGGCGATGGGTGCACGAGAGTGTTGGGCTCGCCGGCGTCTTGACGGACCTCGACGATCGCGGCCCCCCCGAAGTGCGAGCAGAGTTCGACTTGAGCGCAGTGGTCGACTACCCGGACGTTCCAGCGATCGGCGACCTCGAGTTCCCCGAAAGCGCCGCGCCCGAGAATCTTCGACTCGTAGGCAGCACCTACTTGCAGTACCCGGACAGGTACGGGCCGTTTGTCGGTCATTGGCTTGCCGCTGTCCGCAACGACGGCGACGACGCGCTATGTGAGCTCCATGCGCGCGTTGAGCTTCGCGACGCTGGCGGCAACAGTCTGTTCAGTGGTGACGGCCTGGTGCACGCGCCGCTGATGCAAACCGCCAGTGGCTCACTCTCTGGCTGTCTCACCGCCGGCGAAGTCGGTCTCGTTGCGGTGTTGGGCGATCCGATCACCGCGGCGGAGATCGCGGAGCTGCATTTTGGCTTTCGTGCGCAGCCGGAGCCTCAAACACCAACACCCCTCGACCTCGGAATCGAGCACGCGTTCAGCGATGGGCTGCGGCCCAGCGTCAGAGGCGCTTTCGTCGATGACGCGGCGAGCGGCGTCGCGAACTGGCGTGTGGACGTGTTCGCGATGAACGCACGGGGCATTCCCATCGGTCACAGCTACGACGACCCAGATCCTGGCCCCGTGCTGGGCGCCGGCAATACGTTCGAGTTTACGGTTCCGCTGTTCGTGAACGGGACCGAGTTCGTGGTGTTTCCGACCCCGCGGCCCTAGAGCGGCCCTAGAGCAGCTCTACTCTAGAGCCCCTGGACCCGGGGTCGAGGCGTAGCGGCGGCGCGGGGCTCACCCACGGAGACCGACACGCTGCCGCGGCGGTCGCTCGGGGTCGGTGGTCTGGCTCCGTTTCCGTGCGATCGAATCGAGCGTTTCGGGGAATTCACGGACGGCAAGTGGTGACGGTGTAAACGAGAAGGTCGGGAAGATTCTGCGTTCAGGACACCCACCGAAGGGAATCGATGACGAGTGTGAGCAGGCGAAGCCAGGGCGTGCGACGTAAAACGGTTCGGTTGGGCCAATTGGTGGAGTCGATCCAGTGCGTTTCGGTTCGCTGCACTCGGCGTCGGTGGACCCCGCGGTTCTTCGTAGGCGTGGCCGTGTCGCTTCATCTGCTGGCCTGCGACGGCGATGGGGCATCCAGTGGCCAGGCGAATCCCGGTGGCGTCGGAGGGGCAGCGGGCTTGCTCGTGCGGGAAGGCGGCGCACCCACGGCAACGGGCGAAGGCGCTGACGCCGATTCTGGACCGTCGAGTGAAACAGACCCGGTGCGGCGCGGTGAAACGGACAAGGCGTCGGGATCCGGTGGGAGCTCGCCTGACGGAAGCGGCGCCCCGTCCAATCCTGCGATCGGGGGCGACGATGGGGCACCCGGATCGGCAGGCATGCCTGCCTCCAGTGCCTCGAGCACCGCTGATTCGGGCGGCGGTGGCGGGATGTCGGGGACGGCGGGCACGTCCAGCGCCGGCGGCGCGCCAGGCACTGTCGACATGGGGGCGGGGGGCACTGCATCCGGCAGCGGTGGCGCCTCCAGCGCCGGCGGCACTTCGAGTGACGTGAACCTCAGCGGGCTCGACCTGCGCTGGGGCATGTGTGCCGACGACGGTGATCGCAGCTGCTACGGCATCGACCAACGGATCCAGCTGATCTGCTTCGACTACACTCCCGAAGTGTACGGAGTGTGTGAGCCCGATGAACGGTGTGACACCCGCGAAGAGAATCTCGGCAACTGCGCAAAGATGCTGCCTGAGTGCGTCGGGCAAGACGCGTATTTCGGTTTGTGTGACGGGAGCACCTACTTCGAATGCGGGGTCAACAAGATCACTCGCGCCTACGAAGAGGCGTGCACCGATCGTTGCGTGGTTCGGGAAGGCGGCGCAGACTGCATTCACGCGGGGTGTGGCAATGGAACCCTGGACCCCGGCGAAGCCTGCGACGATGGCAACAACGACAATGGCGACGGCTGCACGGCGACGTGCCAGTGGGGGCCGCCGCTCGGCGACGTGCAACCCGGGAATGACTTCGGTTCGTCCGTCGCGATGGATGGAGATCGCATTGCCATCAGCGGCACCGTTTACCTGGAAGGGACCGGGGCGCGTCAGTCCATCTACGTCTTCAAGCGCAACGGGATCGCCTGGGAGGTGGAGGATCGAATCCTGCTGGACGACGACCCCGGGCTCGAAGGGGCGCGTATCAAGCCCGAGGACGCTCTCGCCATTTCTGGCGATACCTTGGCTTTTGGGGGCAGCGTCGTCGGAGACGGGCAAGACTCCGCGTTCATCTTGCGCCGGCAGGGGACCGAGTGGACCTTCGAAGCGCGGGTGACCGCGATGCTCGCCGACTCGGAAGCTGACGAGACGGGGGGGTTCGCACTCGCGCTCGATCTCGACGGTGACGTCCTGGCTGTGGGCGCCGGTGGAGATGCGGACCAAGGTTCGTTTGCCGGAGCCGTGTACGTGTACCGACGAACGGGCACCAGTTGGGCGCCCGAGGGCAAGCTGTACGCACAGCTCCCCGATGGAACTCTCGACGCAGAGGCGAGCGACGGGTTCGGAGACGCCATTGCCGTCTCCGGTGAGCGAATCGTCGTGGGCGCGCTCGGCGACGACGACGTCGGCTCCTACACCGGAGCCGCCTACGTCTACTCGGGATCCGAGGGCACCTGGCAGCCGGAGGCCAAGCTACTCGGTGCGGGCTCCAGCGATGCCGAAGAAGGGGCTCAGTGCGGTTCGGGGGTAGACATCCAGGGCGATACGCTGGTCGTGGGTTGTCGCTACGCGCAGGAAGTCGAGCTGGACGTCGGTGCACGCGAGCTGGGCAACTACGCCGGAACGGCATACGTCTTTCGTCGGGTAAACGGAGCGTGGCAGCGGCAGGCGCTTCTCCTCCCATTGCCGGGGACCAGGCCGGAGGACGACAAGTCGATCGCGACGTTCGGTCAGAGGGTGGCCATCTCCGACAGCGAGGATCTGATCGCGGTCGGTAGTCCGCGAGACAAGATCGAGCGCGGACGCGTCGGCTCGGCGCACGTGTTTCGCTTGGTGTCAGGGACGTGGGGCTCAGCGCAAAAGCTGGTTCCCGAAGCGCCCCGCGGCGTCGGGATTGGCGAAGGTTATGGCAAGACCTTGGCCGTGTCGGGCCAAAGTGTCCTCGTGGGCGGAAGCGGCACTTCGACGGGCCGAGCGTACCTGTACCAGCTGACCGCCGAGGGGTGGCAAGAGCGGCTTCGTCTTCTCGCTGTCGTCCCGTGATCGGCGCGCTGCGCGAACAAGCGACCGCGGCGTGGTTTTTGACCGGGGACTATCGAACCGGAAGCATTCCGTAGACTTCCGGAATGCTTCGTGCACTTTCGCGAAGCTTCGTGCAGGTGGCGGCGAGCTTCGTGCAGGCGGCGGCGAGCTTCGTGCACGCCGTTCAAAGCCTCGTGCACGGCCGACGAAGCGCTGTGCGCGGAGCAGGTAGCGTCGGGTCCAGAAGAGGAGACGCCGTGCGCAACCGCGCAAGCGTCGTGTACGGCGCGGCGAGCTTCGTGCACTGCGAATGAAGCGTCGTGCTCGCGCACCGGGCTCACTTGGGGCCCTGGGGTGCTCGCGCGAGCCGCGGAGGCGTGTCGTCGTCGCCCCACGGAGGTCGGATGACGCGCGGGCTGGCTTCGCGCGCACAGCGCGTGTGGCTACTCACCTGGAACGGTGATTTCTGGCGAAGTTCGCGCGGCCCCATTTGGGTGAGGGCCTCGGACGCGCCACGCGCAGTATCGAGCCGACGCCTACACGTTTCACGCGAGCCGCCTAGAGACCGATCAGCTTGCCAGTGCACGGAATTGCCCCGAAAACTAGCCCCTGCTTGGGTGAGGGCGTTTTTCGGGGCCACGTTCGGTCACTCTTGCTCGCTGCTCGCTGCTCGCTGCTCGCTGCTCTAGGTAGTTGATTTGTCGCGGCAATCAACCTGATTGCCGCTCCTAGGGCTAATCGCGCGTGGAAGCGGCACCGCGACGGGTGGCCGAACCTAGGTGGTGTGAATCCAAGCGCGCGACCACGCTGCGGGACGGGTTGGAACCGTAACTCCGCTTGGTGGCCTTGGCGGCGATCACGTTCGCTGGTGCTCGCTCACCGGTGTTGCTCTTGTGCACGTAGCGGGGCGCTTGCCCAGGCCCCGACACGTCGACCCAATACATTCGACTGGAACGGGCGTCCATGTGCACGTGGGTGGTATTCGGGTAATACCCGACGCCGGTATTTGGCAACGTCAGCAGGAAGTCGACGATTGCCGTGTTGGGCACCCCCGGGATGCTGAAGTCCAGGGCGCGACCGGCGCGGTGCTTGGAGTGGCGCGCGTAAGAGCGTTGTCGGTACCCACTCACGACTCGGATGGGACGTCCGCCGAACTCGTCACTGACGGTGACGATGAGCTGATACAGCCGCGGGTGGAGTGCCACCTGCCTCTTGTTGCCCGTCTCCCACGACGCGAGCAGGGATTGGATGTGTTTGCGCGCGTCGGGCAAGAGCTTCCCCCGCTCGTCCAGCACGCGCCCCGACCAATTGCCGCCCATGGTCGTCAGTGTGACCTTGCCGCGTTCGAACTTTTTGCGAGCGTATTTGCTCCACGGCTTGGGCCGAGTCAGGTGGGCGTTCAGATCGGTGATGGGGATCTTCAGACGTTGCCCGACGCGGATCAGTGACGCGTCACGCAGCCCGTTGATTCGACAGAGCTCTTTCGTCGTCACGGAGTAGTGCGCGGCAATGGTGGACAGCACTTCGTTGCGCCGCACGTCGTGGGGGTAATACTCGACGTTCGGCGGCGCGGGCGAACTCTCGACCGGCTTCGCTGGGAGATCACGGCGCGACGCTCGACCGTCGACCAAGTCGGCGGTGCTGGACTGAGCGCGCGAGCCTCCGGCGATGATCACCTGTTGCCCTACTTTCAGCACGCTTTGCTCGTTCAGATCGTTGTGTCGAAGCAGTTCGCCGAGCTCCACGCCGTAGCGTTCGGCGATGGTTCCCAAGGCGTCTCCGGGCTTCACCTCATAGGCGGTGGGGAGCAGCAAGACTTGACCGGGCCGGATCGTGTCCCCGGGGATCGAGTTCACCTTGCGTAACAGTGCCAGGGGGACGCCCTGTCGTTCGGCAATCACCCCCAACACGTCGCCGGGCTTGACGGTGTACGTCGCGCGCTGCTCGATGGGCGGCCGCGCCTGGCCCGCCTGAGCTGGTTCGTGAACGAAAAGGCCAACAAGAACCGCGGCAAGGCACCACTTGCTGAAGCAACCCGAGCGCAACATGCCTTGGCCCTACGCCACGACGGCTGATGTGGGCAAAAAACGTACACGAGTGGCCGCCGAGCGCCCGCCTGCGCGGCCGGGCGTCAGATTTCTCGGCATTCGGCCGCGACGGCCAAACGCTCGCCCTGCGCTTGTTCACGTTCTACAGCCATTGTTCCCATCGAACGCTGAACGTCGTGCCGCGTGCCGGAATGTCCAGTCCTCCAGTTCCAGGTTCGATGCTGTCACCGAGGGGGATCGAGGCGCCCACGCTGATTTCGCTTGGTCGTGGACCGGAGAGCAAGAATAGCTTGTGTGTCGTGACGTACGGCCGCAATAGCGCGTATGAGCCGAGGGTGTACGTTGCGTTGAAATCGTTCCCTTGGAACAGCTCATTGTTCTGCAACGAGGCGCGTCGCGGTCCGACGAGTACGGCTTCGAGATTGAAGTTGAGGAAGTGAGGCGCGAGGAGGTAGCTTGCTCCCAGCTGTGCAGACAGATCGGGAAACCGGCCATGTCTGAAAAGGTCGTTGGCGGGTTCGAGGTCCCAGCTCGCCATGGGTTCGACGAAGCGGCGCTGGGGGCGGATCTCGGAATCGAGAATCGTGTTGACGCCGCCATACACGCGGAGATCTGCGGTCCAGCGCTGGGAGTACGACAGCTCGACCCCCGTAAAGCGTGCCTGTGCGTTTCGGGTTTCCGCTGCGGTGCGTCCGCGCAGGGCCACGAGTAGGTCTTCGATTCGCGTGTGATAGAACCCAAGTTCCAGATGGCCGTTGGTACCGAGTTTACGACCCAGTATCATCTCCCAGGTGTCGGCTGTCTGGGAGCTGAGGGTCGGGTCCCCCGGTTTCAGGTCCACGCTACTCATGGGTGGTGAGTACAGCAGATTGGGTGCCGGCGGCTTGAACGACGAGCCGTAGAGCAACTTGCCGTAGCCGACTTCGGGGATCTGGCCAACGGCAGCGATGCGCGAGGAGAGATTCGCTCCACGCGACGGGTCCACGCCGATTCCCAGCGAGCCGACGCAGTTTTGCGCGCCTCTGCGGCACCCCACTCGATTGTTCAGGTCGAGGCGTGCTCCAGCCACGATTGTGAGCTCGTCCACTGGAGAGACCAGTAGCTGTACGTTGGGTCCGAGATTGATGAAGCTCTGAGTGAGCGCAGGCTGCCCATTCTGCTCACGGCTCGGGGCGCGATCGATCCTGGTGCCTGTCCGATCGTCTCGCCAGTCGAGTTGCAGGAGGTGCTCGTAGTCGGCGCTGTAGTCGAGCCCCGCCGTGAATTCGTGGAACGTTCCGCGGTGGCGAGCGAAGAGTCGCATCGAGCTCGCCCAGGACTCGAAGCTGCGTTCCGCGTGAGTCTCTGACACGAACGGGTCGATATGGCGATCAGCGCTGGCCGGTTCGGCGTGGTGAAGAGCCCAATGCGCTTCCAGACTCAATCCGTTTGGCAGAGACTGCGCCCGATAAGAGAGCCAAAGCGTGCTCGCATTGACCGCGTACCGCAAGTCGTGGGCGAGTGGTGAGTACTGCAAGAACGGCGCGGGTCGATCCAGGTATTGCCAACTACCGCTGAGCGACAGGGTCTGGTTCTGATCGAATCGATAACGCACTTCTCCGAATGCGCTGGCCGTCGTGGAGTGGGCCTCGCGCGTCTCCAGGCCGAGAGTGGACAGTCGTCGACGAGTGAGCGCGTCCCAACCCGGCGATGGGTAACCAACCGGGTCATCGGAGCGGATGTCGGCAGCGCCCGGCACTTCGAGCCCCGAAGCGTCATCCTCGTCGACCTGAACGGCGATCACGTAGCTCACTGGCGAGAGGTCTCGCGCATCGAACAACGCGAGAGTGCCGTTGGGCACGGTAGGATTCTTGGCTCTGGCTCTGGCTCGGACGCTGGCGCTGCTAGCGGGGGCCCCAGCCGTGATGTGAGTTGGGTCGGCGGTGATCACGTTGACGACCGCTAGGAAAGCGTTGGCACCGTAGACGGCTGCCCCTGGGCCTCGGACGATTTCGATCCTCTCGACGGCTTCCAGCGGGATGAGTTCTGTGCCCAGGAAGTTTGCGCTGATCGGCATGAACGACACCGGCTGCCCATTGAACATCAGCTTGATGGTTTCGTTGGGAGATTCCTGGTGAGCGTATACTCCACGCACGCCGAGGTGCTCGAAAGTCAGGTCATCCAGTATCGTGAAGCCGGGCACGACGCGCAGCGCGTCAGCGACACTCTCATAGCCCCTTTCGCGGATGTCGTCGCGTGTGATGACGTAGACGGAGGCTGGCGTTTGCTCTGTTGGTAGTGCACTGCGTGTTGCGGAAGAAAATGGCGTCTCGAGCAGTTCGACGAGGCTGAGCTCTGGCTCGGCGCAGGCCCAACCCGTGAGTGTCAGCACCGAGGAAGCCAAGAGTGTTGCAGCGGCCCGCGCGGAACACCGTTGCAACATCACGATTGGCCATCCCCGTTCTGCCCGGGCTGCACACGAAGCGGCAACTGCGGCTGACGCGGGCGCGCCGCTCGCGGACGAGGGCCTTTTTGGGTTGCGCTGTTCATGCTCCCGCGCGGGATGGTAATGGGCTTGGACCCGGGCGCCGCCCCCTGGCGAGCCCGGTCGGAATCGTGTACTGTCGCGGCGGGATTATCAAGGAGGAGGCTCACGACGATGCGTCGGGCGATTTGGCTTGCGGTTCCGTATTGCCTGGGAGTGCTGTCGTGCGGCGACGAGGACGGCGCTGCACCGAAAGCGGACGCGGACCGCTGGGAGTCTCGGTTGTGCGAGGGTCGGGCTGACGGGGAGCTGATGGTCGCGGGGATGTACACCTTCTCGGCGGGGGCGGCTACGGCCGATTCGGTGGAGAAAGCCATCTTGTTGGCGCTGGACACTATCAACTCCACAGGGGGAGCACTCGGCCAGGAAGTGGGGCTAATCAGTTGCGATCACGAACTCGACGTGGACCGCGCCAGGGCGCAACTGCGGGAAGTAGCTGAACATCCCGGTTTCGTCGGGTTGGTCGGACCAGATACGAGTCAAATGGCCGCGGATCTGGTTCGCGATATCAGGCTCCTGCAGATCGTCGCGATAGGGCCATCCCTCGGCGCTCCCAGCATCAGCTTCTTTGCCGACGACGGCTTTCTTTTTCGGACGCGCCCTTCGAACCAGCTCGTTGCCGACATCGCGTCGGCCGTGTTCTTGGAGCTGGACGCGGACCGGGTGTTTGGCGTCTATCGCGACGACGAGTTCGGGGTGGGCAATCGTGGCGCCTTCGAGAGCGTGCACGTTGGCAATGGCGGGGCAGTCGGTCACTTTGACTACGATCCCACGACGACCGGATTCGAGGCGCGGGCAGTCGACGCGGCCGTCGACTTCGAACCCGAGGGACTGTACCTGATTGGGTTCTCGCAAGATCGCACGGCCGTCCTCAAGCGTGCAGCCGTCGCGCAGTGGCAGGGGCCACCCCCGGAGATACTCGTAGGGGCTGCAGTTGGCTTCGATCCTGGGGCGGGGGACTTCGTCGAGGGTGTTCGCCTCATCGATGACACGATTATCGACAACCCGAGGACGCGTCGCTTCAAGGAGAGCTATGAGGCCCGTTGGGGAAGCGAACCCGAACTGTTTAGCGACGACGCTTTCGACGCCACGATGAACCTCGTACTTGCGGCCGAGGTTGCTGGGCGCGCCGGCGACGGTGAAGCAATTCGCGACGCTCTGCCCCTCACTCATTCGGGCAAGGCAGTGACCAGCGAAGCTTGGGCGGAGGCCCTCGAGCTCATCGCCGCTGAGGGGGAGGTCAACTATGAGGGGTTGGTGGGACCTCTCGACTTCGATGATAACGGCGACGCTACGGGTGCCACGATGACGGAGTTCATCGTAACGGACGGAAAGCTGGAAGAGATCCGGTGTTGGGCGGCTGATCTTGGCACCTGTGACTGATGCTCCAGTCCGGAGGGGACTCCTCGGTAAGCTCGCACGGACGCTGCTCTTCAGCCTGTTTCTCGTGGGAGGGCTCACTTCCGTCGTGCTGTTTCGGTTGGAGGTCGAGCGCTCGGACAGGGCGTTGGCTCAAATCGAAGGAGCCCTACGACAGGCGCTCGAGAGTCGCGGGCGAACGCTTTCCGCAAGTCAAGCGTTGGCGTTCGTATCACTCGTGGAGACGCATGCGCTGACAGACATGCAGGAGTTGGTCGAACGGACTCTCAGCAGCGATGAGGACCTCGTGTACGGAGTGTTCGTCAGTAACGAGCAGCGAGTACTGGCGTTCGCCAGTCAAGCTCAGCAGTCCGCCGAGGGCCGAGCGGACTGGCCCGATGAGGCGCTGGAGCTGGTTCGTTCACCCGTAACACGACGCTTGGCAACGGCCACCCGTCACTTCGCTGGCCAGGAGGTGCTCGAGTTCAGCCGTCCCGTCATGGGTTCTGACGAGCAGCTCGGAACCATTCGATACGGCCTTTCAACCCAGAGCTTGCACCGAGCGATCGACATGGCTCGCGTCGAGAGTCACGACTTCCTCGTTCGCACCTTGGGGTATGTGTTTGGCATCACGTCGTTGGTCACGGCTTTGGGGCTTTGGCTGAGCCTGCGGCAAGCGCGTCGGATCACGCGTCCCGTTCTCGAACTGGCAGCTGCGAGCGAACGATTTGCCACGGCGGGTGAGACGATCCGGGTTGAGGTGGACAGCAACGACGAACTGCAGACCTTGGGCGAAGCATTTAGCAACATGTCCGTCGACCTGCTGAAGTCGATGGAGCAGCTGACTCTCAGTCGCGATGCATTGTTGGCAGAGGTTGAAGAGCGCAAGCGTGCAGAAGCGCAAGCGGCCACGCTACAGGAGCAGTTGCATCAGGCTCAGAAACTCGAGGCGGTTGGTCAGCTTGCTGGCGGTGTAGCTCACGACTTCAACAACCTTCTGCTGGCGATCGGGGGCAGCGCCGAATTGTTGCGTGACGGATTGCAGGGAAGCCTGAGTGCAGAGGACGAGGAGCTGTTTCAGGAGATCGAACAGTCCTGCGAACAGGCTGCGTTGGTGACGGGGCAACTGCTCGCATTCGGTAGGCGTGGCGTTCACTTGCCTCGGGTCGCCTCCATCGTCGAAATGATGAGTCGCTTCCGTCCGGTGTTGCGCAGACTCGTATCTGAGACGATTGAGTTCGAGGTCGAGCTCTCACCGGACACACCGCAGATCTACATCGACCCGGGGCGACTCGAGCAGGTCATTCTCAACCTGGCGCTCAACGCGCGTGACGCGATGCCCAACGGTGGCAAGTTGGGCATCGCCAGTGAGCGAGTCGTACTTTCCGAGAGTAGGTCGACCCAGACCCAGACCCTGGCGCCCGGCGTGTACATGAAGGTCAGCGTGAGCGACACCGGAGTAGGAATCGAGCCCGAGGTCTTCGGGCACTTGTTCGAGCCCTTCTTCACCACGAAGGAGGTCGGTCGCGGAACTGGTTTGGGGTTGGCGACCGTCCACGGCATCGTCATGGAGGCCGGGGGAGCCATAGATGTCCGTTCGCGGCTGGGAGAGGGGACCACTTTCGAGGTCTGGCTCCGGGAACACTCACAAGACGCGTCGGCACCGATCAGTCGAGGCGGTCCTCGAATCGCCCCGGCCCGAGGAGAGCACCTGTTGGTCTGTGAGGACGATCGCGCGGTTAATCGCTTCTTGACATCGACCTTGGAACGCCACGGCTATCGAGTTACGAGTTTCGCGCAGCCCGATGCAGTGATCGCGTTCTGTGATTCTCTGGGGCAGCGGCCCGCGGCTTTGGTTACTGACGTGGTGATGCCAAAAATGAACGGCTCCGAGCTGGCGACCCAGCTGCGAACTCGTTGGCCCGACTTGCCGGTGGCCTATGTTTCAGGCTACACCGACGGTGTCTTGATAGATCACGGCTTCGATGGTGAGCTGGACGACGTTCTGTTGAAGCCGTTCAGCCGTGACCAGCTGTTGGGCCGCGTTGGCGTGCTGCTGTCACAGACGTCGCTGGCGCCACGTCAAGGGAACGCCTTGCGCCATGAGTGACAGGCCTCGGCTGTGTGTCATGGTGCTAGGCGAACTATCACCCCGAGGGCTTTCGCGCTACCTCGAGGAACACCTGCCGAACGTCACCGTCGAGGCCTTTGGCCGCCACAAAGACTTCGAACGGGCGATTCCGTTGCGTGGAGACGCCGCGATGGCACTTCCCGTCGGCTTGAGAGCGTTGGGATACGAGGTCCTGCGGCAGGGAGCTCACGGCAGCGACACGGTAGAACCCTATGCGTTGATGTCGTTTGCCCCGATCTCATCGAGTGCCGACGTCAAGCGTCTCGGGATCGCTGGCGTGCTGTCCCGTGACCAGTTAGGGGCGATCGTCGAGAGGATGCTCGGCACTCGGCCGCGCCTTCGAATCACGACGCGACAAGAGGATCTGCTCGGACTGCTGCGATTCAGTTTGGTCGAGGCTGCATTGGTGCCCGAGCGGACCCGAGACTACTTCGAGCGTCGGACGAATCGACAGTTGTACCTGAGGCGCGTCGGCGCTTTCGAGTTGCCTGGCTTGGCGGTGCTCAGGGGTCGAGGCAGCCGCGTCGTAGAACAGCTCGCCCGCCTGCCCAGCGGCGTTACTCGAATCTTGGGGGTGGAACGATGGATATGAGACAACGAGCGTTGGTTCGACGGAGGGGATTCATCGCTGTCGCGCTGGGGGGGGCATATCAGGCTTGCGCGCCGAACCTGCATCAGCCACCGCAACCGTACCCGGCGGTGGGCAACGATCCGTCCCTCGATAGTGTGCTCATCATGATGCCAGACTCCGCGGAGACGCGGATCGCCCACCAGGCTCTGGTCGACGAGTTGTCCCAGAACTTCAACGTCCATACCACGATTACTGGTCTCAGGGTAACTCCCGAAGAGATTGGCGTTGGTATCGCATCGTGCAAGGCCCGTGGCGTTTTGCTGATGAACAACTCGACTGTTCGCGCTTTCCAAGGCTATCGGCAGCAGGTTTCGGCGGCTCCTCCCGCGGTGGTGATGATGAGCTCGTTCCTCACTTCCGATTCCGTTCAACGGGTCTGGGGGGTTGCTTACGAGATCCCGGCGGTGACTCAGTTCTCTCAGCTCCAGGCTTTGCTGGCGACGGACATCCGAACCATCGGCGTGCTTCACCGGTCCGAGTTGAGGGCGTATGTGGAGCGCGAGTCGTTGCTTGCTCTCGAAGAGGGCTATCAGATCAAGGCCATCGAGCTGGCGGATGGCTTCAGCGCGTCGGAGGTTGCTGGGGCGCTCGCTCGGCTTCGTTGGGATTTGGGCGTGGACGCCCTGTGGGTGCTCAACGACAACGCTCTGCTGCATCCTCGTCTGCTGAGCGAGGCCTGGTTGCCGAATCTGCGCCGCGGGCGACCGCTGCCGGTCATCGTCGGCGTCATGGGGCTGGTGCATCCGGATCTGGAGTTCGGGTCGTTTGCGATGTTGCCGGACCACGCCGGCACCGGCGTTCAAGCGGCGAATGTCGTGTTCGAGCTCGCAGCTCAGAACTGGCAGCTCGACGAGCCGCGCATCGAACTGCCTGTTGCCGTCGAAACGGTCGTCAACGCGCGGCTGGTTCGCCGTTATTTCGCGTTGCGTCCCAGGGCGCTCTTCGAGGTCGACCGCGTCGTCGAGTGAGGTGACGCCTCATCTGCAGAACTCCATGTGGTGGCTCGTGAGCAAATTGGCTATCCCCACCGTACGCCGAAGCACACTCCGGCGTTGTGCTTCGTGACGAGTACTCATGCCTTGACGAAGTGCGCGTCGTCCACGACGTAGGGTACGGCGCGGGTGGGTCCCATTGGCGAGGTCCGCGCACCCTCCTTCGCGAAAGCTCGCGCGATGGCGCCCCCGATTGCGCCGCCCGCTCCGTAGATCACTGCAACCTCGCCTTTCAACAACATCGTCACTCCTCTGGTGCTCCAGGCACCCGTTTCTTGGAGGACGATCCAGCACACCCAAAGGATGCGGGGTGCGGTAGGTTGGAGCAGAAATTGTAGCGTTCTCGCGGTCTTTCGAGCCGCTTCGGCTGCGGAGCAGGAAATCGCGTGTCGCGCTGACGCCGACTGCCGGCGCCAGCGCGATGAGCCGTCTGAAGTACTTCAGTGGATCTGCTCGAACAACTCTGCCGTCTTGAGGTGGTACGGGTAGTCTCCGTCACCCTTGACGCGGTAGCGCGTACCGTACAGACAGGTCGTGGTGAGGCCACCGATGGTGCACGTGTAGCCTACGTTCATGCGCCACGGGTAGTACAGGAAGTAGCCGCCGGGGCCCACGTTGTACCAGGGAGAATACTGCCAACCAGCGGAGTCCCCGTCCATGTCGAAGTCGGCTCGCGCCTTGAGGGTAGAGTTGTTGTCGTCGTTGCAGGCGCCAACGGTAACCCAGTTCGTGGTGCGGAAGCTGGAGCTGTTGCCGACGTACAGCGTCGATGTACCGCTCTGGTAATTCTTGGACTGTTTGTTGAAGGCGTACCAGCTGCCGAAGTTGAAAATGAGGTTCGAGCAGCCAGAAGCGGACTTTTCGATCGCTGCGTTCGCGTCGAAGGCGACTTCCAGGACGGTCTCCACGTCCTGGCGACCGAACGCGGCCGCCTGTTCCGAGTGCACGGCGCGGAGTGCCTCGGGGGCTTCACTGCCTTCGGGCGCCAACGCGTTGAACATCTCCAACATCGTCAGGTCCTGCTCTGCCTGGATGCGCTGCAACGGCGACGTGGTCTGGGTCGAGCCGAGGACCTCGACGGCGAGCATGGCGCCTTCGCCATTGCCATTCTGAACGAAGGTGATGGTCGTGTCAGCGACCTCGAGCTCGGCCAGCACGGTGCGCTCCGCCAGTTGCCCCTCTTCATTGGCTTCGTCGACGGCGTCAAAGCCGTCCAACGCTGCTTCAGGCCCATTCCCGAAGCTTTCTTCTGCCGAAACCGTCTCACCCTCAGCGCCGCAGCCTGCGAGCAGCATGGCGATGATGCTACCACCTACGGTCCATGTCGTTAGGTTCTTCATTTGTCGTCTCCTATCGATCTGCATTTGTATGGGACACGGCATCGTTGTCGCGGGTTACTGACCGCAACATGTTGACGCCCTTTGCGGGGAAGTTACGGAGCGCGGCTGGAGCCTGGTCGCTCTTTCTCGTACGACAAGTGCGTCCTTCGCCAAACGACGGCCGTCTGACCAACCATGCGATGCGACAGTCACTCGACGAAACTTCTTCAAATAGGCCGACCAAGAACCGTGTCAGGTTCGTAGTGAGCCCCTTGCCGTCACCGCCGGCGATATTGCCTCACCGCTCTCAGTGCGAGCCTCGCACCGTCAACGCTGACGCCGCTGACCGTGATTCGTACCGGGGCGGACGCGGAGATTCCAGTGCAGTACTCGGAAGCCAGGCCAGTGCCCTGTCTTGAATCGCTGCCGAGGCTTGGCGCGACGCTTGCGGAGGTCGCTGTTCAGATAGCCGCCGTCGTGGCTCCGCCGATGGTGACTTGATATCGAAGTCCGACGTCGCATGCAGTCGGCGACTGTCTGTGTCTGCTGTACGGACCTGCAGTGGGTGGTCGGCACGGTTGGGATGATTGACGGTATGGTGACAGCATCGAATCTCACCGTTAAACGACTACCGACATCACATTTGACCTCTGCTTCACCAAGGCGCTACTACCCTCGACACATGCGACGTTGTGCTCGATTGTTTCCGGTTGCCTTGGTTGCAGCGGTGTCCCTTTCGAGGACTGGGCTGGCCAACGGGCGTTTTCCAGCGGCGGATCAACTGGTTGTAGACCCCGCCGACCCGCAGCACATGGTGGTGCGCACGACGTTTGGGCTGCTCGTCACCCGAGATGAGGGCAACACGTGGGGCTGGGTTTGCGAAGAAGTCATCGGCTACGCCCAGATGACAGACCCGAGCTTGCTGGTGTTGCGGAACGGCAATATCCTGGCCGGTCTGGCCGATGGCTTTCACTGGTCTGGTGACGACGGTTGCAGCTGGAATCGCGTGGATGGTGAGAACTCGGAAGCAATCGTCGATCTCGTTCTCGATCCCGCGTCGAATGCCGCGCTTGCACTCGTGCAGCGTTCGGACCCCAAGGATGTGCGAGTTGTTCAGTTCGATGGCGATTCGGTGCGCGATGTTGGCATGTCGCTTGGAGGCGACTTCTACCCAACGACGATCGAGGTTGCTGGCGGCGACCCGAAACGCCTGTACGCATCGGGCCTCGGCGAAGACGGCACCTCCCTGTTTTTCAGGTCAGAAGACCGAGGTGAGAATTGGGAACGCATCGAGATCCCTTTGCGTCCAGGACTCCCTCCTTACATTTCAGCGGTCGATCCAACAGACCCATCCCGCGTCTACGTGCGACTGGATGGGGCGATGGACGATGCGCTGCTCGTCAGCGACGATAGTGGTGACACGTTTGAGGAGAAGCTCAGCTTCGCAGGTGACATGCTCGGTTTCGCCCTGTCCCCAGACGGTTCTCAGATAGCTGTGGGCGGCCCGGGTGACGGATTGCTCGTCGCTAGCGCTCGAGAGCTGGTGTTTTCGACTGCGGGTGATGACTCGGTGACCAACGCCACGTGCCTGACGTGGACAGCAGCGGGGTTGTATGGCTGCGGCAAAGAGGCGGTTGACGGTTGGACTGTGGCTCGCTCGACGAATACGGGTGAGTCATTCGTGCCGCTATTTCACCTCGCTGATGCTGAGCCGTTGGTGTGTGCTGACTCCAGTCCGTTTGAGGAGGAATGCCCCAACGCTTGGCCGTTCGTCGCGGTGCTGTTGGGGATCGATGAAGCGAGTGCGGGCGTTGACCAGCCCAGCGGCGCCTCGAACGGGAGTCAAGGGTCGGGGTGTAGCTTCGACGGTTCCCCGAGTCGCGGTGGGATCGCTTTCGTGCTCATTGGCCTCTTCATTTCTCTCATCGGGCGCGCCACCCGAAGCCGCGAACCGAGATCTGCCGCAGCCAGGAGCTTCGGATACTCCCGGCGCCGCCTATGAACTGTGCCCAGGCGGATCGGCGACGAAACCGGGAGGGCGAAAAGAGTCTCAACAACTGGCCCGTGCGTGAACGGAGTTCACGGTGTCTCTCACGGTCGGTTTCCGTTGCGCCTCGCCGGAGTTTTCTATGTTACTGTCGCGGCGGTACCGAAACTAGAAAGGTTGATGTGGACTCAATGGCCCTTTCGTCGCTCCGATTGCTGATAGTGGGGCTTGCTTGCTCCGCCTGTGCTCCTGGCGCGAGCCAAAGTGGGTCGGGTAGCAGCGAGCTGCACACACTGGAACAGGACGTCTTTGGCGTCAGCTGTTCGATTAGCCAGTCGTGCCATGGCGGTGACAGTCCACGTTCTGGTGTGAGTCTCGACAGCCCCGTGTACGACAAAGTTGTCGGGCAGTCCGCCGTTCAGGCGCGATCGCGAGTTCTAGTTGTTCCCGGCGACCCGGACGGTTCGTACCTGATCGAAAAGCTAGAAAGCTCGGAACCAGAATTGGGCGAGCGCATGCCCCCCGATTATCCATTGTCGAGAGTTTCGATCGAACGAATCCGAGAATGGATCGAGCGGGGTGCGCCCGATGATTGATAGTGCGCCTGAGTCGCCGGACGACCCGTGACGACAGGACCGTTCCAGAATCTGTAAAATACTGGAGCGGTCACTGGTCTGACGCTGATTGTTCTTGGTGCGAGACCGCTACTCGCAGGCTGCGGTCATGCAGTCGTCGATCTCGCTGGCGCAGTTCTCCTCAGCGCAGTCGTCGCAGTCGCTGCCTGGACACTCGTCCTTACATGCCATGGCCAAACATTGGTCGCGGCGGTCGAGGAGAGCGACCACGTTCGGGCAGGAATCGACGATGCACTTCTGATAGCAGGGACCCACCGTGAAGATCCCTGGTACGCTGAGGTCCGGCGCCTCTTCGG
The DNA here is from genome assembly GCA_003235365.1 of Deltaproteobacteria bacterium. Classification (GTDB taxonomy): domain Bacteria; phylum Myxococcota_A; class Polyangia; order Polyangiales; family Polyangiaceae; genus SZUA-265. The sequence continues at coordinate 40,511 of QJWJ01000487.1, forward strand.
CGGGGCAGGACTGGAGGCATTCCGATGTCTCCCCACAGGTATTCGTGCCGACGCCCATGGAGTCGGCGTATTCGCCTGCACACATCAACGCGAAGGGGTCCTCCGGTGCTGGATACGCGTATCCCCAGAACGAGCACATTTCGTCGTCATACTTGGACTGGCCTTGAATGTAAGGTTTGAAGTCGTCGTTGCGGTAATTGCACTCGAATCGGAAGTGCGACCCCGCAGCGATCTTCAGCTCACCGTGGTACTGCTCGGGGTGTTCCCAGTCCGACGTGGAGAGGAATGGCTTCTTCGCCTTTGGGCCGTCAGGAGGGTCGATGAAACCGTTCCAACTGGTTCCGCGGAGATGGTAGTGCCCATTTCCTTCGATCAGCGTCATGTCACTTGGGATCTTGCACCGCAAGCTGGCCTTGGCTGTATCCTTCGGCGGTATGTAGATGTACGGGTTGTAGAACTGGAGTAACCCCATCTCTTGGTCGACGTCGTCCGCGGCGATCGTCTTGAGTTGAAAGTCGACGCTGACTGGTACCGACTTGGGTTGGGCGTTGACGGCATGCACCTGCGCGATGAGGATTTCGCCCGGTTCGAATGCGAGTCCGACCCCTTTGGGGAAGTCTACATCGGCCGTCGGCGTCTGCTCCAAGAGGATGAAGTTCGTCGTGTACTGCATCGGGTCCGAGTTCCCTTCCCAGCACGTGACGGGATCGTTGAGCTTCGCGCCGTCGGGTAGCTTCTTCAGGCGTGTGCGGTACAGGCCGTAGTGATGCGCGTGTTCGGACGTGTGTGAGCGGCCGGAGAGGAAGATCCTCTCGTTGTCGTTCTTGGGTAGCTGGATGTACTGGCAGAACCAGGTTTCTTCACCAGCGCCGAGGGTAGCCTCGACTGAATAGCTCAGCATGTTCGAAGACTGTTCGGTACTAGGATCTTCTTCGCCGTCGCTACTTCCGCATGCGACGAGCGTGATGCATGACAAGTATGTTGCCCATCGATTCATAACTATAAACTCCGTCAGAACGCGCCCTGTATTGAGCGGTTCCCCGTACCGTGACGCGCGTAGCAAGGGAACTCCCTCGAAGGAGGGATGTCCTGTTGCAGCGGTCACTGTGTGGCAGAGATGTTTCCAGGTTGGGAGAGAATATGGCGTCGGTTCAGGCTTGCTGGAAGTCGGGAACCGTTGTGTGACCTTAGGGTTAACCGTGTTAAATGCCTTGTTTTGCGTTTGGGGTCTTGTGATAGTTGAAGTCGCTGCGTAGATCACGGTGCTGGGTGTTCATTTCGAGGAGTGATGCGCGCAGTTGGGTTTGGGCGTTGCAGGGAGCGTGTATGTTGACCGAGGGTCATTGGAGGAAGTTCGGCCAGACACAGCGTTCACTCGCAAGTGGGGGCTCACGATCTCCCGTGATGGCTCGCAGGTCATCGAGCCCAGTATCGGACAGTGTGTCCGTGTGCATGGAGGCTGCGTTTTCAGCAGCACATGAGGAGGAACGATGTCGGAAGTGATTCAGCGACGCCTGGTGGAGCTATTAGCGGAGAAACTGGGCTGTGGTACTGGACAGATCGATCCGCGCGCTCGGCTTCGTGACATCGGTGTCGATTCGAGGATGGTAACCAGCGTTCTGGCAACCATTGGAGCCGAGTTGGGGCGGGTGCTGAGTCTCACTCTGGCTTGGGAACACCCGACGACGAAGGAGCTGGCGCAAGCGATAGAGCGGTACGGCGCGAATGACGGCGCGGCGCCGGTCGCTTCCGTACGTTCGGTGGGTGTCCGGTCCCGAGGAGCACACGACGATCCGATTGCGGTCGTTGGGCTGTCGTGTCGAGTTCCAGGTGCCGCCAGCCCCACAGAGTTCTTTGCGATGCTCAGCCGCGGAGAAAACGCAGTGCGAGACCTCCCGCCTGAGCGATTCGACGTGGCTGCGCTGTATTCCGACGACCCGAACGCCTCGGGTTGCGCGAGCACTCGGTGGGCGGGCTTGTTGGATTCTGTCGATGCGTTCGACGCGGAGTTTTTCGGTGTATCGCGGCGAGAAGCGACACACATGGATCCGCAACAGCGTTTGGTACTCGAGCTGGCATGGGAGGCACTCGAAGACGCGGGCGTTTCGCCACGTCAACTTCGAGGCTCGCGGACGGGAGTTTTCG
>QJWJ01000037.1 GCA_003235365.1 Deltaproteobacteria bacterium
GTTCGCAGTTGCCGCATCGTTCCCCTTCGACCCGCTGCAGCTCCCGCTGTACCTCGCGATGGCCGTCGGCTGCAGCCTCGTGGGCGGGTTGTTCGTGTGGCTGTTCGACGTCGTGCACGACAGCTTTGGATCCATCGACGTTTGGCCTCCGCTTCGACCGGCACTCGGCGGCCTTGCTGTCGGGGTGATCGCGCTGTTGGTGCCGATGCTGATGCAGTGGACGGGTCTGATCCCAGACGCTGATGAGTTGCTCGGTGCCCCCGCGATCGGCGCCGGCTACGGGTGGCTCCAACAAGTTCTACAGCCGTCAGGGTTGTTTCCGTTGGGTTGGGCGGGGATCGCCGTCCTCCTCGTCCTGGCGTTTGGCAAGATGCTGGCCACCACCTTGAGCAACGGAAGCGGTGGAGCTGGTGGTATCTTCGGCCCCTCCGTCGTGATGGGTGGCATGGTCGGTGGCGCGTTCGGAACGGCCTTTCACTACTGGTTGCCGGGAGTCGTTCCCGAACCGAGCGCGTTCGCGATCGTGGGTATGGCGTGTTTCGTCGGCGGCGTTACCCATTCGCCCATATCCACGTTGGTCATGGCCAGCGAAATGACGGGTAACTACGACCTGCTCGTCCCCATCATGCTGGCGGAGGTGGTGACGGTGGTGCTCATGCAGCGCTGGCGGCACTATGGAAAACAGTGTGTCACACGTCGCGACTCCCCGGCGCACGTCGAGGAGTATTCGCTCAACGCCCTCGAGCACTTGCAGGTCGCCGATGCCGCCACCTTGGGGATTCAGATCGAGTGCGTACCCGCGGGCATGCCCTTGCCACGACTGCTGCGTGTCGCGACGGAAGTGACCCACTCCGTGGTCTGCGTCCGCAGCGCTGATGGCGTGCTGTGCGGCGTGGTCGACCTCGAAGCACTCCGGCACTCCTTTTTCGACGAAGACGTGGGCGCTCTGGCCGTCGCGCTCGACTGCGCAGCCCCGTTTGTGGCCGTCAAGGCCACGGATTCATTGGCTCTGGCCCTCGAGAAGCTCACGGCTTCCCATCTGCCACAACTCCCAGTCCGCAGCGAGAACGACCCGAACGAGTTGATTGGCCTCCTCCACTTTCAACAACTTCTCGCCGCCTACAGCCAAGAGCTGCTCAACCGGCAGGCCCCAGCGAGTCTGCTCACCCCCTGAAACGGCGTCTGCCGGGCGCGCGGCTCGCCCACTGCACAGTGCAAAATGCGAACGCGGATGAACGGTTTCACACCGAATGGCACCCGCTACTAGTCTGGCTTGACGAGGCGAATCCAGATTCGAAGCGCACTTGGACCCACAGGAACATTATCGTCCGATTTCGTGCATTTGAAGACGATGCACAGCCTTGGGGAGCAGCTCTGCGAGTAACTTGGGACGGGCGTTATCCCGGCGCGCGACCGATCTCCGCGCCAACCCCCGGGAACGTCGGTGGACCCCAACTCGGGAGAACCACGATCGAAAAAACTCAGTCGGGCCGGGCCGTGGCACTCCTCGCCCGACAGAACAGCCATGGCGCTGAGGTGCTCGGCAGATCGGTTCTGAGGCCGATCGCGCATGTAAGCCCCTAAAGTCGCGTGGCGCCTGTCCGTCTGCACAGTGAGAGATCGAGGCTTCGTGTCGTTGGTAAACGTGCCACAGGTGAGGAATGTCGTTGGTAAACGGTATCGTTCGCAGGTAGTCTGCTCGTCGCACATTGGGTGGGAAGGATACGTGTAGTGGGGACACGCAGGTCGCAATTGCGCGCACCGCAGGCGGAAGCCATGAGCAGTGCTGGCACCGGGGTAACGGACTCGGAAATAGAGACGCTGCGGGGGCTGGCGCGGCTGACTGGTAGAGTCGCCCACGACTTCAACAACCTGCTGGCGACCGTGGTGGCCTCCGCCGAACTGCTGGAAGGCGAGCTCGACGAGACGTCGAAGCGCGAAGCCCTCCAAGACATCCGCTGCGCCACCGCCATGGGCCGCAAACTCGTTCGACAATTGATGGCCTTCGGTGGCCAACAGGTTCTCCAGCCCATGGTCCTGGAATTGAGCACGGAAGTGAACACCGTCGTGACTGAGTTGCGCCGTGTGCTTCCTGCGAACGTCACGCTTGCCAGCCGTTGCGAAGACTCGACACTGTGCGTCCGAGTCGATCCGACGCAGGTCCGCGCGGCGATAGGCGCGTTGGTGGAGAACGCCCTGCTTGCGATGCCCAACGGTGGTCACCTGACGATCGATGTCGAGGCGATCGAACTGTTGGGGCTGCCCAACGCGAGAGCATCGGAAGCGATGTCGCATGTCATGCTCGCCGTCACCGACACCGGCGTCGGCATGGACGAGACCACGCGAGCTCACGCCCTCGAGCCGTTCTTCACGACCCACGAGGGACGCGACGGAATGGGGTTGGCCGCCGTCATGGGCATGGTCAGGCAAACCGGCGGGTTGATGCGAATCGACAGTGCCCCCGCCGAAGGCACGACGGTGGCGCTATACTTTCCGCACGTGACGTCCGCGCAAAGTGGCGCCCGACAGGCGGTGAAACCGTCGTCGTTTCCCAGATCGAGCAACGGCCAAACCATACTCCTCGTCGATGACGACGGTGCACTTCGGCGCGCCGTCAGAAGGTTGCTACAAACCGCCGGCTACGAGGTCGTCGAGGCCGCCTCCGGCGACGAGGCGCTCGAAGCCCTGCGCGAACTCGACGGCGTCATCTCTTTGGTGCTCACCGATGTCGTGATGCCGGGCATGAACGGCGTCGAGCTCGCCGAGCGACTCGCGGAGTTGAGTCCCGATACTGCGGTGCTGCTGACGTCTGGACACGCGACAGACATCCTGACCCGCCGCGCCGGACAGCACGGCCTTCTGCCCTTCGTACAAAAGCCGGCCACCAAGGAAGAGTTGCTGAGCGCAATTGGCGCCGCGATCGACTCGGCTTCGTGCGTCGCGTGACCGAACACGAGCGCGACACGGAGTGCCCACATCAGCACACTCAGTGGGTGAGTGAGCGCGAACACGGAACCCGCCATTCGACGTCGGCGCTCCGCGATGACCTGTTCCGGCACATCGGAGGACGACCTCCGACAGCCGACGCGGTCGCGTCACCCGTTGCTCGCGCAATCGACGCGAGCCTTGCACTGGGCGCGGAACGACACTTTCCACGTTGACGGTCTGCGAGTTGTAGGGAGACTCTGACTTGTGCGGCAGGGGGTGTGCCGTGCCGTGCAACCGCGTGGCGATCCTACCGCTGGGTCGACCGCCGACATCGATGGGGAACACGGGAAGCGAGTTCGCTTCCCGTGACGGGCCGAGGGGAGAATCGAAATGCCGAGCTCGAATACGATGCGTGTGTTGTCTGCAGCCGCAGGCGTTTTCATGTTGGGGGCAGCGTTGTTGACCGCGGTGTTCGCCAGCGACGACAACATCGACATGCGTCACGGAACGACAACCGTGAACGAAGTCCCGCTGGCCTACGGCAGCGGGATCCTGGACAAAGGGCAACGGAGCAGCAACGACTTCAGACTCGCGTCAGTCGTTCAGCGCAACGCGTTCGACCTCACCCAGCGCTTCAGCGCCGACGGCCTGATGGGCGACGGTAAGGCGAAAGGCGAGTATCTCGACTTCGACGACGCCTACTCGGCCAATGCCCACAGCGGCGGCACCTGTTTGCGTTTCTCGTATCGACCCGGTCCGACGGGTTGGGCCGGACAGTACTGGCTCAACGCGCCGAGTAATTTCGGTGAAGCGTCGGGTTCGGACCTGAGCGGCCTTTCTCGAATCGTGTTTTGGGCGCGGGGAGAAACGGGCCGCGAACGGGTCGAATTCAAGGCCGGGGGGATCGACGGCACCCGGAGGCCCGACATCTCTCACAAGGATTCGTTCTCCGTCTCGCTCGGGACGCTGCAACTGAGCACCAAGTGGCGGCAGTACACCATCGATCTGCGCGGCGCGGATTTGTCGAGCGTCATCGGCGGCTTCGCCTGGGTTGCGACGAAAGCCGCCAATCCCGAAGGGCTCGTGTTCTATTTGGACGACATTCGCTACGAAGGAGGATCGAGGTGACATGCGGGCCA
>QJWJ01000049.1 GCA_003235365.1 Deltaproteobacteria bacterium
CTGGGAATGCGGCAGGTCGTTGCGGCCGAGTTGATAGCGTCAATGGTTGTTCCACCGCCGCCTCCAGCGGCGGGATTTTTGTCTCACCACCGATCGCTGGGGGCAGGCCGGCCTCCCGCCGCCCTCGACGTCGGCCCTCCGGGCCTCGGCCCCCAGCCGTTAGCGCCGCCCCGCAGCTCCGCTGCCTGAGGGCTCCGCCCCTACCTCCAGCACGTGACTTCGGGCAAGACGAAAACCGATGACGTCGTCGCGGTGGCCAGGCTCGAACGCGTTACGTTGAGCGGAACGAGCGAACCTCGCGAAGAGGATCCACGAGCCGCCGCGCAGCACCCGGCGAGCTCCCCACTGTGAACCAGTTGGGTCCCTGAGGGAGCGGTCGGGGTAGCGTCCATACCAATCGCTGCACCACTCCCACACGTTGCCGTGCATGTCGTGCAGCCCCCACGCGTTGGCGGGCTTCTCACCCACGACGTGCAGTCGGTGCTCCGAGTTACCGCGGTACCAGCCGCTGGCGGCCAGGTCGTTCTCGCCATCGCCGGTGCAGTAGGCGGTCCTCGTCCCCGCCCGCGCCGCGTGCTCCCACTCGGCCTCGGTGGGCAGGCGCAACCCCGCGCCGGCCCACGCGGCGTACACGCGTGCGTCCTCCCAACTCACGCCCACCACCGGTTGATCGGGTTGATTGAACCGCGCATCGTCCCAGTACGCGGGCTTGTCGGGGCGCAGAATGACCGAGGCATCGTCCAAGAAGCGCCGGTACTGGGCGTTGGTGACCACGGTCTGCCCCAACCAAAACGGGGAGACTGCGACGCGGTGCAGCCTCTCGTCGTCCTCGCGACCCGCCTCGCTCTCGGGCGACCCCATCCCGAACTCACCGCCTGGAACGAACACGAGCTGGATCCCGGTCTTTTCGTGAAGCATCGTCCGAAGACCGGGTCGGTCCGCCTCCACCTTCTCTTCCGCTGACGCTTCCACCAGCACGGCATTGGATGAGACCTTGGACCTTCGAAGCGCCACCGCAAACTCTCTCATCGACGCAAAGCGGCGCACGGCCTCCCACTCGCAGCCTCGTGCCAAGACCTGCTTGAGTTCCGCTGGTCCTGGCAGATCGTCCACGAAACGCTTCGAATCCCGCAGCGCGTCCATCGGCAAGTCGTCGCCGTACAGCAGGAACACGCCAATCATGCTCAGCGAGTAGATGTCCGCCCGCACGTCGACGCTCTTGCCCCTCGCCAACGCTTCGGGCGCCGCATACAACCACGTGCCCAGTGCGCCGGTGCGCGTGCCACCCGTCGTGTCCGCCGCGTGCACCAGGTCGAAGTCCGTCAGCTTGGGTCTACCGTTGTCGTCGAGCAGGACGTTCGCGGGTTTGACGTCGCGGTGGATCAGCTTGCGGTCGTGTGCGTGCTGCAACGCCTCACACAACGCCAGCAACGTCGGCACGGTACGCTCACGCAGCGACTGCCCGGAGCGCACTCGCTGCTGCAAGTCGCCGCCTGGCACGTACTCCATCACGAAGTAGAACCTGCGGCCGTCGCGCCCCTGTTCGTTCAAAACCCGCACCACGCCGCGGTGATCGAGCTTCGCCATGCGCTTGGCGCCCCGGAAGAAGCGCTCTCGGCGCGAGCGGTCGTCAGCGTACTGGGCGTGCAGCACCTTGACGGCCACCCGGCGCTGGTGTTGCTCGTCGTAGGCGAGCCAGACCGTCGCGAAACCGCCGCTGCCAACGCGCTGGAGTAACTCGTAGCGACCGCCCAGGCGCGTCCCCTTGCCGACGTCAGCACTGTCGCGCAATTGCCGGCGCCGCACGAGGATTTGCTCGTCGATCTCGCTCGTATCGTCGCCGGCGATCACGCGTTGCTTCTTGGTGACCTCGAGCGCGGCGAGCTCTGGATCCATCGCAGGAGTGACGTCCATCACGGCGGCTGGTTCCCGTCGCGCCACGACGCCCAGGCGGCCAATCCGCTCGACGAGTTGCTCGGCGTGGGCATTGAACTCAGCGTGCCGCAAGGGCATCGCGTGACGCACCGTGAGCTGTGCCAACGGATCTGGCAAGGCAGCGGCGGGCGGCAGCGTGCCCCCGTCGACCAGCAGGGGGATCACCGTCACGCCCGCGGCCTGCAGCGCCGTCGCGATCTCCTGGCGCACCCAATCGCGCGGGTCGTCGATGCGACGCCGATGGTGCTCGTCCGTCGCGCTCAGCCACCAGGCCCCCACCAACACGAGCACGACTCGAGCGCGGGCAAGGCCCGTCGCGATTCGCTCGGGAAACTCATCACCGGCCTCGATGTTACCAGTGTCGATGAACACCCGGTCGGATCCCAGACGCTGCTTCAAGTGATCGGCCAGGCGCCCCGCCGCAGCACTCGTGTCCCTCCTTCGGTACGAGATGAACACGCCATCACGAACTGCTGAATCGCCCGCTCGACCCACGCTCTCGCCTTCAGCCTGCTGCGGCATCGTCGCGACTGTACCGGCAGACGCCCGCAAGGTCCACGCGGGGTCATGCCACGGTGCCCTGCTGGCCACGCGCGGGGCGAGACCGCGCTCGGGCACCCAGCTGTGTCCCTCGCCACCGCTTGCCGCCACCGAGTTCACTCGCGCCCTTTGCCAGCCGCGGGCACAACCGGCATCGCGACCCGACTCGTTCGAGACGCGACGCAGTCGTCCTCGCCGATGGCCCAGCACCCAATTTGCGTCACCGAGCGATGCGAGCGCGCACCGCAGCCGAGCGCCACGCTTGCCATGGCGTAACTGAGTACAGAATTGCCTAGTAATTGGGCTTGAAACTACGCAATGTGTCGCTAATTTGTCGATGATTTTACATAAGTATTTTTGAATTATTTTTCATTTTTAATTGATCGATATTCAGCAATAATTCGTGAACATGGGGCGGCAAAAGGCAGGAAATAAGGCGTATCGGGCTGTGGATCTGTTGACTGGCCTCTATGATCCCGATATCGAACGTATTTTGGCCCCCCACGGGATGACCGACGAGGAGCGGGAGCGCGGCTGGGGGCTGTTGAAGGCCTACGCAGCGGTGCGCAAGGCGGCGCCGGCAGCAAACGTCCGCTACACCGAGACGTTGCGGCTTCTCGACGCTTGGGAGAACCGGTGGTTCGTCGTGTGCGACGCGGCGCTGGCTCACTCGTACCCCGAGGTGCACGCCTGGCTGTTCAACAAGCTGTCTCGGCAAAGCGGGACAGGCGTCGTGCTTTCGACGTCGGTGCTGATCGACCGGGTGGGCGAGTTGGAGCGCGGAGTCGCCGAGCTGGGCGAGCAAGCGCAGGCGGCCGCGGCCCGCCTGCGGGAACGCGGCGTGACCAGCGACGTCCTCAGTGAGGGCAACGCGTTGCTCGAGGAGCTACAGGCGTTCGGCCCGGAGCAACCGCAGCAGACGCGGTCCCCCGAAAAGGAGACCCAAGCCGAGCAAGCGCTGTGGAATTGGTACTTGGAGTGGAGCGGCATCGCTCGCGCCGTGCTCCAAGACAAGCGCCTGCTCAATCACATCGGCTTCGGCAAGGTGGGGCGGCCTAAGAAGAAGCCGTGAAACACGATCGACTGCGCGGGTGAACAATTCGACGACCTCGGCGAACGCTGGGCGGCGCCACCGCGCTGGCCCCTGGTCGACGCCCAACGACCCGAGCATCGCAGCGCGGCGTGCTCCGTGCCTGAATGCGAAACGCCTTCGGGCGTGCGCTACGAGACATCGGTAGACTTCGAGTTGGGAGCACCGCTCGTCGTCGTCAACATCGAATAGCCGATCTGGCCTCATTCAGAACGCATAGCCCAGGGCCACCTCGAGCACGATACCGCTCCCCGACACGAATCGCGTGATATCCGCCGTGTCTTCGTCGCCGGAGACGAACTGTACGTTGTCGTCGTCGAGCAGCAGCGAATACCCAGCACCGAACAACGCGGTGAACCCTCCCTGCCCCTGATAACTCATGGCGGCCAGGCCCTGAACGAACGCTGAGCGTTCGATGATCACCTCCGCGTCTCCATCCTGACCATTGACGATGACCGACTCCCCGCCGCTGCCCGGACCGTACTGAAAACCGACGCCGAACGACGGGGTCCAGTCGCTCTCGAAGAGGTTGTAGCGGACGCGCGTTCCAGCCTTGATCCCAATCGCGGCAACACCGAAGGCGATGTCGGTCGAAACGTGTGGGCCGATGTTGAACGTCCCCCCCAGCGCGAACCCCGCCAGCGCGTTCCAACCCATCGAACCAGTCAGCGCAAACATGCGGCGCGACCGAGGCGGTAGCTCGTCCTCCAGCTCTTCCTCCTCTAGCTCGTCGGCGGCAGGATCGGAGGCAGAGTCGACAGGAGGTTCTGCCGCGTCCTCGACGCTATCGGGATCGGCCGCGGCGGGCGTCTCATTGCCGATCGATTGGGCTGGAGCATCGGGATGGGTTGGCGGCGGGGTGGCTGCTCCATCCTCTTCGGCCCCAGCGATCGCCGCACCGGTGGCCACGACCATCCAAGCGCCGATGGCCACACTCAACTTGCGTGTTCGAACAAACAATCGTGCACTGCTAGCTGCCACACTCCTGGTACACGCGGCGCCCCGGGCGCGTTGAATGTTACTCTGACAAGCAGCTCGAAAGGCCGACGTGGCGCACGTTCCGGCTGCGCTGCCGCGGGACGATCGACATCGCTCCACCGATCGCACTACCGCACCGAACCACGCTCAACGAACCATCGATCCCCAACAAGCAATGGTCGAGTCCTGCCGAAGGCCGCAGGGGCCGCTGATCTGAACGTATGGCCCCGGTGACGCGGGCGACCACACTTCGCCCTGGGATCCCCAGCACTCGACCTCGCCGTCCGGGCGCAGCCCACAGCCCGAGAAGGCCGTCGCCGACACTTGGACGAACTGCCCGGATGGCGCGCTGGTTTGCCAGGCCGCCGTCACGCCCCAACATTCGATCTGGCCGTCGGTGTGCAGGCCACACGTGTACTCCCAACCGGAAGCCAGTTGAGTGAAGGTTCCCGAGGGCATGGCCATGCCCTCGGCTGGAACCGTCCCCCAACACTCGACGGTGCCTTCCGTCGTTATCCCGCAACCGTGTCGGGAGCCGGCAGAGACGTACACGAAGTCACCCGGCGGCACTTCTCCTTGGACGTCTCCCCAGCACTGCACTGCGCCTGCTTGGTCCAACGCGCAGCTGTAGTTGGCCGCGGTGGTCACTTGCAGGAAGCTCCCCGAAGGGGCAGTAGCTTGTCCCCAAGTGTCGCTGCCCCAACACTCGATAGTACCGTCCGTCCGCAACCCGCAAGTGTGCGCGGTCGGTGTGTAGCCCACTCGGGTGACCGTCGCGTGACTGCCAATGGCCACCTGAGAAAACGCTCCCGACGGAGCCGTAGCCTGACCACTACCGTCTTCTCCCCAACAGGCGAGTTGCCCATCGGACCGCGTGCCACAAGCGTGATTGTCTCCGGCAGCCACGGCGCTGAAGAGCCCCGAAGGAGGAATGGCGTTGCCGCCGGTATCCTCTCCCCAACACTCCACCCGCCCGTCGGGGCGGATCCCACAGGCATGATGCAGTCCGACGGCCACTTCCACAAACTCGCCGGCAAGCGGATCCAGCGGTCCCCGGTGCTCTTCATCGCCCCAACAGGTCACGGTCCGATCGGGTCGAAGTCCGCAGTAGCTATCGCTACCACCGGCAATGTGCAGGAACTTGCCGGACGGTACGGGAACTCCGAAGCGCGACGTGTCACCCCAGCACACAACAGTCTCGTCGAGGCCGAGGCCGCAGGCGGTGAACCCTCCGGCGGCGACCTCGGAGAACTTGCCCTCAGGCGCGCTCGTCAGCCCGTAGCGCTCGAAGCCCCAGCACTGGATGGTGCCATCGGTGCGCAGGCCGCAGGAGTGAGCCCACCCCAGAGCGAGCTGGGTGAACACACCGGATGGCGGCGTGGCCTGGCCGTCACTGTCGCTCCCCCAGCAGCTCAGCTGTCCGTCGGTACGGATGGCACAACTGTGACCGTCACCCACCGCCACTCGAACGAAGCTGCCCGAGGGCGGTGTCGCTTGACCTTTGTCATCCTGCCCCCAACACTCGAGCGCCTGGTCGGGTCGCACGGCGCAGGCGTGATCCCAGGCAGCAAACTGCGTAAAGACCCCCGCCGGGGGCGTCCCGACTCCCCAGAACGCGGTACCCCAGCAGTAGATGGTCCCATCTGACTGCAGCACACAGCTGTAGAAGTTTCCCAGCGCGAGCTGGACTGCCGTCAGCGATGGCTGGCAGGTGAGACCGTCCGCGCCCAACCAGGAGCCCGCGACGCAACCACACCGCCCACCCGCTTCGGTCTCCAAGCAGACGCCGTTGAGCGCATCGCAAACGTCTGCTCCGGGTTCACACACGGCGATGCAAGAACGTTGGTTTGGCGATAGAGCAAGACCTTCCGAGCACACGCAGGAGTACCCCGCTTCGTGGTTGTTGCACAGCTGGCTACACCCGGCCCGCTCCAGCGCGCACTCGTCCACATCCACGCAAGCATCGCCGTCGCGGGTCCAGCCGAGGGGGCAATCGCAAACGCGTCTGCTAACATCGCACAGCGACGGCTCGGCACAGCTGTCACAAGAGAACGGGATCAGCGGTTCAGGGGACGGGTCCGTTGACCCATCGCCTGCCGGCGCCGTCGCATCGGCGGTCGTCTGCGGCCCAACGCTGGCATCCGCCGGCATCGGTCGATCGACCACGTCAGGGACTGCGTCCGGTCGGCGCCCTCCCGCATCCACTCGCGCGCTGCCGGCAGACGACGCGGGCACCTCGCCGGAGTCCACCCTCACCGGCGCAGCCGGGCTTCCTCCGTCCGAAACCGCGTCGTGCTCGCGTTTCTCCGAGATGGCAATCTCAGCCCCCTTCGAACAACCACAGCTCGCAAGCACGCTCATGCCGACGAGTGCGCAAGCCCACACACCAACTCCCCACGCAAACCGCATCGGCCGCAGAGTATCGCAGCGGGCCCCCCGCGGCCTCAGTGATGGGCAATCGCCTGACCGAATCGGTGGCGCGCTACCCAAGCAACGGAAAAGATTCACTTTCGGGACGCTGCTCACCAACGTGTCCAGCGGGCACTCACCCCCCATGAACAAGCTTTTCAACGTGTTGGTCCTGGTGGGAGTGCCCGCGGCGGCGAATGGTTGCGCCGACGACGGCACCGCCGACAGGACCGACGACACGGGGCTCATCAATGACCGGGGCGGGTCGCCCAGCCCAACAACCACCGAGGCCCCGAGTTCGAAAAACCCCTCGTCGAGCGGCACGGACGACGCGGCCGCGCCGACGAAACCCACACCAGAAGCGCAGACTCAGACCAACGGGGACGGCCCGTCACCGTCCGGGTCGTCCACCAGCCCAGACACGAGCGGCGCGACGAGCGGCGGTCCCGTCGCGGGCGATCCGAGCGGCGACAGCGGCGGGGCAACCGGCGGCTTGGGGGGCGCACCGAGCCAGCCCGCCACCGACAGCGGCGGAGCGCCAGTCGACGAGGGGCCGCAAGCAGATGGCGGAGCACACCCCTCCGACGCCAGCGCCGACGGCGGTCCAGACACGGGTCCAAGCGCACTCGACTGTCCACCCGAGCAATGGGTCTGCGAGGATCTGACGTGCAGCACCGATGCGTGTCTGAATTGCGGCGTGTGGGTGGAAGCCCAGGGCTGCCGTTGCGATCCCTCGCGCCCGACCGATCCGAGCGAATGCGGACCCGACGAGGACTTCGTTTGCGACGCCGTCGACCCATCCATCTCCGACAGCGGGCGCTTGTCGTGCGCCTGCGTTTCGTCCGACGTGACGGGGCTCAGTGCCTGCTCCGAGAGCAACCCGGAGCACCAGACCCGAGCGATCGACGACATGTTGTGTTACTGCGCATGGATCCACATCCGATGATCGCCAGCTTATCGGAAGAACAGCGCCTGACGCTGGCCAGCTATTTCATGTCGCGTGCCGCGGGGGAGCGAACCACGGCGTTGGCCTTCTCTCACATCGTCGATGACTTCAATGCCCTACCCGGTGCCGGGCAATTCGCCCGCCGGGCGCACCTCGCCGAGCAAGACGAGCTGGCTCATTCTGCGATTTGTCGACGTTTGGCCGAGGCCCACGCGGGCCGGCCGCTTGCAGAACCGCTACCTCGAGCCACGAAGCCGGCGACGCTGCCCGACGCGTCACCCAGCGATCAACGGCTGCTGCGCATCGTGTTCGGGTGTTGTTTTGGGGAAACCATCGCCGTACAGTGGCTGATCGATGGTCAAACCGCCTGTACCGACGCTGCCGCGCGTCGCTACAACCGCAATCACATCGCCGACGAGGTCCAGCACAGCCGCATCGGTTGGCACTTGTTGGCCAGTGACCTCCTGCGACCACGCGACCGGCAGATGATCTCGAACTACGTGCCGCTGATGACCCAGTGGTCACGCCGATTGTGGAAAGTGGACGACGAAACCACCGATACCGCACTCGAGGGCTTTGGCTGCCCCAGTCCAAGCCGCACTCGCGCGTCGGTCGAAAAGGCGTTGAACGAGGTCATTCTCCCCGGCCTCGCACACCACGGCGTTTCGAGCGCCCCCATCGCGTAGCTGAACCCGTCCAGTTCTTCTTAGAGTCGAGACGCGGTTCGCCACGGCTCGACGCGTCTCGACCCCACCCAATCTGCAACGTCATCGAGTTGCGCGACGCTCAGCGCGTTTCCGACGCCTCGTTCACCTCTTCCACGGCGATCTCCCAGCGGCCGTGATCGAAGGACGAACCCGGCGCGGCCTCGACGCGTACGACGCGTTCTCTCTCGCCGCGGGACGCAAAGTCGAGGGCGCGGTGGTGGCAGTAGGGGTTGTTGCCGGTGCGGCCGAACAGAGAAGACGCCATCCAGCTGCACCCACCCCGACACTCGTCGGCGTAGTAGCAGCTCTGGCAGTAGCCCCACAGGTCCTTGACCGAGCGGTCGCGGTTGAAGCGCAGTGCAGCGGCGCGTTCCCAGATGTCTTGCAGGGAGTGTTCGCGAATGTTGCCGCCCACCCAGTTGCTCGTCGGCAGTGACGGGCAGCCCTTGATGTCGCCGTTGGCTTCGATGCCCATGGTCAACCTCCCGGCTTGGCACGAGAAGCTGTGACCGCAAGTCGTGTAGCTGCGCAAGATGTGATCGAACGGTCCGAAGTAGCCGACGTTGTTGCCGAGCAAACACTTGATACGACGCCGGTCGCAATCTTGCTTGAGCTCTGCGAGCAGTGGGAAGACCTCGACCAGGTCGTAGGGTTGCAGTACCACCTCGGGTTCGTCTGCGGCGCGCCCGGCGGGAACCGTCAGCTGAATCTGCCAGCCGTGCGCGCCGGATTGCAGGACGATCTCGTGGATGTGCCGCAGGTGGGGCATGCTCAAGCGGTTGACCTGACTGTTCACTGAAACCGGCAACCCGACTGCAAGCGAATTCCTCAGCGCTTGACGCGCCGAAGCGTAGGCTCCCTTGACGCCGCGCAGCCGGTCGTGGGTCGCCTCGTCGCCGTCGATGGAAACCGACACGGTCTGCAAACCAGCAGTCTTGCCCGCGGCAGCTCGCTCGTGGTTCCAGCCGCGCCCGCCGGTGACCAAGCTCGACTGCATGCCTTGTTTGCGTATCTCACGGATGATCTGCGTCCAACCGTCGAACAGGTACGCCTCACCACCGATCAACGTCACTTCCCGAGCCCCGAGCGCAGCCATCTGCCGCACCAGGTCCAATGCCTCATCCACACTCAACTCGTCGGGCCGCGCCACACCCGCGCGCGAGCCACAGTGACGACACGCCAGATCGCACTTGAGCGTCAGCTCCCAAACCACGTAGATGGGGCGGTCCTGGCGGTCGACGTTGCGAACCGTGTCTGCCAACGGCAAGCGCTCGACCTGAGCGTCGAAGATCGGCAACGCGACGCGGGGGCGCCCCGTCCCCAGCAGGTGCGCACGCTCGGCGTTGGACAGCGGATCTTTGGGTTCGTGCATGGTGCTTCACACGAACTCGTCGTCGGGCCACACGCAACCATAGGGCGTCGCGATGATCTCCGGTGTGCGGCAGACAGCCTGCTCGGGGGTACACGTCCCGTTCGTGCAAAAGCCGCAGGCACAATCGCCATCATCACTGCAAGCGCGGTCGATACAGCCGTAGTTGTCCGCCCCGGAACCGATCGCCGCGACGTCGCAATCGCGCCAAGGGTCGCAAGTGGAGCCCTCATCGCACAGGATGAGCTCGCAACCGGTGGCAGAAGTCGTCGACCCCGAAACACACCTCGTGGTCTGGGGGCATTCGGGGCCGCCCGGCTCGTCGCACATCACTGGCGCGCAGCCGATGTAGCCCGGATTGAACTGGTTGGCCCACATCGAGTCCGGTCGACAAACAGAACCTTCGGCACACACGGGTCCGCCGGCTTCGTCGCAGCCGAGCGGCTCACAGCCATAGACGTTCGCGCGCTCGCCGTCGGGCCGACACGCGTACCCATCACTACAGTCCGGACCGCCCGGATCGTCGCACAACAGCCGCGTACAACCGCGGTAGTCGGCATCCGGATCGCCAGGCGCACACTGAAATTGATTGCTGCAAGCGAGCGCTCCGGGTTCGTCGCAGTCGAGCGCCAAGCAGCCCAGGGCGTTCGCATTGGCTTCACCTGGAGCACACAGGAAACCGTCTCCACAGGGCGCCGCGCCGTCCATGTCGCAGGGCCTCGGAATGCAAGTGTTGTCGACGCAGTAGGCGGTACCAGTGCACGTCTCCTCGGTACACAGCGGAACACAAATGTCACCGCATCCGTCGAGGCTCGCCTCGCAAATGCCGTCGCAAGTGGCCTCGCTGCAGGGCTCCACGACGTCATTGCAGAGCGGCGGCGCGAAGGCACCCGAACCTCGACTAGTCGTGAACACCGGCTGCGTCGAACACACCGTGCCCATGGCGCACTCCGCAGCGCTGGCACACGCGAGCGCCGGATTGGTCAGCTCCATGTATCCGGGGCACGCCATTCCACCGTTGTTCATTTCGGACGGCGTCGTCGGGGACGGCCCGGGACCACCGCCATCGTCCTGATTGTTCATCCCCCCTGAACCGCCATCGGGGTTGGACGAGCTGCTGCCGGCGGGCCCCGACGGATTGTCGGGGCCGTTCGGCCCTGGGGTATTGCTCGGGCCGTCGAGTTCGCCCGTGTTTCCCGGGCCCGCATTGTCAGGGCCCGTCGTTCCCGAGCCGGAGCCGCCGGTGTTCGACGCATCACTGTGCCCTGGCCCTGAACCGTCGGGCGAATCGATCACCGTCATCGACGTCTCGTCGCCCTTGGAACTCGCCTGTTCACCTGTGTCCGTACAAGCGAACGTCGCGGCGGAGAACAACACCGCGGTGCGCGCCGCGTAGAGGTACGAACGCGAGGCGCCTGGCGGCACGACGACACGCCGCACCGTTCGCACACGTGGCGCCTCGCCGCAAAAGGGGCACACCTCCTCGGAGTGTCGGAAATGTCGTGAGCAGGTCCCGCAAAGCAATAGTGGCGTCATGAGCTGTGACTGTGCTCCCACCCCTGACCCGGTGCGACAAGCAAGCCGACGGAATCCGGGAGGAAAAGCGTATTCTGCGAGTATACGCGACACGCCGCGATCCGCCCGCCGTCGCTGGTTCCGGCGGGGTCGTCGTGGTCACGCCCGCTGAATTTCCTGCACCTTGTCCTTCAGCGCGAGGCCTGACCACAATGGCGCCACCGTGCCCACCCTGGAGCCGACTGCTTCCGATCAGGAACAACCCTTCGCGCACAGCTGGCTCGACGCTTCCGCCAACGTGCGCGTGACGCGCCAATTGCTACTGCGAGCGCTGGGGTTCATCTACGCCGTGGGTTTCGCCATCGTGCTTCGCCAGTGGCTGCCGCTGCTGGGGGAGCACGGGCTGATGCCCGTACCCGTGTTCCTGCAGCGAGTCGCGAGCGAAGTCGGTGATGTGGGGGCATGGCGCATCCCCAGTCTGTTCTGGCTGAACGACTCCGACACGTTCGCGCTGGCCCTCGGCTGGGTCGGCTGGGTCGCGTCCTTGCTCGCGATGCTCGGCCTGGGCAACGCGCCGCTGATGGGCGTGTTGTGGGTGATCTACAGCTCCTTCGTCCACGTGGGGCAGACGTTCTACGGCTACGGTTGGGAGACGCTGCTGCTCGAAGCTGGGTTTCTCGCCATCTTCCTCGCGCCGGTGTGGCGCCCCGATCCCCACGCTTCGAGCGAACCCCCGCTGCCGGTGATCTGGCTGTACCGCTGGTTGGTGTTCCGGCTCATGTTCGGGGCGGGGCTGATCAAGATCCGCGGTGACGAGTGCTGGCGCGACCTGACCTGCCTGCTCTACCACTACGAGACTCAGCCCAACCCACACCCGCTGAGTTGGCTCGTCCACCAGGCGCCCAGCTGGTTTCACACCCTGGGCGTGTCGTTCAACCACTTCGCCGAGCTGATCGTACCGTTTGGCGTGTTCGGTCCTCGTCGCGTGCGCCACGCGGCGGGCGCCATCACCATCGTCTTTCAGTTCAGCATCATTCTGAGCGGCAACCTGTCGTTCCTCAACTGGCTGACCATCGTCGTCGCGCTCGCCTGCTTCGACGATTCACTGCTGCAACGCGTGCTCCCCCGACGTGTGTGCGAGCCGCTGCAAGCTCCGCCACTGCGAGCTCCGAGCCGAGCCCGTCACATCGCGATCGTGCTGTTGTGCAGTGTGGTCGGGCTGCTCAGTCTGAACCCGGTCGCCAACATGTTGGGCCCGCGCCAGCGCATGAACGCCTCCTTCGAGCCGTTCGATTTAGTCAACACTTACGGCGCGTTCGGCACTGTCGGCAAGGTGCGTGACGAGGTGATCATCGAGGGCACCGATGGCGACCCCAACGACCCCGCAGCCGAGTGGCTCAGCTACGAATTCCCATGTAAGCCGGGCGCCACCGACCGTGCGCCGTGCACGGTCACGCCCTACCACCATCGCCTGGCCTGGCAGATGTGGTTCGCCGGTTTCAGCAACATCCGCCGACAGCCGTGGCTCGTACACCTGGTGAGTAAACTGCTCGACGGCGACGCCGACGCGCTATCGCTGGTCGAGAACAACCCCTTCGACGGCGCCCCCCCTGCGTACATCCGTATCAGCCACTACCGCTATCGATTCACCCATTTCGGAGAAGCTGGCTGGTGGCAGCGTGAGCGACGGGGCGACTACATGCCCGCGATGTCCCGGGACGACCCTCGCCTCAGGGCGTTCCTCCACCGCTATGGGTGGAGGTAGCCGCGAGGGCGAGGTCAGTCGAACAGGCGCTGGCAGTCGGTGAACGTGCACTGATTCGATTGGCACGGTCCGGTGTCGGGCAAACAGATGCCGAAGCTACCCACCTGAGTGCCGGGGCACGGCGTGCTGACCCCGCGACTGACGATGAACGCATCTCTGCCGTCCAGCTGCGCACACTCCACTTGATCACCCGTCGTGGTGCTCACCGTGCACTGGTAACGGCGATCGTTGGTCAAGTCCGCGACGACGACACTGCCGTCACCGGGCTGCGCCTCGATCAACAGCCGGTCGTAGAACGCCGGGCACCCCGTGGGGCACTGTCCGTCTGTACACTGTCCGCCGCAATTGGTATCGTAACCCACCGCTTCACCGGTGAACTCTCGGGGGCACGCGGGCGCATTCGGCAGATCGACACAGTCACCGATGATTCGCGTCTCGCAGAGGTATTCGCGCTGTACGTCACCGACGCAGGTGTCTTGCACTTCACCACTGGCGGTCTGCAGCGTGCTGCGTACGCCAACGTCACCACCGTAATACGTACCCCGGTCGGGACGTTCTCCAGCCGTGCACACGATCGACTCGGTTGCATCGTACCTCAAGTCGCTGACAGGCGGTGATCCCGACTCATCATCGTAGATCTTCCGACACCCGGAATAGCCACAGTTGCCACCGGAAACGTCGACAGCGAAGTTACCGACCCAGCCGCCGGCGCACGTGCCACTCTGCAGCGTCGTGCCAGTGAACGTGCCTGTCGCGTCGTTCAGCGACAGGCAATCGGCGCCCTCGCTTTGATTGGCGAGCAAACAGCCGAAGCGACGCCCATCTTCGAGATTTTCGATGATGGTTTCACCCGTCGACAACACTTCGACGACGTGCGCTGCGTCGCCGGTCTCTGGACAGCCCACCTCACAGCGGCCGTCCACGCAGCGGCCGTCGCAATCGACGATGTTGGAGCGGACTTCCCCAGTCACCGTCGCGGGGACGCCGGCGAAGCGATCGGGGCTGTAAACCTCACAGCTGTACTGCCGCAGATTGCCGTCGTCCCGACAGGTATCGAGGAACTGCCCGTCGTTGCCGATCAGCAGCCCACGCTGCCCGGGCGTCGTGACTTCAGTCGAATCTTGTCCGATGAACGCCGTGCAGTCGATCACCACGTCCGCGTCATCCGCTGAGATGCCGGAGTCTGACGTGACGGGATCGGGCGACATGGGCTCGGTACCGCCGTCGTTGCTCGGCGTCGATGCGTCCGGCGAGACGGGGCTCGAAGGCGACGTGGAGTCCGGCCCCGGACCGGGCCCTGCTTCGGATTGAGACGTGTTGTTGGGTTGGGGGGTAACGCTCGGCTCGTCATCAGTCGCCGCATCACTCGGTCCCGCCGGCCCGACATTGGGTCCGCTCGGATCGGAACTCGGGCCTCCGTCGCTGCTGCTCATCGTGCACATCTGCTCGGGCGGCATGGCGCAATCCAACGTCCCATCGCAGCGCGGTCCACACACGCCACACTGGCACACGTCCGTGCCGGGGCATTCTTCAGTGCGATCGCACTCGACTTTCCAGTTCGTGTTGCCGGTCCCCGAGTCTTGCGCGCCGCACCCCGGCGTCAAGAGCGCCCCCAACCAAACCGCAAAAGCAAACCCCACGCGCCGTTTCCAGCGGCGGCCGGTCAGGGAAGTTGAAACGTCGGCAAAGAAAGACTCATTCATCGTCAGGCTCCGTCACAGATTGACCAATGTAGAAGCACACGCGCGTGGCAGTGCTGTCGTCGATGGGGTGCTGCGCGTTGTAGCGCCGCACCCGTTCCCAAACCTCGTTACCCCTGCTGCGCACCTCGCCGAGCAACCCGAGGACCTCAGCGGTGTGCGGGTTGTCGGGCCCCAGCTCGAAACGCAGGGTAGCGCCGCCAATCGCATCGTCCGAACGCGAACGCAAGGATCCCGAGCGCAACTTCGCAGCGATGGCGGTCGCTACTGCTTGGTAGTGATCGAACACCGCCGCTTCCCACCCCCCCTCGGAATCGACGGGCACCAACAGCTCCGACGTGCGCAACTCCGTGTAGTTTTCCCAATCGTCGGCTTGTAGCCGCCCATCGTCTCGCAACACGTCGAGCGCCCGTCGCAGAGCGCCGCCCTCTACGCTGAGCTTCTGTTCGAGCTCTCCCGCGTCGATGCGCGGGTGATGAAACACGGTTGCCCAGACCATCGGCACGAGTGAATCCTCGTCATCGGCCTCGAGCAAGGCTCGGCGATCTTCTTCACTCGTCGGGCGGTAGACGGTGCGCCGTCCTTGGCCGGCGCTGAACACGAGCCCACTGCTGACCAAATCGCGCAACACGGCGCCCACCGCTTCCTCGCCATCGCGTTCGAAACGCTGCAGCACGCGATCGCGACTGCTCCCCGGGTTGTCAGAGACGAACTCGAGCACCGCCTCCCACAAGCTCTTGTCGCGAAACGAAGCGCTCTCGGTCAGACGCGCAACCTTCTTCTGGTAGCCGCGGATCAACAAGCCAAACATGTCCGCGACCACGCGCTTGCCGAGCCCCTGACTTTCGAGCTCACGCGACAACTCCAAGAACACCTGATCGGCCACGTGCGCCAGCGGCGCGCGGATCCCCGCGGCTGTGGAGAGCTGCGCGATCAAGACCGTGGTTTGGCGCACGATCGCGTCGATCAACAGCTTCGTGTTCATCGCGTGCTCCCACTGAGGCTCATCGGGACCGGCAACCAGCTCGGCTCAAACGCTGCGGCGTTCATGGGTTGGTTGTACCGCAGGCGCGTCGGTCGCGGCAGGCGTCCCCCTGGACGGGGGCTGCCGGTGGGTGTCGCAGCCGGGGCGAGGCGCCCCGAAAGCGCACAACCTGTAGATCGCATCACTGCGAGCGACGCGTTCGCGCGGGTTGCGTGGGCACGTCTACCCACTGGCTGTGCGGGTTCACATGTGACATACCGCGTCGGATGCGTCGATTCGGCTATTTCTTGCTGGCAGCTTCCCTCGGCGGGTGCGCCTCGGACTCGGATGGCAATGCTTCAGACACGAGCCCATCCGGCGTGGGGGTTCCCAGCGCGCCCGGCGCTACGACGACGCCATCGAGCACCGACTCGACCCAACCCGTCGCCGCTCAGCCCAGCACACCGCTCGGGACGCCCAGTGGGACGCCATCGGGCACACCCACGACCCCGGCTCAGCCGGATCCATCACCCAGCGCTTCGCCCGATCCAACGACACCAGACGTCGTCCCATCTGCGACGCCAACGACGGTGGACCCAGTGCCCACCGACCCCATTGCACCGACGCCAAACGGGGAAGGTGGCGCTGGCGGAGCGGACCCCAGCGGTCCAGGGGGCCCCATGCCGTCGGGCAGTGGCGGCGCCGGAGGAACGAGCCCTGGGCCCACTCCAACGCCGGGCTTGGGCTGCACGGGGTCGGAACTGCTCTGCGAAGACTTCGAAAGCGTGGCCGACGGCGAGGTACCCGGCGCACCGTGGCACCCGCTCGGCGAGTCGTGCATGTTCCAGGCGTCTCAGTTCAGCATGGGTGTTTCGACCGAGCGCGCTCACGGCGGCAGCAAGGCCCTGAAAGTGACCAACAAACACTTCGCCGAATGTCGACTCTCTGGGCAGTTCACCCCCGCCGATGATTTTTGGGTGCGGGCCTACATGTACTGGGAGCCGAACATCGATCTGTCGGACCGAGAAACACTGGTCATGGACATGACTCCAGGCCATCGCACCGCCGATGATCCCGCGGTGCGCTTCGGTTATCGGAGCAAGGCCCCCTGCACGGACTACGCCGGCCCGCAAGTGACCATCATCGGCTTGGGCGGTGGTGAATCGACGGGGTGCGCCTCACGCCCCCTGCCCACCGGTGAGTGGTACTGCTTCGAGGCGCACATCGAGCAAGCCGCAGAGGTCGTCGTGCGCACGTACATCAACGGCGAAGCGATGTCGTATCAGTCGGTGGGCAAAGAGCAGACCGACGCGATCACGTCCGTGGGCGCCGTGGCAGAAAAACTCGACCACGTCCGGCTCGGGCTGTTCTCTACCAGCGAAGCTCAGGGCAACGTCTTCGTCGACGATGTCGCCGTTTCGACGGCGCGACTGGGCTGCCCCGGAAACTGAGCGGGCTCACAGAGCGCGACGGCTGGACAAGCGTTGACCACTGACGGGTCCATCGCGCCCCATCGCATGGTGCAGTTGCACCAGCGCGATCTTCGCTCCGACGCGAGCGTTGACCAGATCGATGCGTGCCCGGGTCAGCTCGGTTTCCGCGTCGGTCAACTCGACGAGGGTCGCGCGACCCGCGCGAAACAGCTCGCGGCGCACGCGGTAGCTTTCCTCGGCCGCGCGAAGCACGTGAGCCGAAACCCCGAGCGCGGCTTTCGCTTCCGACGCAGACGACAAGGCCTGAGCCACCTCCAGCCGCAAGCCGCGTTCCACTGCCGCACGAGTGGCCGCGAGTTCTCGCGCTTGTGCGCTCGCCTGTGCTTCAGACGCCTGCGCCCCAGCGATGTCCGTCGGAGTCCAGCTCAGCACGACCCCCACGTCCCACGTCCCAGTGAACTTCTCTTCGATCGGAAAGATGCGCTGATTCGGATTGGCGTAGATGGCGTTGGCTTGCGCCTCGAGACGTGGATAGTTGCCGACCTTGGCGAGCTGAGCTTGTTCCTTGCGGGCCGATTCGCTCGCGGCAAGCGCCTGCAGCTCGAGCCGACTGCGCGACGCCTCACTGACGGCCTCGTCGAGCGTTGGCAGCTGCTCCAGTTCGGCAGGCTGCGCAAACGCGTCTTCACCGACCGTGTACTGGGCGTCCGAGGCGTCGGACATCAACACCGCGATCTGTTGCCGCGCCAGATCGCGAGCGTTCTGGGTCCGGATCACGAACAGCTCGGCATTCTGCACCTGAGCCTCGGCGCGCCACACGTCAGCACGCGACACCATGCCGGCGGCAAACGCATTGCTGGCATCAGTGTGATGGCCTTGGGCTTGCGCCAACGACTGCTCGGCGATGATCACAGCGGCTTGCGCCTGGATCCAGCGGTAGTACGCGACACGACCATCGCGCGCCAGCGACAATCGCGTCGCTTGCTCCTCGAGCTGCACGGCTTCTCGCCCCCTTTTTGCCGCGTCCAGACCGTGCGAAACCCGCAGCACGTAGTCCGATAGGGGAACGGACAGATGCGCGCCGAGCGCGTAGTTGTTCAGCACCACGGGCAGAGTGATTTCCGGCGAAGGCACCGCAAGCAACTGCTCACCGGGGGCGACGGGACGCGGCGCGGTCGCGGGCTGCGCCGTGACGATCAACGCACCGTCTCCCGTGCCGCTTCCGAGGACGGGAGTATCAATCGGCGAGAGCCGAGTGTAGCTTGCCGTCAGCGTCAACCGGGGCCAGTAGCTTGCCATCACCTGGTCTTCGGTGGCTGCGGCGGCCTCGATGCTGGCGCGCTTGGCTTCGAGCTGAGCGCTGCTCTCCATGGTTCGTGCAGCCACGGTCTCCGCTGTCAGCCCGCCCTCGGCGCGCAGCGACTGCAGCTTGACCTCCAGCTCGCCGAGATCCGCCGAGGCCGAAGTGGGAGTAGGGCTGCTCGTCATCGGAGAGTCGGCGTTTGCCGTCGGCGGCTCGTTCGGTGTTGCCGAGCCCGCAGCCTCGGGGGGCGCAGGCTGCGGCGCGACCGGCGCCTGCGGGTCCGGTTGCTCAGGTGGGGGTGTGACGCCCTGCGCATAACCGATCGCGGGAACCAAACTGACAACAAGACAAAGCACTCCGGGGCGCAATGAACGCATCATTCGTCCTTTCGTATTCACTCGAACTACTCTGCGGAGGCTAACGCATCGGCGCCGCCAGCAGGAGACGCGCTCGACTTCGATCGGCCGAGTTTTCGCCGCAGCCAGCCTTTGAGATTTTCGATGGCCAGGTAGAACACCGGCACCACGATCAACGAGAGCAGCGTCGAGCTGACGACACCGCCGATGACGGCGATGGCCATCGGTGCACGAAACTCGCTGCCCTCCACGTTGCTCACCGCTGTGGGTAACATGCCGAGCACCATCGCAGCGCTCGTCATCAGAATCGGCCGGAGCCGTTCGGGGCCCGCCTCGCGAATCGCCTGCGCCGGTGGCTCGCCGTGATCGCGCACTCGGACGATAGCGCGGTCGACGAGCAAGATGGCATTTTTCGTGACCAGACCCATCAACAGCACGATGCCGATCATCGCACCCATGGCCATCGTGTTGTTCGTCAGGAACAGGCCTACGACGCCGCCCACCAGCGCCAGCGGCAGCGTGAGCATGATGGTCAGCGGATGGATGAAGCTCTCGAACTGCGAGGCGAGCACCAAGTAGATGAACACCACGCCAAGCAGTAGTGCCAGGGCCATGTTCGTATTGGTCTCGTTCATCAGCCGCAGCTGACCGTCGTAAACGACGCTCACCGGCCCGAGATCCGCCTCGGCAATTGCCGGTTGAAATTCACGAGCGACATCGCCGAGCGGACGCCCAATGGGGGTGGCCCAGATCGTGATCTGACGTTTGCGATTCTCGCGTTCGATCACCTGCGGCCCGGCGACGCGGTTAAAATTCGCAACGTCCGAAAGCTTCACCGGACCCGTCCGAGTTTGCAGCGTCAGGTTTGCCAGGGCACTGGCGTCGGTGCGGTACTCTTCCCGCAGTTGGACCTTGATCGGGATCTCGCCATCGTCCGTGTGCAGATTGCCGGCTTCGGTGCCTTCCATCGCGGTGCGCAGCGCCATCGCCATTTCGGCCAAGCTCAATCCGCGATCGGCCGCCCGCTGCCGGTCGAGCTGCACTTGAAGCTCGGGCCGCCCCGGTGAATAGCGCACCTGAATGTCGGCAACACCCGGCGTGCTTTTGAGAATGTTCTCGATCTCGTGCGCCGCCGCTTCGATGTCCGGGTAATCGTCGCCACGGACGTTGATCATGATCGGGGCTTCGGTCGCAGCCCCCTCGACGAACGGAGGATCGGTCGCGGTGACGCGCGCGTCGGGGATCAGCAGCGCCGCTTCACGCCCCGCAGCCTTGAGCACCTGAATGTTCACGTCGCGCTCCGGCTTGGGCGTCGTCACGACGCGCCAACGCACCTTGTTCGGCTCACCGTCGACGCCGAGCGTGGAGAACAGGGTCGTCACCTCCGGGTTCTCGAGCAGCTTCTTTTCCGCGACGTCCGACAAGCGCATCGTCTCGGCCAGCCCCGTGCCAGCCGGCAGCTCGGCTTCGACCACGTATTGCCCGCGGTCTTCAGAGTTGACGAATTCCGACCCCATCAACGAGGCGATGTAGCCCATGAACACCATGCTGCCGACGGCGAACAGCGCGACGAGGATCTTGCGGCGCAAGGCCCAATCGAGCATCGCCGCGTACGTATCCTCCATTTGCTGGAACACCCAGACGAAGGGCGCCTTGAGCCAGGCAAACCGGTCGCGCTCACCGGGCACCATCACCTTCGAGAAGCGAGACGACAGCATCGGGTCGAGCGTGAACGCGACGAACAGCGAGATCACGACCGCTACCGAGATGGTGATACCGAACTGGCGGAAGAACTGTCCGACCATGCCTTCGACGAAAGCGACCGGCATGAACACGGCCACAATCGTCAGAGTCGTTGCCAACACGCTCAGCGCCACCTCGGACGTGCCGTCGAGTGCCGCTTGCATCGGCGACTTGCCGCGTTCGATGTGCTTGAAGATGTTCTCTCGAACCACCACTGCGTCGTCGATCAACAGACCGATCGCCAGCGATAGGGCGAGCAGCGACATCATGTTCAACGTGAAACCCAACAGGTACATCACGAAGAACGTTCCGATGACGCTCGTCGGCAGAGCGACTGCGCTGATCAGCGTCGAGCGCAGATCCATCATGAAGATCAGGATCATCAAGACGGCCATCAAACCGCCGAGCACGATGTGCTCTTCTACCTGGTTGACGCTGTTCTTGATGAAGCGCGCCAGATCGATGATGGGTGCCACCGTGACACCATCGGGCAAGCTGGATTCGAGCGAGGCGATCTTCGCCTTCACGGCGTCGGAGACTTCGACGGTGTTCTTGCCCGACTGCTTGCGGATGGAGAACGTGACGGCGTCCCTACCGTTCACCCGCACCTGGGTACGCATCTCCGCAAAGCCGTTGTCGACCGTAGCCACGTCGCGCAGCCGAACCACCGATCCGTCGCGGGCCGTGGCGACGATCACGTCGCGGATCTCGTCCACGGTCCGGAACTCGCCGACGGTTCGGACGGAGACTTCACGCGGGCCTTCGTCGAAGCGCCCAGCGGGAATGTTCAGGTTCTCAGCGTTCAGGCGCGCAACCACACCCGACAAGCCGACGCCCAAGGCATCGAGCTTGGGGCGGTCGATCATCACGCGAACTTCACGGGTTGCGCCACCGCTGATCTCGACCGCCGCCACACCGTCGACCTGCTCGATGGCTGGCCGAAGTACCTCGTCCGTGAAGTCGCGCAGTTCGGAGAGCGAATCCGAGCCGTTGATCGTGTAGGTCAGAATGGGCGAGGAAGAGACGTCGAAGCGACTGATGATCGGCTCTTTGGCGTCGGTGGGCATCTGGTAGCGCACCTGCGAAATGCGTTCACGGACTTCGTTCGCCGCTTCGTTGATGTCGACGCCCAGATTGAACAGGACGAAGACCAGCGACGACCCTTCACGCGAAAACGATCGCACGCGGTCGATGCCGTTGATACTCACGACCGATTCTTCGATCGGTTCGGAAATCAACGACTCGATTTCTTCGGGACTCGCACCTGGGTAAGGCACCGTAACGACGACCGCTGGAAACGAGACGTCGGGAAACAGCTCGGAACCCAGGCGTTTGAAGCCAACCAGGCCGAGCACGAGCAGCGCGGTCATCACCATGACGGTGAACACCGGCCTCTTTATCGCCACTGAAGACAGAGTCATGAGCTGGGTCCTGTGGTGTGCGCAGGGTTACTCTTTCGCTGGCGCGTCGTCGCCAGCCGCCTTGCCCGCCGAGTCGGCCGCTGAGGACGCCTCACCGCCGACGGCCTTCGCATCGGTTCCGGCCTTGTCAGCGGGCGCAGCGGTGTCGATCTCCACTTCGAGCCCCGGGCCGTCTTCGGGCTTCGGGGCCACCACGACTTTGTCAGTGACGGCCAACCCGTGTCGCACCAGTACATCGCCCGTCGACGCATACGACAGGGCAACCCGGCGCGAGGCGAGCGACCCGTTTTCGACGACCAACACCTCGTCTTGCGTGCCCGGACGCAGGACATCGTGGGGGTAGCGCAGCACATCGATCCCTTCGGCGGCTTTGGCTTTCGCGCGAACGAAGGAACCGGCGCGGAGCTTACCCGCGTCGTTGGGCACGCTCGCCTCGATGCGCACACGCCGCGTCGCTTCGTCGACGGTGCCGAGCACCGTCGTGATCGTTCCGGTGAACTCGCCGAGTTCCGAATCGACGACGACCGGCATCCCCACGACGACGAGCGGAGCCAATTGCTCACTGACGGTTCCGCGGAGCTTGAGCGTGGACAGGTCGGCGAGAGAGAACAAGGGGGTTCCCGGACCGACTACACCACCTGCCGCATCGGGCGCGCGGGTGACACTTCCTGCAAACGGCGCCGTGAGACGGTGGTTGGAAAGCGAGACCTGGGCAAGCGAAACTTGAGCGCGGGCCGCATCCAACTGGGCGGCCGCGAGCGTGCGTTGTTGCGTCGTCTGAACGCCGCTGGCCTCGGCAGCGGACCCAGTTTGGACGAGCGCCGCCGTGCGTCGCTCCGAATCCTGCGCCATGGCCAAAGCAGCTTCCGCCGCGCCGACCTGGGCCCGAGCCGCGCTGAGCTGCGCACCGGCCTCCGCCGAATCCAGCGAAGCGAGCAGTTGCCCCGAACGAACGGTATCGCCAACCTTCACACCAACTTGGCCGATGCGCCCGCCCACCTTGAAGCCGAGATCCGCCGCGCGAGCCGCCGCGAGTGTCCCATCGATTTCGACGACAGGTACCCAGGTGTCAGCGACGCCGGTGATCACCTGAACGCGTCGAACCGCCTTCAGGGCCTCCAACGCTCGCTGGGCGTCCACCGCGCGTTGTGCGGAAACCTCCGCCCGGGCCGTGTTCGCCTCCTTGACGCGAACGGTCGTCCAAGCGCCGAAGCCGGCAACGGACACCAGCAGAAAGATCATGCCCGCGATGGGCATCTTCGCGCGGTGCTCGGGCAACGAACGGGGTGCAGAGGTGTGCGGAGTCTCGTGAAGTTGCTGATCCATGAATCAAACCGTTAACGCTCGAACGAGCCTTGGATTGGGGTACCTCGCCGATTCAGCCAACCGCCTGGTCGCCGAGGTCTGAAGCAAGAAGTCGTTGATGGAAACTGACAGTGCTGGCGATGAAGTCCGGAGTACCCAGAGCGCGCAAGCACATCGCTTGTGCCTCAGCAATCCAAAGGCGGAGGTCGGGACGCTCTGCTTCACTCACCAGGCGGCGAGCCAAACGATCATAGCCGCCAGCAATGAACGTCGCAGCGTACACCGGATCGATATCCGGACGATAGTAGCCCCGGCTGACACCGTGGCGAATGAAGCGTACGGTCGCCTCTTCTGCATGCTGAGCGAACACCTCGGTCAAGTGGCGATGATCGGGTGACCCCCCACCTTCCAGCACCAGGCGCACGACGCCTCGCCGCTCCCAGACGTACTCGAAGAAGCGCAGGTCTTGCTCGAACCACTCGGCAATGATCGCCTCGTGCGACTTGCCCTGTTGCCGGCTCAGACCGTCTTCCATGCTGCCGAGCGCCTGCCCGAGGATGTCGAGCACCTCGCCCAGGATTTCGTTGAAGGCGTGCTCCTTGCTCTTGAAATGTAGGTAGAAGGAACCCTTCGACACGCCCGCCGCGGACGCGATCTCCTCGACTCGGGCGCGATCCAGCCCGTTCTCGACGAAGACTTTCTCCGCTGCCTGCAGCAGCCGAGTTTTGGCGGTGGGATCGCTGGGGCGGGCCATGTTCGGATAGGTGACTCTACGGTCAGTGACCGCGGAGTCATTAACGCGAGTTTGCTCACCGTCAATCCCACCTACACGAGGGAGTGCCAATTCAGCGCGCACGCGGTCCGCTGCAGACGGATTTTGGGGCCCGCTCCCCCTCGTTCGCGGCTCCATGGGCGCCTGCCGGCAGACCTGAATCTCCCCGTGACCCTGCGATGCAACACCCAGAGCAGACCACACGCGCCGTCGCCTGGGGTAACTCGAATGGCCGAATTCGGACCGCGGACGCGAGCTCGAGCGTGCAGGAGCATGCCGATCGCAATCGTTACGGATTAACACTCACCCCACGCTCCCTCATCACCGCGGTCGTCACTGCGTGCCGTCGATGCACGCGGGGCGACCGCCGCAACGCGTGCATCCGGCGCGAACGAACGCCCCTGCCCAACGCCCGGGTCCGCGGCGACCGAGCACACTTTTGGGGACTGAGTGCAAATCATTGGCGTTTTGCCGCGTCGTGCTGGACATGGCTGGTGGACTCGGGCAGGTCGTGGCCCGAGAAATGGGCGCCCCCAAAAACCAGGATGGTCTGTCAGTCCGCGAGTACGTCGGTTACGCCCTCGGTGATACCGCCTCTTGCTTCTTCTTTTGGACCTTCAACATCTTCCTCACGTACTACTACGTCGATGTGTGGGGCATCCCCGCGGCGGCAGTCTCCGTGATGATGCTCGTCGTTCGCTTCTTCGACGCGGTGAACGATCCGCTGATGGGAGTGATCGCAGATCGAACGAAGACGCGTTGGGGCAAGTTTCGCCCCTTCCTGCTGTGGATGGCGATTCCCTATGGATTGTGTGGCTATGCCATCTTCGCCAACCCCGCGGTGGGCGATGCCGGCAGGTTGCCGTACGCCTACATCACCTACACGTTGATGCTCGTCGCGTACACGGCAATCAACGTGCCCTACAATGCCTTGCTTGGAGTATTGAGCCCGTCGGCAGCAACGCGCACCGTGGCGTCGGGCTACCGCTTCGCTGGTGCGAATGCCGGAGGTCTGCTGGTCTCGTTGTTCGTACGCCCGTTGGTCAAGGAACTGGGTGGCGACGACGAAATGGCGGGGTTTCAGCAGACGATGGCGGTATTTGCCGTCGCCTCGATTCTGTTCTTTTGGGCCTGTTTCGCGAACACCGAAGAACGCGTCACACCGCCCCCTGCACAGCGCTCGGAGGTCCGAGGCGAGCTCGTCGAGCTCGTGCGCAATCGGCCGTGGATCGTCCTGCTCTTTGCGGCCGTGTTCTCGACCACGTTCATCGTGATGCGCGCCGGCAGCACGTTGTTCTACTTCAAGTACGTCGTCGGGGACGACGGTACCCCGGTCTTGCTATTCCTCGACCAATCAACGCTGTTTCTTTCTTCAGGCATGCTTTGCCAGGTGTTGGGAAACCTCGTGCTGACTCGCGTCGCCGACCGCATCGACAAGCGAAAGGCGGCAACGTTCCTGACACTGACGACCGCAGTGTGCTTCGCGCTGTTCTTCGTACTACCCGCCGACAACTTCCCGCTACTACTCGCGTTCAATGCGGTGGGTATGCTGTGCATGGGCCCCACTTCCGCACTCGTCTTCGCCATGTATGGGGACGTGGCCGATTATGGCGAGTGGAAGTTCGGTCGGCGCTCGACTGCGCTGGTGTACTCCGCATCACTGTTTTCGCTCAAGACGGGGTCGATGCTGGCGGGCGCACTGCTTCCGGTGTTCCTCGATGCTTTCGGGTTCGTCCGAGGAGCAGATCAGAACGAGACGGCCGCGCTGGGGATCGTCCTGGCGTTTTCGCTGGTGCCCGGGTTGTTCGCGCTGCTCAAGGCATGGGCCCTGTGGGCCTTTCCTCTAGACGCGGCCAAGGTTGTGCAAATCGAACGTGAGCTGCGCGAGCGCCGCGAAGCCCCCACCGTCGCTGCATAGACAACCGTAACAGTCCCGACACGCCGCGAGCGATCTTTTCTGGATCGCTAGCTGGTCGAAATACCGCGACGGCACAAAGCCCGAGCGCTGGGGTCGGAGTCGGTACTCGGTCGCTTAACCTCAGGACGCTCCGTCCGTCCACTGTTAACGCGCAGGCCAAATCCCAACGCGCTTTCCGATCCGACAATGTCCTACCAACTCGCACAAACTCGAGGCGCGGTGTTCGTCCTCTGGGGCGATCCCGAGCCGGCGGATGGACCCCAGGTGCTCAAGGTCGTACAAAAGGTGGCTGCTGAGAACGGTGGAAAAGTGACCTACGTCACTCGGGTTCCTCCGGGTGCCCCGTCACCTTCTCCCGCCGCGCGCAAGACCCTGAACAAGACCCTGCCTGAGCTCACGGCGCTCTGTAGCTCGTACCACGTGGTGCTCGAAGGCGAAGGGTTCCTGGCCGCCTTCAAACGCGGTGTCATTCTGAGCTTCCTGCAACCGGTATGGAAACCGCGCCTGTTCTACGTCCACGCGACTTGCGGCGACGTGTTGCGACAGGTAACCACCGCTGAGCTGGCGAATGCCAGCGCGCTGATGCGCACGGCAGAGGCTGCCGGATTGACCAAGGGCACCGTCAGCCTGGTGGCTCCCAAGGTCGCCTGAGCGAGCTGCGGTCCGGCCTCGATGTGGCGGGGCCTGAAGAACTGACCGGCAATCGTGTTTCTGGGATCCGTTCTCAGGGCGTGCGGGCCAGAACGGCTTCGCGCACGTCGAAGGCCAATCGGCACGCATCGAGGCCACGCGCATAACGGTGCCGCGCCTTCTCCGATATCCACGCCGGATCCACCTGGCGTCGGACCCGGAGCAACACGCGCGACTCCCGCAAGTCCACGATGTGGACCCGCACTCGATGCCTTGCCGCGCCATCGAACTCCGATGGCGCGCCAGGTTCGTTGGGCTCGTCCAGGGCAAAGATGAACAGCTCGGCACGGTCAGCGAGTTGGGCCTGCTCAATCGGTGCCAAACCGTGCAACTCCTCGAGCTTCGCAACCGCCATGACGTCTTCTGCTTTCGCGACGCGCTCGGCCCAACGAGGGCTGAGTACGGGCAGGCCGGCAAGCGCAGCATACAGACGTTGGACGTGACCGGCTCGGTCCATCGCTCCTTCTCCGCGGTAGGCGGTGCGCACGTTTTCGAGCAACGACTTCTCGTCACGCGCCGGCGGAGGATCGAGCAGACACAACAGAAGCGCATCTTTCTGCGACTCGGTCGCGACGGCGCCGATCTGATCGCTCGTTCCGAACGCGTCGATCGGTCCACGCACGTAGATGGCTGGCCGTTTGAGAAGCTCCGCCCAACCGTTCTGACTGCGCAGCTCGGGAACGAACACGTCCCCGCCGTACGCTCCAGCCGACTCGATCAACCACGCGTTGAGGTTTGACACCAGCTCATCGCTGTCTCGAGTGAGCGCACCGGACTGGCGCTGAAGGGTCGTCAACAGCCGACTCTGTGCGCGTTCCAACTCCTCGCGCTGGGTTTGCTGATAGTTCAGCATCCACAACACACACGCCACGATCGTCGAGACGGTGGCAACACGAAGCAGGGCGATCATTCCCGGGCGCAAATGCGAGCTGCGGCCTCGCGAGCCGAGACTCCGCTCGATCCTCGCTGCGAGCTGCGGGGACATCTTCGAATTGGACAAGAACGTCGGCATGGACCCTCGGCGACGACTCAGTGGATGTTGTTTCCGCGACTAAGTGGCGCACTTTCGCGGTTCAGATTGGCTTCGATCAATGCCATCAATTGGTCGCCGGTAACTCCGAGCCTCGCCGCCGCATGGGACGCGAGTGACGTCTGAGCCACCCCCTCGGCGAACTGATACGTCGGCTCCTGTTGCGGGCCCAACGCGACCTGCAAGAACCGTAGACCGTCGATTTGTCGACGCTGCTGCAATCGCGCGGCGAAGTCGAGAAAGTGCGTCGTGATGAACGCTTGCGGTCGCAGAATGGACAACATGCGCAGCACGAGTTCGAAGATCTCTTCGCCTTCGGAGGGGTTCGTCCCTGAACACAGTTCGTCCAGGATCACCATCGCGCCGCTCGGCAGGGACTCGAACAGGCCCCGAATCCGCATCAACTCCATGCCCAGGCGCCCCTCACTCTGATCGAAGCGCGTTTCTTGGATGAGTGAAACCACCAAAGACGGAGCCAGCACCATCTGCGCCGAATGCGCTGGGACGAACAAGCCGACCTGAGCCAACAGTTGCGACAACCCCAAAGCCTGCAGCAAGCGCGTCTTTCCACCCGAATTCGGGCCGGTGATCAGCACGGTGGCGTCGTGCCTGTCGATCTCGATGTCGCAGGGTACTGGCTTGCCCTGCGAGAGCAACAACGGATTGAAGAGGCCCGAGATGCGCCGAGGCTGACCGGCAGTGACGATGTCCGGCAAGCACACCGGCAAGCCCGCAGCCGCCGCTCGATCGGCGAAGCTCAATCCACCGAGATAGAACTCCATGTCGCCCAACAACTGCACCAGCAGCGGCAACGTCGGTGCAATGCCTTCGAATACTGCGTCGAGCAAGCGCGCCATCACTTCGCCATCACCGAACGCAAACCCGCGACCAAACAGCTCCAGCTTCGCGAGCCAGCGTCGCCACGGTGGATTGACGAAAGCGTTCTCCTTCGCTTCGTCGACCTTCAACAGCTCGAGCTTTCGAACGCGGCCGTCGGCGCCAATCCCGACTCGAAACTCGACGGCAGCCATGCCCTCGTCGTAGCGAAGCAGCTCGACCAGCGAGCGGAATGCCTCGGAGTTGCGTACCGCAGTGCCGAAGGCCGACAGGCGCTGCAACCCCGACTGGGCCGTGGCGAATCCTTGGGTCATCAACTCGACGACGTCTGCGAACCCTTCCAGCACGCTCAACTGACGACGGTTGCTATCGCCACCGAATCCGGCGGAAGTCCCTTCCAGCACCGTTCGGAGGCGGCCCAAACCGAGATAGAGCTCTTCAAACTTCCGGCGCAGGCCCGGCGACTGGGACAGCTCCCAGATGATCTGCCTTCGAAAATCGACGACGGCCGCGTCCGTCGGGGGGGCGGTCAGCAGCCGCAGCAAGTGTTCAGTCACCAACGTGGGGTGAGCTCCTCCCACCGACACGCGGAAACACTCGCCGACGAAGTTGCGAACGAACAGGTCTTCCGCAAACGCCTCGGCTCGGAAGGTCGACGGCGCAAACGTCGCTCGTTTGAGGAGATCCGCAAACAAGCCCCCGGAGTTGCCCCCGGCGAACGCCATGACAATCACGGGCTCGGCGTTGGCCTGGTCAATTCGGCGCATCGCGCTGGGGTGTAGGAGGTCAGGCAAGGTGGCACCTTGCAGTGTGAGATCAGCGTCGGCCGCGGTCATCGTCGGGTTCAACCCCGCGCAGCCCAAAGCCTTTGGCGGCGTCAGTCGTGCTGGCAGAACGAGGCGCCGCCCGGTCGGCCCTCGGTCAAATCCCATCGGCGTCGGTCGGTCAACGCCATGCCTCAGCCGGTGTCCGCCGATCCTGGTGTCACGGCGATGCGGTCGTGGGCTGAGCACCACGGTTTGGATGTAACCAGGCCGCACTGCGCACGTAGTACGGAGAATGAGCGTCGGAACCGGTCGCGTCGGTGCCTGCACCGCTCCCGCCAATACCGGTTGGCCACGGACGCCGTTCCAACGGCCTGCGCGCCATGGTAGCGTGGGCGCCGTGGCGGATGGGACGACGCGTTCGGCGGCAAGCGCTGCGATGGACCGCTACGCCGAGGGAGAAGACGCGGCGTTCGCTGCGCTGTACGATGAGCTTGCGCCACGCCTTTTGGCATTCATACGAAGCATGGTCAGATCGCACATCGCAGCAGAAGACATCGTCCAGCAGACGTTCCTCCAGCTGCACGAAGCTCGCGCCACCTTCGCCAGGGGCGGGCGCGTCGAACCCTGGGCGTACACCATCGCCCGTCGGGTTGCCATCGACTGGAGTCGCAAGCGAACGCGTTGGCGAGAGAACGATGCGGTCGACGCAAGCGACGCCAACCTTCCCGCACCCAACACTTCACCCGAAGAGCAGGCCTACGCGCGTCAGCTCGACCACGTCATCACCCAGGAGTTGGAACGGGTACCGACGAGTCTACGCGACGCGTTCGTGATGTTGCGCCTCGAAGGGTTCAGCGTTGAAGAGACGGCAACCGTGCTCGATCTGACGCCGGGCTCAGCCAAGGTTCGCGCCCATCGCGCCGGTGCGCTCCTTCGCGTCCGGCTACTGCAGTTCTTCGGGGGAGGTTCGACGTGACTTCCGACGAGCTGCGCGAGCGTGTTCTACGGAACGTTCAGCAAACCCCAGCGCCGACGCGGTCACAGCGGGTGGTCAGAGGTTGGTCGTTGCTCGCTGCAGCAGTGCTGGTCGGCGCGGCAAGCGCACTGATTGGCAGGGCCGATTCGGAACGTCCGCTGTCATACGTGCTGACCATCGCGCTGAGTGCCGCAACAGCGGCGCTTTGGGCTACGAGAGCGGCGGTGCAGGGCGCGACGCTCAACGCGTTGACCCCCAAGCACCTCGCCAAAGCCCTGGGCACGACGCCGGCACTGGCCGCTGCGGTCGCAGCCGTCACGTGGCTGACCTTGGAAACCCCACCGATGCCAACGACGTGGATGGCAGACGCGATGTGTGCCGTGATGCACGGCATGATCAGCGCCATGCTGATGACGCTATGCCTGCTGTGGCTGCGCCGGAGCGATCCCTGGTCGCCAATGACGCGAGGCGCGCTTGCCGGCCTTGCCGCCGGTGCCTGGGGCACGCTGGTCATGGTTCTCCGCTGCCCCAGCGTCGCGATCGACCACGTCGTGTTCGGCCACGTGCTGCCGATCGCCGTGTTCGTGATTGCTGGCGCGCTGCTCGGCACCCGCACCGTGGGCTTCCGCGCCAGTCGCTGACTCGCCGCCCAGGTGATTCCTGACGCGCAGCGCGTCGCGTCAGTAGACGAACACGAAAAAAGAGTGCGTGAACCGTAACCGCTCCGCGGGTCGCACGTAGGGCATCAATCGTGGCGGCGACAGCTGCCTTCAACTCCCGCTCCTACGGAGAACGACGATGGTTTCTAGACACCGTTTCAACAGCTGGGCCTGGCTCGGCGCACTGCTCGCGACCGTCAACATTGCAGCCTGTGACGACGATTCCGACGACTCGACGACGTCCACCGACGACCCGACCCAGAAGGCAGACTCTGGCACGACCGACGACGACCAGACCGATGACGCAAAGCCCAATGGAAGCGGAGACACCGATTCGGGCAAACCCGAACCAGACCCGCCAGCAGCGATGTTTGCCGACCCTTCCAAAGACGCGATGGAGGTGATCGAAAGCATCGATGGCTACGAGGAATGGACGCGCTTCTCGGAGAACGTCGATCGGATGAAGTCTGGGGGGCACGCGCCGGGCGGCAACGCCATGTTCGTCGAGACCTTCCGCAACGATGTCGTCGTTGCCGCGGAAGAAACGGGCACGCTTCCGCTCCCCGACGGCAGTTTGATAGTCAAGGAGAACTACCCCAGCGACGCTGCCGAGGATCCGATGGCCCTGACCATCATGGCGAAGATGGACGGCGAGTGGTTCTGGCTGCAGATGACCCCCGACGGCAAGGTGATGCGCGGACCAAACGGCGATCCGGTAGAGGGCACGGACGTGCCCATGTGCGTCGATTGCCATTCCGACGTCGAAGACAACGACTACGTGTTCTTGCACGATTTCTCGACGCCGACGAAACCTTCCCTGCTCGAACCGTCGGAAGAGGCTCAGGCAGTCATCGATTCCTACGAGGGCTACACCGAGTGGTCGACCTTCGAGGAGAACGCAACGCGTATGCAATCGTCGGGGCACGCACCGGGTGGCAACGCCATGTTCGTGCAGACGTATCGGAACTCAGTGGTCGAAGAGGCCGAGAAGGACGGAACACTTCCGCTCCCAGACGGCAGCGTCATCGTCAAGGAGAACTACCCCAGCGCCGACGCCGAAGATCCGATGGCGCTCACGGTGATGGCCAAGACCAACGGCGAGTGGTTTTGGCTGCAGGTAACCCCTTCCGGAGAAGTGATGACCGATCCCGATGGCGCTGCGATGGAAGGGTTCGACGTCCCCATGTGCGTGACTTGCCATTCCATCGTCAGTGACAACGACTACGTCTACCTCCACGATTTCAGCGAACCACTGATGATGTCCCACGACGCAGGCGCAGCTGACAGCGGCATGGGCAGCGACGGCGGCTGAGCGAGAGGTGTAGCTACCGACGACGCGCGGCCCGCAAACTCGCGGTCCTCGCGTGCCCCACGCTCAACGTTGCTGAAGCGAACACGTGCCACCAGCGCAGATCTGGAGGGTCGGGCATGAGTTGAAACAAGAGCCACAGTGATCCCGCTCACCCGCCAGGTAGACGCAGAAATCGTCGCACATCTCGTGGGTGGCGGGACACGTCGCTCGGCACGAGCCTTCGACACAGTAGGGCTCAGTCTGGGGACACACGTTCCCACAGCCACCACAGTTGTTCGGATCGACGCGCGACGTTGGAACGCCAGCGCAGTCCATCCAACCCTCGGGCAGCACGCACTTGCCGCCACGGCACACCTCTGGACCAGAGCACTCGATGCCGCACACGGTGCACGCTGACTCGTCATCCAGAACGCACAGGTCCTGACAGGAAATTCGCGACATGGAGCACTTGCACACTCCTTGCTCGCATATCTGTTCTGCGCCACAACGGTTGCCACACTCGCCGCAGTTTCGGTCATCGAGAGACACTTGGACCGCCTGCTCGCCGTTGCAGAGCTTCCACCCGTCGGGCAACGAGCAAATGCCCTGCTCACACTGATGGGGTGGGTCACAAGTCGCCAGGCAGCCCTGGAGCGCCGCTGTCGAAGCGTCCGAGCCAGCCCCTGCGTCGTCGACTACTCCGGCATCCGACGCACAAGCGCCGCTCTCGCAGACGCACTTGCCGGCAATGCACGACTCTCCGACGCGACAGGAGTGGTCGCATTGGCCGCAGTGGTTCGTGTCACGACTCGTGTCGCTGCAGACGTCATCGCAAGGCGTGGACCCGTCCGGGCACTCGCAAACGCCCTTGTCGCACGAGCCCCCCAAAGGACATTGGTGACCACACACACCGCAATTGAGCGGATTGGCCCAAACGTCCATACAAGAGCCGTTGCATAGGGCTTGAGGCTCGGAACATCGCCTCGCCGAACCGGCATCGCAACCGTCGCCGCGACAGATTCCGCCATCGACGGGGCTGGTCCCCGGTGAGTCGTCCAACCCAGTGGGTGTAGCCAACTCATCCCGCGGCGGTGAGACCGTCGAAGGGCTACTCGTCGGGGAATCGGAAGCAGAGTCGTCTGCCGCGGCCGGACCCGAAGGATCATCGGCGGGCCCCCCTTCGTTGTGGGGTTCGTTGGACGCGTCGACTCGTACCTCGGTGCTGAAGTCCAGCGGCCGAGTCTTTCCCGAGTAGCAGCCCGTCACGCACAACGCGCCGACCAAATGGGCGAGCACGATTATCGAATGAGCGTTCGCGAATCGCCAACGCTCATTTAGCATCAATCCCTTACCCATTGCCACGCCCTTCCAGCTGAGTTCCACGCAACCCGTCACCATCGCCCCCGCACGTTCACGCCATGAGCGGCAACCCCGATCTGCAGTTCGTCGTCTGAGGACACCGCGATGTAGAACGCAGTTACCAACGCTCCTACCGCCACGATTCCCAGCCCGATCGACGTCGCGCCGACCGTGCGAACCGACGCGAGGCGCTCGTTGTTTTCTTCCTGCAAGTCGTGGAACGCGGCGGCGTCCTGGGTCGAAAGCCGACGACGACGCGCGGCCTGCAAGTCGTCGTCGGTGGTCTTCCAATCCGCGTATCGCTGATGATTCCACGCGCTGAGCCCAATCGCGGCACCTCCCGCCAAGAGCGACACACTGCCCAGAACCACACTCGAGGTGGGAAGGCCGTCGTGCGCCGTCTGGGGTACGACGAGCGGCGCGACTTCGCGCTGGGGAAGAATCCACCTCGCTCGGCGATTCTCACTCACGGTAACCAGGCCCTCGAACTTCTCCCCACTTGGCGACTGAGCGCGGACGAGGTGTACGCCCACGGGAACACTCTTCAAGTCCGGCCACTGCACGCCATCAATCTCGACCGAAGCCACTCCACCCGTTACTTCGAGGCTTCCAGTACTCAAACCGGCCGCATCGGCTGGACTCAGCTGGCAATTCAGAGATTGCCCCTCGGCGGGGGGCGTGATCCGTTGGTCGACGAAGCCGTACTTCACGAAACGCAGCGCGTCGGTCTCTCCCGGCACCTTCACACGTCGTGGAAAAGGGAACTCTGCCAGCTCTGCCTGCCCGGCAAGCAGCTTGGTCCCCGGAATGTCGCACTGCACGTCGACTTCGATGAAACGTTCAGCCGGTGCTTTGGCTTCTCGCCGCGGCTCCTTCGGCTGTGCCTCGTCCAATGCGACGCGCAGCGCTTCGACTTGTTGCCGCACACGCATCCGCTCCTCATCACTGATCCGATCGCCAGCCTCGAGCGCGTAGCGTTGCAACGCCTCGATCGCCGAATCAAAACGACCCAGGGCCGCATTCGCCTGCGAGATGTTGTACAGCGTCGCGAAGTGAGGCTTGCACTGGTAGGCCGCATGAAAGGCTTTCAGCGCCGCTTCGTGATCGGCCTG
This sequence comes from Deltaproteobacteria bacterium, assembly GCA_003235365.1. Taxonomy (GTDB): domain Bacteria; phylum Myxococcota_A; class Polyangia; order Polyangiales; family Polyangiaceae; genus SZUA-265. The sequence continues at coordinate 34,891 of QJWJ01000049.1, forward strand.
CGCGGCGCGACTCATTCCTTCGTTGAACAGCTCGCTAGCCGCGTTCCGAGAACAGCCTGAGACATCCGGCTGGGGGCCGTCAGCCGATCCATCAGCCGTCGCTCCGGCAGGGGCCGCAATCGCGGATCGAAACACCGAAGCAGCCACGAACGCCGTGATGAACGAGCACCATCGGCAAGTGCTGCCGCCTCGACTCATCGTGAGGCCCCGTACGGGTTGTCCAGCAGTGGTCTGACGAGGGGGGGAGTCGGTCTCGGCGCCACCTCTGGGGGCACAACGGACACCGCCCCGGCTTTCTCTTGGGGAGATGATTCGGCTTGGCGCCGTTGCGGCTCCGTTTCGCGCCGCGAAACGGCGAGCTGACGTCGCCGCTTCTCGATCAATCGTCGGTCAGGAACGGGCGACCTGGAAACCGGCGCGCGATTCGAAGGCCCGGACTCCGCGACCGCCGCCCGCGTGGGGGGGTCGACAAGAGTCGTGGGCGCGACCGGAGGCAGCGGCGGGTCTTCGCCCGCACCGGTCTCGCGGGGGGGCGTCTCCGGCTCAACGCCAACGGGCGCAGGCCGCACCTCCTCACAGGCGGCGCTGTCGAGCCCGTCGACCATCGACGCCGAACCACTCACTTGGGACCGCCTCGCGCTCAGTTCGTTGGCACCCCACCCAACCCCAACGCCCACGATCAGTGCTGCAGCGCTCACCGCCAAACCCCAATGCCGCGGCGGGGGGTCGGCGGCGACCGACGACCACGTCGGCGCGGACGAGTCGCAACCAGCGTTCTGTAGAAACGCGTCCAAGCTTCGTACGATGTCGTTGGCCGAAGGACGCCGTGCGGGATCCTTCGCCAGACAACGCTCGACCAGACTGCCGACCTCGGTGTTCGTCAGTTGCTGGGGCAATGGCGATACGCGATGGTACAGCACATGGTGCAGAATCGCCTGGCGATTGTCACCGCGGTGCGCCCGCTCACCCGTGAGCATTTCGTACAGGACGAGCCCGAACGCATGACAGTCCGCGGGTGAGCCGACGTCAGATTCGCCACGCGCCTGCTCCGGCGCCATGTAGTGCGGCGTTCCGAGCAATGCTCCGGTGCAGGTCAAGTCGGTGCTGTCGTCGTTCTCGACGACGCTTCGCCCGATGCCGAAGTCGATCAACACGACGTGATCGGAGCCCGCTTCGAGCATGATGTTTGCCGGCTTCAAGTCACGGTGTACGACGCCCGCCGCGTGAGCGTGACGGAGCGCGCGAGCAACCTGTCGGGCAATGAGCGCCGCCCTGCGCGGTTCGACGGGCCCCTCAACTTCCAAAACCTCGCGAAGGCTTCGACCGTCGATGAAGTCCATGACCAGATACGGGCGATCCCCGTCCAGACGACCCGCGTCGAGGATGGTCACGATATTCTCGTGCTCCAACGCGCCGAGCATCTTGACCTCTCTGGCGAACCGCTCGCGAATCGAGACGCGCTGGTGCGCTTCGACTCGCATCAGCTTGATGGCGACCCGACGACCTGTAACCCGATGCACGCCTTCTTGGACTTCGCCCATTCCTCCGGAGGCCACGCAACGACGTAGCTCGTATCCGGGCACTTCAGTGGACTCGTCGGGCGGCACCGATCCCTCAATCGCCTTGCTGCTTGTCTCGGCCCGATTCCATCAAACGGTAGGCCCGTCCACGCGAGATCCCCAACGACTCCGCAGCTCGAGTGACGTTGCCTCCGTGCACGTCGATCGCGCGATGCAGTTTCGCCAACTGTTGCAAGCGCCGCGACTCACGCAGTTGCGGAACGCTGTGGAGCTTGACTGGCCCGAGCTCCGGTGGCTCCGAATCCGTCTCTCCCCGTTGCTCAAACGAAATCCAACTTGCAGGAGCGTGTCGTACGTCGAGCAGGTACCGCTCACCGTGCAGCGCTGCCAGGCGCTGTGCTGTGAGCAAGAGCTCCCGGACGTTGTACGGCCAGGGCTGAAGCAGCAGCATCTCGGCAAATTCTCCTGACAACCTGGGTCGAACCCCATCGAGGTAGCGCGAGTAGCACCGCAGAAACAGTTCCAAGATCTCGTCGCGCCGCTCACACAGCGGTGCAAGCGCAACCTCGAGACCATTGAGCCGCGCATACAGATCGCCGCGAAACCGCCCCGCCGCCACGAGTTCGGCAAGCGGTTGTTGCCCAGCGACCACGATGCGCAGGTCGACGGCGGTCGCCTGATCGGCACCGACTGCGGTGATGTGTTTGTCTTCGAGTGCGCGCAGCAACTTGGCTTGGACCGCTAGCGATAGATCACCGACTTCATCGAGGAGCAGCGTTCCTTGATGGGCGCGACGCAACGCCCCCAGGTGGTTTCGGGCCGCCCCCGTGAATGCACCGCGCTGATGGCCAAACAGCTCCGACTCCGCTAGGTGCTCAGGGATGGCTGCGCAGTTGATCGCTAGAAACGGCCCGGTTCTCCCGCTGGCGTCGTGCAGAAACTTGGCCACGACTTCCTTGCCGCTACCGCTTTGACCACAGATGGCAAGCGGCAGTGAGGTTCGTGCAATTGCCTCGACGCGTTCGAGCGTGGCTCCGAGTTCGGCGCCGACGACCATCCCCATCGCGTCGCTGCCAGAGGTCGTCCACGACCTCTGCGGCGTTGCACGGGAGCGTCGATCGAAGATGCCGACCCAATCACCGATTCGAACCACGTCACCAACGCACAACTCGGCCTCGTGGACTGCAACCCCATTGACGAACGTACCGTTGCGGCTCTGGGCATCGACGACCTTCACCAGATCGCCGTCGACGACGAGGCGACAGTGCACACGGGACGCACGCTTTCCCGGCAGCACCAGGTCACACGCGGTTGCTCGACCGATCGTGATGGAGGTCGTCAGCTCGTGCAGAGCGGGAACCGGATGCAGCAGCTGCAAGACTGGACGCAATGGAACGTGTTGAGAGCGCCCGGCGGACACCTCAGCCGTCGTTTCGTCGCTATCCAGGACGCTCAATCCCGTAATCGGCGTGTTGTCCGGTTGCACCATCGAGCTCCTGCGAAGACCACGGGAGTTCCCGTACGCGCCTCTCAGACGAGCCGCCCCCGCATGTCGCGAGTTGGAACGGGTTGACCGTCCCTACTTTGCGCCGGCGGCTAACATTAGCCAGTTAAATTTGAGCGCTAAATCTTCACGGTGCAACGGCGTGTTCACTGCATTCGGCTTTTAACGATCGGCGAGGTGCGGCCTTCTCTTCAGAAACGGCGTGCCTCGCCGATTCGTCGGCGACCGGGCGCACGTCCGCATTCGTGAGCAACACCGGTGGGACACGCCCGCGTGACTGCAACAGTTCACACGGATGCTACTGTCCCGTGTTTCCAGTCGACGCTGACAACAGCTGCGCAAAATGCTTCGCATCACCCGTCTTGTGCAAGCCGTACCAGGCATCCAACACGGCCGACGGATACAAGCCGACGACACGAAAGACTTCGCGAGCAAACTCGACTGCCCCCGTCGAGTTCGCGGTGATGACGTTCCCGTCCGTCACCGCCGGCAATTGGCGATAGTTGGCACCGCCGCGATAACCACTCGCCTCGAGGTACTCCTTGGCGTTGCTCGTGTGCAATCGCGAGTCCAAAAGCCCGGCGCCGGCCAGCGCGAACGTCGCCCCGCAAATGGCAGCGACCGTTCCCCCCGCATCGATCACGCGACACGCTAGCTCGACGGCTCCCCGGTGCTCACCACGCTCCCAGCCCAAGCCACCGGGCAACACGAGCAGCGTCTGCTCGCTGGGTTTCACGTCGCCGAGGGTTGCGTCGGGAGTCACACGCAGCCCCCCCATCGTGAGCACACCATCCAAGTTGGTTCCAACTGTGCGCACGCGAAACCGCGACGGCAAGAACTGCCCTTCGAAAGAGTTGAGGTGCGCCGTCAGCAGGCCGATTTCCCAGTCTGCTAGGCGGTTGAATACGAATAGGTCGATTGTCTGGAGATGAGTCATGGGTATTGATTGGACCGTCCTGATGACAGAAATTGTCACCAATGACACGCACGGATCGAGTCATGGACCTGTTGGACTTGCTGCGCGTCAGCGACGTGCAAACCGTCGAGGCCATCGCCACCACGCTGGGCGTCAGCCGGCGCACGGTGCTGCGCGACCTCGCCTCACTCCGAGGTCGCGGTTGGCCCATTCGCACCGATTCGGGGCCGGGCGGAGGCGTCTATCTAGACCGTGATAGAGGCCTGCGCGCCGTTCATTTGTCCATCGACGAAGTGACGTCACTGTGGGTTGCGGCGCAGTTGTCGACAGCGGCGGGCAATCTGCCGTGGAGCCGCAACGCTCGCTCGGCGCTCAACAAAGTGTTCACCAGCATCCCTGACGAGCGGCAGCGCCGCTTGCGCGCGCTGGTGGGCCGCGTGGTGGTCAGCCGCCCCGCGACGCAGCGCGTGTTGGAAGAGCTGGGGGACGCGCCGCCAGAGCTGTTGTCGGCATTCGAGCAGGCCTTCGCCGACAACCATTGCCTCGGCTTCCACTACACCGACCGTCACGGCAACCAGAGCCAGCGCATCGCCGAACCTCACGGCTTGCTCGTGGAACCGCCAGCCTGGTACCTGCTGTCGCGCGATGCGGAGTCGGGGCAGCCGCGCATGTTCCGCATGGACCGCGTTCGGCGTGTGCGGGTATTGGCTGATCGCCCCTTCACGCCGGACTTCAACGGGCTGCGTCGGCAATACGACGAGAGACGCGCCCACCGCCCCGCGTGATGCGCCGACTGATGACGCGCCTTGACACCCCCAAACCACACAATCAAACACCTTCGAGCCTCCCCTGAACTGGCCCCCAACTGGCGCGCCTGGTCGCGGCCGGTTCGAGCTTTGAATCGACGCTGGCGTGGTCGAGGCAGCGTGACGCACAATTTCGCCCCAGGGCCGATGCCGGACAGGTCGCGGGCCCGGAAACCGCGCGGGAACCAAGGATCGTCGGGCAACTTCGTCCGTCGCGAAGCGTAATCCGAGTCAGCAGTCGCTCAACGAACGGAGACAAATGTGAAACGTGCTTTGTGGATCACCGCGCTGCTCGCGCTATCGGCACTCGGCTGCGCAGGGAGTAACCGGCAGCGTCAACTGTCCGCCCCCAAACAAGCGCCGGCTGCGCTGAACATCCAAGTAGCACAGCCGTATAGCCCCCCACCCGTCCAGGCCAGCGTCGGGGACGGCGGCCTCGACGAGCTGTGCCGAGTGGACCCCGAAGCGTGCCCGCGGCTCGACTTTACCAAGCAGCACGCCCGTCGACTCGGCGACGCGCTCCAGGCGTCGCAGGCGATTTCCGCCTCAGGGGGCGACATTCTGCTGACGGGACCGTTGGCCGCGGCACCGGCAATCAGGAGCTCGGGCCCCAGAGTTGCCCCCAAACCAACGGCAAAGCCGCCGCCGACTGCCAAGCCGTCCGAACGCGAACGAGGCATGCCGGAGATGCGAGACATCGAGGCGCGACTCACGGTCCAGGTCGAGAACATCGACGCGACGACCGAGAAGGTTCGCAAGCTCGTACAAAGCATCGGCGGACAGATCGTCAACGACGTCGTCGAAGACACCCAGTCCAGCTACGGCGCGGCGCTCTCGGTTCGGCTGCCCACGGCTCGCACCGAGGAGTTTCTCGACCGCGTCGGCGGCTTCGGGCGCCTGATCTCGCGCAAGGTGGAAACCCAGGACATCGGGCGGCGCTACTTCGATGCGGAAATCCTACTTCGCAACCTGATGGCTGCGTTGGCCCGTTACGAAGCGCTGCTGGAAAAAGCAGAGAGCGTCAAAGACATGGTCGTCTTGGAAACCAACCTGGCCCGACTGCGCGCGCAAATCGACCAGGTGCAAGGCGACCTGCGTTGGATGCGGGACCGAGCCGCGCGCTCCACCGTGTACGTGACCCTCAGCACGACGCTGGCCAACCAGGGCGAGGTGCAAGCAGAGCCCAAACTGTGGCCAGGACTGCGGCTCGTATCGATGTTCGACTTGAATGGCCCCGGATCTGAAACGTTCTTGGGTGGCGGAGCCAGCATCATGGCCGGCCGCGGCTTCAGCGTCGACGTCGATGTCGCGCGCTCCTTGGAAGTGAAGGGCAGTGACTGGTTTGCGATCAGCCTGGGCGGCGACCTGTACTCGGACATGCTCGGCGGAGGCAAGCGCACGTTCCTCAACCCGTATCTGGGATTTCGCAGCGGCTACGTCCACGCGCGCGGCAACCACGAGATCTCGAGCGGCGCGCTCGTCGGGGTGGAACTGTACCGAGGGCGTTGGGTACTCGTGGACACCCACGTCCAGGCTTTGGCGCTGTTTGGCGCAGAGGGCATCGGCCTGCATGCAGTGCTGCAACCGATGCTCGGAGTGTACTTCGCCTTCTGATCGACGACCGTCATCGTTGGGACAACCGTCGCAGTTTGATGCCGCGCCACCCCTCTTGCTCAAGAGGTTTGGCCAAAACGGCACCATCTGACAAGATCGGCCCGATGATGCATGTGAAACACCTCTTGGGAATGTTGAGCGTCTTGGTTAGCTGTTCGAGCATCGCGACCTTCGCCGCCGATGCCAAAGCCGGGGCGTGCGTTTCGACAACGTGCACCTGTGACGATGATTGCAATGGCGTGTTCACCTGCGTGGACGGCCTGTGCTGCAACTACGGCGCCGAAGCGATGATGGGCACGCCGTGTGCGGGAGGAAGCGGCGGGGCAACCGGCGCGGGCGGCACCAGTGGCATGGACCGGATTGCGCCGCCCAGTGGGGGCAGCGCCGGAGTCCCCGTCGCGCCAACATCGACCCCAGACGTCGCGCCGAGTCCGAGTGGAACGAACGGCGCCCCTGCCGGTACCGCCGCGTCAACCGAGTCGGACGATTCAGACGACGATGAAGGGGGCTGCACTTTCACGCCGCGCGGGACGACGCCGACGTCGGGGCCGGGGATCCTGCTGGGGTTGTTGGGTGCACTCGGTGCGGCTGCGTTACGACGACGGACCAGGTGAAAGAAGGCGTCGAGAAGGAACGGCCGCTCACAACCGATCAGGGAAGGCCCATACAGGTCAGCATGAAATTGCCGTCAGCCGCGTTTCCCACCAAATCGGTCGTGTAGACAGTCGCCTCGGACGTCACGCCGGCAGTATTCATCCAGCAGCGGCGATTCGGGCGCATCGACGTGCACGTGCAAACCACGTCACCCGAGAAGGGTTCGGCGAAGGTCACCACGAACGTTCCGACCTCGGTGTTCACCACGTCAGAAACGGTACCCGATGAAGCCGACGGACAGGTGGCCCCACAGTAGACCTTCGCCATCTTCAAGCCGTTGACCGACTGCACGCTGGTGGAGGAAAGCGCTTGGAGGGCTTCGTCAGTCGCCGAGGCTTTCGCCTCCAGAGCGTCGACCGTCGCCTTGATGGCGGCAAAATTCTCATTCATCTGCGACGCGCTGATTGGATCGCCAGAGGAGAACGAGTGTGGAACGTTCAGTGCCGAAATAGCGACCGCGGGCACGAGCAACGCGCCCAAAGTCCCCAACAGGGCGCCTGTCTTCGATGCTTTCATTGTGGTGAACCTCATTCGTGTCTTCGGACGAAGCCGAGAAGTCATCGCGACGTACCTCGTTAGCGCGCATTCGACCCGCGTCACAGACGAGTTGCCGTGAAAACGCGTTCCGGCCGCCTGGCGCGCACTCCGCGATAGAAACGCCACTCCTCCAGCACGACCCACGGCCCACACGTGCAGACGGCGCAAACCGGCACGAGACGGCAAGAGCGAAGCCCACGCGTCGTCACGCGGACCGCCGGTGGTCTGAGGGCTCGGTCCGCCTGTCGGTTCCCAGCGGCGGGAACGCCCGTAAGTGCAGCAAGCCGGGACTTTTTTCGAGCCGTCACTGGGGGTGGCCGGGCAAAGGCGGGCGCGACGCACACCGGAAACAAAGGGGATGCGCCCCGGACCCTGAAAGCGTCCCCCCAAACCCGGTTTTGGGTTATGGACGCGGGTGCTTCGGGGACCCTTTCCCGAGCTGAAACCTTCGTTCGTAGCCATGAAAATAGCCATCCCGAGGGAGATCCATTCCGGTGAGCGCCGCGTCGCGGCAACGCCGGATACGGTCAAGAAACTGATCAAGCTGGGTTTCGAGGTCTGTGTCGAAACCGGAGCTGGCGCCGCGGCGTCGCTCACGGACGAGGCCTACGAAGCGGCAGGGGCGTGCATCATCCAGGAAACCGCCGAGGTCTGGAAAGCCGAAGTCGTCATCAAGGTCCGCCCCCCCGAACTCAACCCGAACACCGGTGTGCACGAATGCGACCTGCTCAGCGAAGGACAAACGCTGATCAGCTTCCTGTGGCCGGCTACCAACAAGGAACTGCTCGACAAGCTCGGGGCCCGCAAGGTCACGGCGCTGGCGATGGACCAAATCCCGCGCATCACCCGCGCACAGAAGATGGACGCCCTGAGCTCCATGGCGAACATCGCCGGCTATCGCGCGGTGATCGAGGCTGCGAGCTTCTTCGGGCGCTTCTTCACGGGCCAGATCACCGCGGCGGGTAAGGTTCCTCCGGCAAAGGTGATGGTAATCGGCGCGGGCGTGGCGGGCTTGGCGGCGATCGGTTCCGCGCGCGGGCTCGGCGCGATCGTGCGCGCCTTCGATACGCGACCGGCGGTCAAGGAGCAGGTGCAAAGCATGGGTGCCGAATTCCTGGAATTGGAGTTCAATGAAGATGGCACCGGCGAAGGCGGATACGCCAAGGTGATGAGCAAGGAGTTCATCGACGCAGAAATGGCGCTGTTTCGACAGCAGGCAAAAGAGGTGGACATCATCATCACCACCGCGATGATCCCAGGGAAGCCGGCGCCGAAACTGCTACCCCAAGACGTCGTCGCTCACCTCAAGCCGGGCTCGGTCATCGTCGACCTCGCCGCCGAAGCAGGTGGCAACTGCGAGTTTACGGTGCCGGGCAAAGTCGTCGAGCACAACGGCATCACGGTGATCGGCTACGTCGACATGCCCAGTCGCTTGGCTCCCACCGCCAGTCAGTTGTACGGCACGAACCTCGTTCACCTGCTCACCGACATGGGCGGTGGTGAGCAATGGAGGATCGACCACGACGACGAGGTCGTCCGAGGGGCACTCGTGCTCGAGAAGGGCCAGCTGATGTGGCCGCCACCGAAACCGGACGCCCCGGCAGTGACCAAACCAGCTGCTCCGGCGCCGACCGCGGCCCCGTCGCCTTCGGCCAAGGACAAAGAGAAGAAGAGCGGGTCACCCTGGCCGGCGTTGATCGTCCTGGGCGCCGTGTTTGCCCTGATCGGTTTGACTGCACCCCCAGAATTTTCAAGTCATTTCACGGTGTTCGTACTCGCGTGCTTCGTCGGTTGGCAGGTGGTATGGAACGTCACTCCCGCGCTCCACACCCCGCTGATGAGCGTCACCAACGCCATCAGCGGCATCATCTTGGTCGGCGGTATGTTGCAGATCTCCGGCCCGGTCGACGCCCCCGTCACACTGCTCGCGGCGGTCGCAGTTCTGGTAGCAACCATCAACATCAGCGGTGGCTTTCTGGTCACCCAACGCATGCTGCGCATGTTTCACAAGTGAGAGCACAGGATGACTGACAATCTGGTAACTGTTGCCTACCTGGCCGCCGGCGTTCTGTTCATTCTCAGCCTGGGCGGCTTGAGCACTCAAGAAACGGCCCGCCGCGGCAATCTGTTCGGCATCATCGGCATGACCATTGCCGTCGTTGCGACGGCGCTGAGCAACGAGGTCAGCGCATACGGCTTGCTCGCAGGGGGGCTCGCCGTCGGCGGACTGATCGGCGCGGTGTTGGCCGCCAAGGTGGAGATGACCAGCATGCCGCAGCTGGTTGCGATCCTTCACAGCTTCGTCGGGTTGGCGGCGGTATTGGTCGGCTACGCGACGTTCCTCGATACGAGCGTGGTCCACGAAGGCGCTGCGGCGACGATTCACCAAATCGAGATCTACGTCGGTGTATTAGTCGGTGCCCTGACGTTCACCGGTTCGGTCATCGCGTTCGGCAAACTGCAAGGTTTCATCGGTGGTAAGCCGCTACTCCTACCCGCGCGCCACGTGCTGAACGTCGTTGCCGTGTTGGCTTGCGTCTACTACGGCATCAGCTTCGTCGGCGGCCCGCACGACGAAGCAATGTTGGCCCTGTACGTCATGACCGCCATCTCCGGCGCCATCGGCGTGCACATGGTGATGGCCATCGGCGGCGCGGACATGCCCGTCGTGGTCTCCATGCTCAACAGTTATTCGGGTTGGGCAGCTGCCGCCGCCGGCTTCATGCTGAGCAACGACTTGCTCATCATCACCGGCGCCTTGGTCGGCAGTAGCGGTGCGATTCTGAGCTACATCATGTGCGCCGCGATGAATCGCTCGTTCGTCAGCGTGATCCTCGGTGGCTTCGGTACGGGAACGAGCTCTGGCTCGGGGACCCAGGTCGAAGGCGAAGTCACACCGGTGGATCTGGACGAGACCGTGGAGCTCATGCTCGACGCGCGCAGCGTGATCATCGTCCCTGGTTACGGCATGGCCGTGGCTCAAGCCCAGCACCCGCTGTACGAGATCACCAACGTGCTGCGCGGACGCGGCGCGTTGGTTCGCTTCGGGATCCACCCAGTGGCAGGGCGTTTGCCCGGTCACATGAACGTGCTGCTCGCCGAGGCGAAAGTTCCGTACGACATCGTGCTGGAGATGGAAGAGCTCAACGACGACTTCCCCGAAACCGATCTGGTGCTCGTGATCGGTGCCAATGACATCGTCAACCCCGGCGCGCTGGAAGACACGTCCAGCCCGATCTACGGCATGCCCGTGCTCGAAGTCTGGAAGGCCCAAACGACGATCGTGCTCAAACGCGGCATGGCGGCTGGCTACGCTGGCGTGGACAACCCGTTGTTCTACAAGGAGAACACCCGCATGCTGTTCGGTGACGCCAAGAAGAACTGCGACGCATTGCTCGCAGCCCTGCGCACTGCAACCGAAGCGCAAGCCGCCGAGTAGACGAAAGCTCAGAGCGGCAACTTGACCAGCACCAAGCTGCCGTGCAGGCGACGGATCGCTCCATCCTTCGCCCACTGACTGAGCAGTTGGTTTACCCGCTCCCGAGTCGCTCCGACCAAGTCGCCCAAGTCCTGCTGAGTCAGCGCCAAGTCCAGCAGCACACCGTCGGAGCTCACCTCGCCGAACATCTCTCCCAGATCTCGAAGCCGTTCGGCCAGGCGCGTGCCGACGTCCTTCGCGGCCAAGTCGACGCAAGTACGGCTGAGACGCCTCAATCGCACCGAGAGCAGTCGAGCCAGGTATTTCATGACCCCGGGGTGGTAGTCCGCCAGCGCTTCGAGCTGGGGTTTTGGCATCCGCAACAGCCGCCCCGAGCGCACGACCGTGATCGACGCCGAGGGCGACGAACCGTCGAGCATCGACATCTCGCCGAGTAGTTCACCGGGACCGAGGATCACCAGGGTGACGTTCTTACCTTGAGGCGTCGTGATGCTCACTTTGTAGGCGCCGCTGAGCGCCAAGTACGTCGCGTCGCTGTTTTGCCCCTCGGAGATGACGACATCCCCCGTACCCACGGTGGTGACTGAACAGTAGGCGAGAAACTGACCCAACGTCTCACGCGCCACGCCTCCGAACATCGCGTGGTCGAGCAACGAGTGTTCTTGGGTCGGCGTTGCGTAGGGGGGCCTCATCTCCATTTCCCACAGAGCCTACTCAGAACTCGAACTGTTGACCACGTGCCACGAATCCAAGAAACCCCGCGGCCTTCGCATCGGGCAGCGGCCCGGCCTCGTAGTGGTACAACCACATCTTTCGCCGTGTGCGCTCCGGAAGCTGCGCCAGCTCGTCGAAGTGCGCGTGAACGCCGGATTTCGCCACAGCGGTCTCACAGTCGTGGAAAATGACGTCGGCGCGCTCATAGCTTTCCGCCAAAACGTCGGGAGCGTAACAGGTATCAGTCGTGAAGAACACCCGCCGCGCCTCGACACTCAACATCAGGCCGTAACTGCGCATCGTAGCAGCCTCGGAAACGACGTGGGGGGTCCGCACCAGGCTGACCTCGGTCCCCTCCCAAACGAACCCTTCGTCCACCTCGTGGACGTCGAAGTAGGTACCGAGGTCTGCTGGGCCGTGTTCGGTGATGCCCATGCCGCCCTTGAGCGTGTGCTCCCACAGTGGCCGGGCTAGCTGCCTTTGGACGAACAGCCGCGGCTTGGGCACATTCGGTGCGAACAGTGTGGAGAACCCGACGTACTCGAGCCCGCCCACGTGGTCGGCATGCGCGTGACTGATGTAGATGTCGTGGATCTCCGAAACGCGCAACCCGACGCGATGCATGGCGAAACGCAGATCTGAACCACAATCGAGCAGCAGATTGCGGCCCGAAGCGGACGTCAGCAGCACGTTCGACTGATAGTTGTCGGCCCCAACCGTGAAGGCGGACCCACTGCCGAGAAACAGCATCCTCATGGCACCCCCTTCATTGACCACCTGCGGTCACGCCAGCTCCCTGCGGTGGCCCGTGGCGAGTTCCTCGAGTTTCGCTCGGTCGACCTTGTCCCCGGGGGCACACGCGACACGGCAATCCGTCTGCGCCCTGAGAGTCGACGTCCTTCGCCCACCTTCGAGCAACGCTCGCTCCCCCAAAACGACGCCTGGCCCCAGCGTGGCAACGAGTTCGTCGTTTGCCCAGACGTCGAGCAAACCATCCAGGAGCAGGTACAGCTCATCCCCAAGCTCCCCCTGCACACACAACGCTCGCCCCGCCGGCACGGTGCGGACGTGCGGTGCGTCTCCGGCGCGCATGATGTGCAGGCTGAGCTGACGCTCGAGCGCGCTTTCGACGGCGCTGACCAACGCGGGCGAATCTGCGTTGCCCCAAGGCGTGTTCCCTCCGAAGTGCTCGTCGCTCCACTTCTTGAAGCTGATCAAGCTGCTTTTCTGAAATAGCTTGCCATCGTTGTCGTAGATCCAATGGCGAGGAAAGGGACTGGCACCAGCGAGTTGCCCGGCGCAGCTACCATCGGCAAACAACTCCAGCTCCAGGGTGGTCCACGCCGTTGGCGCGACCAGCTGAAAGAAGGGCGGCCGTTTGACGGGACGCGGTGCCGGAACGCCCGTCCGCGCCCCACAGGTCTGCGTAAACTTGACGGAGCTGGCCGATACGGACGGCTCGGCGCGCAACGTGGGAAACACCACAGGAGCAAAGGTCATCGACGCTGGTCCAATGCGCAGCGTCGTCGACCCGACGACACCATTGCCAACGAAGCCGTAACCAGTGATGCGGTCGTCTTCGACGTCGATGTACGCACTGAGCTGATTGCAGAAACGGCAGCGATCCTCGTTCACCATCGCCTCGATGTCTCCGAGATCGTCCGCCGGCGGATGATCGTAGTGGGCAACGCCCATCGAGAACGGCAGCTTGAATGCCCCCGTGACGGCTTCAGACGGAATCCACGAGATCGAGGTAATGCTGGCTTCGACGCGCATGGCAACGACAACGGTGAGGGATCGAACAGTGGACTACGTCGTGAAGGACTCTTTCCACAAACACGGCGCCGCTACTAGAACGCTGCATCGCATGGCACTAGCGGATGGGGGTAACGTCGAATGGTATACAAGAAGGGCCTTTGATTGGTCCATCGCGAAACGGACCCATCGGCGAGCCACCTGCGCCTGATGAAGCCCGAACAAACACCGAGTTCGTCAGACGGTATCAGGTAGCACCGTCATGCAGCAAACGCTGCTCGAGACGACGCACACTAGCCACTTCACGCCATGCGCGCACGCAACGAGTGAAGCGGTTCATGCCTGGATGTGTGAAGTGGTTCACTGTCGCGGGGCGCGGCGTATCCCTCACTCCACCGTGTCGTCGGCGCCGCGCGGGTTGCCGGCTCGAGACAGTCGGCGCGGGTTACCTCTATCGCGTCAGCGAGTTCCTGATATACCGCCGCCCATGTCAAATCTCGAATTCGCTGGCGTCAGTGTGCCCGCGCTGGCCAACGTCTACTTCGACGGAAAGGTCGTCAGTCATACCCTGAAGTTCGGCGACGGTTCCAAGAAGACCCTCGGCGTCGTCTTCGCCGGCGAGTACCACTTCACGACATCCAGCGCCGAACGCATGCAAATCACCGACGGGGTGTGCCAGGTCCGTTTGGACGGAGACGACCACATGCAGCGCTTTGAAGCGGGGAGCCACTTCGACGTTCCCGCAAACAGTGGATTCACGATCGCGGTGGACGAAGGTCTGGCCCAGTACATCTGCTCCTACATCTAGCCCGTTGCGACCTCGCGGGCGCGTTGGTCACCGGGCCGGCGCCCCACAACGTCGAGTGCTCATCAGCGGGCCTCGCGGTCACACAGCGTCCATCGTCCCTCGCCCTTCTGGAGGTCCCATGCGACGCGTCCCCGCAATTGTGAATGCCGTTTTGACCCTGCCCGTAACCCTATTGCTCTGCTGTGGTGGGATGAGTGGGGTGAGCGACACCGAGATGGATCGCGCCGGGCAAACCACCGGCAGCAAGACCGACGACAAACAAGCCAGCGGCAAGGCTTCCGATTTCGACGATCAGGATGCTCGAGGAACGGACGTCGAAGCTGATCCAAACGACGACGGCATCGACGAGCCGAACGTGGACCGCCAGGTCACGGACGAAACGACGAAACTGGCCGGCCCCGAGCCGGAGCTGGACGACGACAACGGCGCAGCTCCGACCGAAGACGAAGAGCCGCCAACCGCAGCGCAAACCCCCGAAGCCGATCGGCTGATCATCGACTCGAACGTGGACCCAGACGCGGCTGACGAGGGCGCGGAAGATGAAACGGAAACCAGTGACGGAGTCGAGACGAGCAACGGGATCGTGCCGCTCGAGTTCGTCGATGACCTGAGCATCCTGGTCATCTTCGACAACTCCGGCAGCATGGACACCTATTGGGGCAACGGCTCGCGCTGGGACATCGCCAATCAGGCCCTGTACGACGCGCTGGCTCCCGTGGCCACATCCCTCAAGGTGGCCAGCATTCGCTTCCCCTTGGGGGCGGAGGACTGTAGCGTTCCGGAGTTCGCCGATGATCGGCAATTTGGCTGGCAACTGGCGGGGGAGTTCCTCGACGCATGGGAAGCGGGCAAGATCTTCCCGAACGGTGGAACGCCCATGGGGCAGGCGTTCTTGGCCGCTGATGCCGCGATCGCCGACGCACGCGAACGCGGACTGCTCGAGGACCGCTTCAACGTCATCGTGCTGACGGACGGCGAACCCAATTGTGAGACGGATACGACGTTGCTCACCGAGCTACCCGCCCAGTGGCACGAACGGGGCGTGAAGACCCACGTGCTCGGCCTGCCGGGGTCAGACGCCGCCGCGCAATTGCTCGACGACATCGCAGCGGCAGGTGGCACCGATGAGTTCGTTCACCTCGGTAGCGCAGAGCAACTCGGCGACGAAGTTCTCGTGCGAGCCCGGTAGACGTGTGGGTGCGACATGGGTTCGACGCCTCGTGGTGTAAGTCGAGCAAGTGATTTTGAGGCGGCACGCTGGGCCGCAAGCTGTGGAGCCGTCGGGCACGGAGCTTGCAGTGTCCGGATTTGACGAGATTCGGGAGTGTCGAGACACCCGCAATCGAGTCGAAACCGGAGGTACGATGCAAGAGTCCGAATACCCGCCGTCAGATTCCGACCTTTCCGACGTCAAATCTTTGACGCTGGACGACGTGCTCGAGCTGCACTACCGCCTGCGCTTGTTCCCACTGGCGACTCCCGCTCACGCTCAAAACATCGAGCCGGGCGAGCAGTAGAAGCACTGCGTACGGCGTCGTCGTGGGCGTCACCGGCGTCCGCGATCTCGACCGGTCGCGAATGCGAAGTGGTTTCGTCGGGAATCGCTTCCAAAGCCGTGCCCCACGGCGGCGGTCAACGTGCACCTGAGTCGAGACGCGCCAAACCGCGAAGCGTCGCGTCTCGACCCTGCTTGACGAAGGGCGACCCACTCGACGACAGCAGAGCCAACGCCACTCGCCTCGAGTGGGATCGTATTGCGGCGACGATCGCGTCTCGCCGGCGCCGCTGTAGCGAGCGCCCCGACCTGGTCGTGATCTCGACGCGCGAATTGAGCTCGACACGACGCCCGAGATTCCTGCCTGAGCGCAGTCCAGGGGTCCAAGCGCGAAACGGGGAAAATTCCCATTCGAAAATCGCATGCGGTGAACTAGATCCGCATGCGGAGCTGCCGCATGAGCCTCGTTCGATTCACGTTGCGCAACAGCCGCCGAGCTCCGTTGCGCACAGCGCTGACTGTTCTCGCCGTCGCGACCACACTCGTGGCCTTCTTGTTGCTGCGCTCGATGAGCCGGGGCTGGACGGACCAGGTCGCTCAAACCCCGAACAATCGAGTGGTCAGCCGCCACAAAGTGAGTTGGTCCCAGGCCTTTCCGGTTCACTACGCCGAGGAGGTACGCAAGCTCCCCGGCGTGAAAGACGCGATGGGGGGACGCTGGGCGGAGTTGAAGTACCCGAAGAACTCGGATTTCTGGTTCGGAACCACCGCAGTCGAGGCCCGACCCTTCGTCGACATGCACTACGAACTCGAAGCGCCTGCAGAGCAGAAGCAGGCGTTCATTGCCAACCGTCGGGGAGCGTTCGTAAGCGCCGAACTCGCCCAGCAGTTCGGTTGGAAGCTCGGCGATCACATCCACCTCGAGGGCACGTTCCTGCCCGGCGCGTGGGACCTGGAAATCGAGTGTATTGCGCAGTCGACACGGCACGGTTTCGCTCACCGCGACGTATGGCTGCATCTCGAGTACTTCAACGAAGTGATCCCCGCCGAAGAGCGCGACAAGTTGAACATCATTTCGGCCGAAATCTTCGAGCCCAAAGAAGGTGCCAACATCGCCCGCGCCATCGACATCCACTTCGACGAGCGCGACAACCAAACGTTCACTCAAGAAGACCAAGCGCTCAATGCGGCATTCGTCGGAATGTTTGGCGCCATCCTGCAAGCCATCGACGTGGTGAGCGTATTGGTTCTCGGAATCATCTTGTTGCTGCTCGGCAACACCGTGGCCATGGGTGTTCGAGAGCGCACCCACGAGTACGGCGTGCTACGGGCGATCGGATTCATGCCCAAGCACCTGGCCGGCTTCGTCTTGGGTGAAGCTGCGGCGCTGGGCGTCATCGGAGGCGTGCTCGGGTTGCTGTTGTCGTATCCGGTCGTCGAAAAGGGGCTGAGTCGTTTCGTGGAAGAGGAGATGAACATGGCGCCCTTGATGGTGCCGACCGATGCCGCGGTTTGGGCAGTGGTTCTCGGCGCGATACTCGGCCTGTTGTCGGCGTGTCTACCGGCGTACAAGGCCGCTCGTTTGGAGGTAGTCGACTCGCTACGGCGCGTCGGCTGAAGCTGAATGTCGATCCCCTTCAGTTACAGCTTGCGAAGCCTATGGGAAAGGCGCACGACGACCGTCGCCACCGCCGCAGGCATCGGTCTGGTCGTGTTCGTCCTGGCCTCGTCGTTCATGTTGGCCACTGGCTTACGAAAGACATTGCTCGACGCTGGCGATCCCAATACGGCGATCGTACTGCAGCGTGACGGCTACTCGGAAAGTGGCTCGCGACTCAAACAAGCCGCCTACACCTGGGTCGCCGCAGCTCCGGGTATCGCCCAGGGGTCCGATGGTGCCGACCAAATGGTGGGCGAGTCCGTGGTTCACGTCTACCGGTCGAAACCGGGCGACGACACACGACAGGCGAGCGTGCAAATCCGAGGCGTCACCGCTGCGAGTTATGCGTTGCGCCCACAGATCCGCATCATCGAAGGGCGCGCTGCAGCCCCGGGTACCAACGAGGCCATCGTCGGTCGTGCTCTCGTCGACGACTACGAGGGCGTCAGCCTGAATTCCGGGTTCGAACTGCAGAAGAATCGGCCGATCCACATCGTGGGCGTGTTCGAGTCGGGAGGCTCCGCCTACGAGTCGGAAGTGTGGGCGGATCTCGACACCGTGCGCAGCTCGTTCGGTGCCCAAGGTTACCTGTCTTCGGTGACGGCGCGCCTGACCTCCGAAAGCGCCTTCGACGGCTTCAAACTCGCGCTGGAAGAAGACGACAAGCGCGGCCTCGAGGTCCTTCGAGAAACCGACTACTACGTACGGGTCTCGAACAACCTCAGCCGGGTCATCACGGGCATCGGCTCCTTGGTCACCGCCATCTTCTCCTTGGGTGCTCTGCTCGGCGCGATGATCACGATGTACGCGGCAGTCGCGCAGCGCCAAAAAGAGATCGGGGTCATGCGCGCGCTCGGCTTTCAGCGCCGACACGTCCTGGCATCCATACTGCTCGAATCGCTGGCAGTGGCGCTGGCCGGCGGCCTGTTGGGCTTGAGCCTCGCCATGCTGACGCCGATGGTCGAGATCTCGACGGTCAATTGGGCGACGGCACAAGAACTCGCATTCAAGTTCGTACCGAGCGGCCCGGTGCTCGGCGGCGCGTTGATCGCGGGCGTCGTCGTGGGCTTGCTCGGCGGGCTGCTGCCAGCGGTGCGCGCCGCGCGAGTCGATCCGGTGCGCGCGATGCGCGGCTGATCCGGCACCGACCCGCACCGACCCCGGTGCCCTCGGGTGGGCGTGCAAGATCTGGCACTATTCAGCCGCGGCTGGTTCCAGTAACCACCGAGCCCATGGCCCGCAGATCGCCGCCTTCACTCAACCCTCATGGAGAGCCCCCGCTCGAGCCATCTCACGGCAGCCGCTGAGTGGTGGGGCTCAATCCGCTTTCTTCGGCAGCTGGCGCGGTTCGGGAACCTCCTGCGCGTCGGACGCGTCGCGATGCAGGACCTCGCCCACGATGCGCTCGGTCACCTCGTCGAGATGGGCTCGCAGTGCCGCCGACAACTGCTCGAATTCGGGCCAAAGCGTCTCGTTGACGAAGCGGCGCGGTAGCGTTGCCATCACCGTCGTATGTCGCTGCCGCGGATAGCGATACGGCGTGACGCCGTATCGGCGCAACAAGGCGATGAACACGCGTCGGGACCATGCATCGGTGAACTTGAAGCGGTGTTCGACCGGCGGCTGTTCACGCTGCAGGGTCTGCAAACGCTCCAGGATCCGTTCTCGCGCCGTGTGAGCGGCGTCACGCTCTCCGGCGGTGGTGGCTCCAGCAAATAGCGCCTCGACTGCGCGGAGCTTTTCAATCAGCCGGTTTTCGTCCACAGGGGCTTTTACAGCGGCCCGCCCGGTGATGCTACAAGCGCGCGATGGTTTCCAGTTCTCCCCCGGGGCTCGACGCAGCCGGGATTGCCCCCGTCGCGCACGCTGCCCGACCCACTTGCTACGCGTGCTTTCGTCCGCTGGCGCACTGCTATTGCGGGCACATCACGCCCGTCGC
Organism: Deltaproteobacteria bacterium; assembly: GCA_003235365.1. Classification (GTDB taxonomy): domain Bacteria; phylum Myxococcota_A; class Polyangia; order Polyangiales; family Polyangiaceae; genus SZUA-265. The sequence goes on from QJWJ01000049.1 coordinate 54,252, forward strand.
CAACCGAACGGAAATCATCATCTTGCAGCACCCACGAGAACGGTTTCATCCGATTGGAACCGCCCGCATCGCGAGCCTCGGCCTGCAGCGCGTGCGCGTCGAGGTGGACCACGACCGCTGCTACAGCGACGGCAAGGTCGAGCTACGGCTGCCGCCGGACACCGGGCTGCTATACCCTCAAGCCCCGTCGCGCGATCTCGCGACCCTCGCCCCCGACGAGCGCCCCAAGCACCTGCTGGTCATCGACGGCACGTGGCACCACGCCAAGACACTGTTTCGCGACGTCCCGGGACTGGACGAGCTACCGCGGTTTCATCTGCAGCCTCCGAAGCCGAGCCAATACCGTCTGCGTCGCGAGCCGCAGCAAGACTTCGTATCCACCGTCGAAGCGATCACCTACTGCTTGCACGCGCTCGAACCGGACACGCCCGGAATCGATTCACTGCTTCAGGTTTTCGACAAGATGATCGACCGCCAAATCGATGCGCGTCGAATGGCAATCGCGTCGCCCCGCGCGCTCGAGCGGGCCCGCCCCAAGAACGTCCGCCGACTTCCTCGCGCGCTGGCGGAGCGCTTCGGAGATCTGGTCGTGACCTACGGTGAAGCTGCCTCAATGGCGCCGGGTAGCCCCAAGGAGTTGCTGCATTGGACCGCGCGACGGCTGGCAACAGGAGAGCTGTTCGAACAGTTCATCCGCCCCAGCGGATCGACACCTGGCTACCTGCTCGATCACATGGGCGTGACCGACGCGCAGCTCGCCTCTGGCTGCGAGCTTTCCGAATTCGTCGAGCGGTGGTCGAATTTCACTCGCAGCACAGACATTCTTGCGGCTTGGAATCAAGCGACGATCCAAGTGCTGTTCGACGTCGTGGGAGACGAACTGCCAAGCGTGTATCTGAAGTCCGCGTATCACAACGTGGGGCGTCATTCCGGCCCGTTGGAGGACATCGTCGCCGCAGAGGGCCTGGAGTTGGGCCCCATCCAGTGTGCAGGCAGAGCCGGAATACGACTGGCGAACGCTGAGCAACTGAGTCGATTCTTGCACAATGCTTCCAAAGCAACGCACACGCCTCCACCGCACGTTTCGACAGTGTGACCACGCACGTCGCGAGCTTTCGCAACGCGTTGCAACGCCGCGCCGAGTAGACGATGAGTTTTCGACGGGGCCGGCTTAAGGCACGGCCACCGATGTCGTTTATCTGGGCATCGTGGATCCACTCCCCCTGTCCCTCCCGTCGTCGCCGGCGAGCCAGCACCCGTTCCAGCTGACTGAACTTCCTCCCCGGGTGCTGCTCGTCGACGACGATCGGCTTGTGCTCAGAGGAATGCAACGCATCCTGAACGCCGAGGGGTACACCGTCATCGTTTGCAGCAACGGTGCCGATGCGCTGTCGTATATCGCAAGTCGTGATCTCGACGCGATCGTCACCGACGTCGCGATGCCGCGCCTGGGTGGTGTGGAGCTGTTGCGCGCCGTTCGCGCTCAAGGCATGGACACTCCCGTCATCATGGCGACCGGTGAGCCCACGATCGCCAGTGCTGCCGCAGCCGTCGAACACGGCGCCTTCAAATACCTCACCAAACCGGTTACCGCCGAGGATCTGAAGAGCACCGTCAGCAAAGCCATTCAGCTGCACCGCCTGGCGAAGCTGCGCCGCGAAACCGTCGTGACGCTCAATGCCTATGGCGAAGGTGCGAGCCAAGGCCTGCAACGCGACTTCAACAACGCCATTCAGTCGCTGTGGCCCACGTTTCAACCCATCGTGCGCGCAGACGATGGCAGTCTTTTCGGCTACGAAGCATTGCTTCGCACTGCCGAACCCGCGTTTCCCAGTGCTCCCGCAGTTCTCGACGCCGCTGAGCGACTCGATGCGCTGTGGCCACTGGGGCGTATCATGCGCGAGCGCGCGTCCCTTGCGATGCTCGACGCTGATCCTCAATTGCACCTATTCCTCAACCTCCACCCCCACGACCTTTCCGATCCGCTCCTGCTCGACACTGCCTCCCCACACTGCGATCTCGCATCACGCGTCGTGTTGGAAGTGACCGAACGCGCCCCTCTCGACAACCTCGCCGAGGTGAACGCTCAAATCGGTCGCCTCCGCGAAGCCGGCTTTCGCCTCGCCATCGACGATCTCGGGGCAGGCTACTCGGGACTGACCAGCTTCGTGCAGCTCGAACCCGAATTCGTCAAACTCGACATGTCGCTGGTGCGCAACGTCGACAGCAACCGCGTCAAGCAGCGCTTGGTCAAGTCGATCACCGACGTGTGTCGCGACTTGGGACTACTCGTCGTCGCCGAAGGTATCGAATCTGAAGCCGAGCGCGACACGCTGATCGACCTTCGCTGCAACCTGCTTCAAGGCTACCGCTTCGGCAAGCCACACCGAGAACTGCTGCCTCCGACGTGGTGAGCAACCAGGGCTTCGAGCGACCAGTTTTTCCAGAGCTAGCAGTGACATCGCGCGATCTTCTCCCTTCGAGATCGTCGCGGTGTCGCGCTTTTGTAGTGCGTGACCGACGGGCCGTCGTAGCGCCGTAGCTCACCAACCGCCCCGTGCGCCAGCGGTCGCCCCCCACGAGGTCCGGCACTCGAGACCTCTTCGTGAAAGGGCCAGCGTACGCGGCTCGCTGGAAAAGCCGACTCCAGTCGCAGACGGCGTGCACAACCGCGGCGGTCCGCGCGGGCGCAGTAACCCACCACTTCAAGATGACGACTCGTGGCCACCACGCGGTTCGGACGGGCGGTGCGACCATCAGCAAGACGTCCAACCTGTCGTCACCGGCTGTGCTGCTGCTCACCATCGAGCCGTCGAGCGCCACGCGCTGAGCGGCCCTCGGCGACGCAGCTCGCTGTGCGAGTGAGCTGATTCGCGTGGCCAGACGGAACCAGGCACGTCGCTCCGAAGCGGCCGCAACGAAACTGCAGGGAACCTCGCCCAAGCTTGCCAGGTGACTGGAGGCAAGGCCAGGCGCCGCAACAGTCCGTTAGCGACGCGTCCCCCAACCCCCATTGAACATTCTTGCTGTTGTTTATCCACACCCCACACACACCAAGCACCAAACAGACACAAAACGAAACACCCAACTTGAATGATGTTGTCGCCACCAACACCAACCAAGAGCGACAATTTGAAGGAAATTGCGGAAACAAGCCAAATCATTCACGCCGTTCACCACCACCAGACAGAAAACAAAGATCACGGCCATTAACTTAACCTGAGGAGAGTGATATCTGAGACCACCTCGCAACTGAGAAGCGAGCACATCAGATTGTCACATCTAGTCAGGAAGGTTCCAGGTGGGTCTGCGTATGACCCGCTGGTTCGCCGCGAAGCCGTACTCGCACGACGGCGAGCCCTTGACTCGAAGGAGCGTGAAATGAACAACAATTGGAAGTGGTGGAAGTGCCGCGCGCCGCTGATCGCTGCGCTGTCATTGGTGGGGGTGATCTCTGCCGCACCTGGTCGAGCTGAGCTATCTCTCGAGCTGGGAACGAGCCCAAAGCAGCCCCAGCAAAACGAAACACACGCGGCAGTCATCGATCTCTGCCAGATCCCTGCACCCCACGCTGATGGAGGCTACGCCAAACAGCGAGTCGTCATCTTCGACTTAGCCGGCGAAGAGGTCACGAACGAGCCTGAACGCGAGGTCGACGACCGAGGGCAGGAACTTCCGGGCGTCCAGCATCACGTGTTTCGCACGATCAGTGCTCACAATCACCTGCGCAACGTATTCTTCGGGACGTTTCCCATGGAGCGCCTGCACTCCGTTCCAGCTAAGGTCGTGGGTCCCCAAGCCGCGACCGGTGGCGTCTTGAGCAACGAACAGATGATTCGAGCCGCGGAATTGGACCCCTTCGCCGCCTACTCCATCGCCTGCGCGGACTGGGTCATGGTGCCGCGGATCTCGCGCAAGAACGCGACCTGGAGCCGCGTGACGCGTGAACGTCAGCGAGGTAAGAAGACGGAGAAGTACAAGGCGTGGGATCTCGACTTGAGCTTGACGGTTGAAGTCGCTGCCTATCGCTTTGAGGAGGGCCAGTGGCGCCTGAAGGACACCATCTCTGCGGATGCCGGGTTGCTGAGTTTCGCAACATCTCTGAACATGCTGGGCGACGCGACCAATCAACTCGTCAAGAGTTTTGGGGGCGATGAGACGCGAGAGCCAACGGGTATGATCTCGGCCGCACCCGAACCCAGTTGCCAAGTCCCGCTCGTCGACGACGTCAAGGAAGTCGCTGATGGCTTCGGCAAGTGCGGGCAGGCCACGGCCGAAGCCACGGCGAGTGCGGGGAAAGCCTTGGAGATGGACGACGAGGAGATCGAACGTCGCAAGAAGGAAGAGGAGCGCCTCAAGGCCGAAGAAGCAGCGAAGGAGTCGGGCGACGACGGCGCATCGGACACAGCTGGTGACGGGGACGAGACAGCTGACGACAAGAAGAAGAACTCTGCCAAAGGGGGCAAAGGCGCGAGCTCTGGTGACAAGCCGGTGAACGAAGGGAAGCAAGCGGAACGGAAGCAAAACGATACCGCGCCCAACAAAGATGATGACCAAGCCGACGACCCCGAAGCAGAAGAGCTAGCAGAGCCAGAAGCGGACCTGATCGACGATGTCGGAAGGGAAACCTTGTCCGTGATGACGAGCAAAAACCCCCAACGCGGTATTCAAGAGCTCGCCCAACGGCAGCTGGAGGACGGCGCACCCCAGGGCATGGTCGACGCGGTCAAGGCCGCCAAGACGGCGGTGGACACCTGCAAGACTGGCGTCGAAACCGTCGTCAAGGTCAGCGACAAGCTGCGTTCACTCGTCAGCAAGTCTCCGACTGCGCTGGCCAAGGACGCCGCGCTCGGATTCGCGGCTTGCGTCGGTATCCCCCTGACGTACGACTTGGGCAACGCCACTCCGCCCGGCACCACTCAGTTGCGCTCCCCGTTCTGCAAGGACATCAACGACGACGTCGCTCGCGGCGCAGCAGCAATGCATGACGTAGCCCTGTGCGTTGCGCGCGTCGGCAGCGAACAGTCGACGTTGATGGCGCAGAAAGAAGTGAAAGCCCTCGACGGGATTGCCGTCGTGCTGCCCCTACTCGCCGTTTCCGGCCCAACGCCGGGCTTCGGTATCGCGATCGGACGTGAAGAAGGGATCAATCGCGGTGACATGTTCGTCGCTGGTGACGGCAGTTTCGGCTACATCGTGCTGCAAGGGCCGGGAGGCAACGGCGGCGCTGGTGTCCGCGAGCCGTCGCACTTCAAGTTTCGGGCTGGCGAGGCTCCGGTCGGCAGCTCGATGAGGGAGTATCCAAAGGTCGGCGCACTCCTCGGAGGGCGCCCGCAATACGGCCTATTGCTGGTAAAGGACAACATGGCTACCAACGCCTTCATGGGAGGGGCCATCGAAGGCGGCTACAACGCCGGTCAGTTCGTCTCCGTTGGAGACGAGTTTTGGGTTCGTGCCAACGTCGGACTGATGATAGGTCAAGGCGACGAAACGTTCCTGAACATCGAGGCGCTGCCGGAAGCCCAATACTACCTATTCAGCAGGGTCGCTGGGTTCATTCAGTCCGGCGTCGCGATGAACATCGTGAGCAAGTCGGTACCCGGAGTCGGCGGAAATGAAACCCTCAGCGGCGTGGCATACTCGGTGTTGCTCGGCCTCGGGTTGGACGTCGCTCTCAACCCCGACTGGAACCTGCGCGTGGCCGCGCTCGGCAGTCAGGGCCTCACCGAGCTGAAGCTCGAAGACAAGAACAAGACCCGGGCCGTCGAGGCGGGTCGCCTGACGTCGGCGCAGGGCACTGCTTCGCTTTCCTATTCGTTCTAGATGAGCGTTCGCAATTCGCGAACGCTCATTCGACGCAACAGAGAATGGACTCGAGAACGCGACTGCAACGGGGGCGGTTCTTCGGGCCCTCACCAAACGGGGGCCCAAGAGAACTGCCCGACAATCGTGCTCGCCCATTTTAGCGCAGCGATCGGCTTCTGATAGCTGCAACGAGAGACAAGCGCTTCGAGCACCGAGTTGATCGGTGCTCGAGAGCGTCCTTCCCGGCAAGCGCCCGGCGCGATCGGGGGTTTGCCTTCGGTCGAGTTCGACAGCCTCAGTAGGGCAACCCCGCGACCGACAACTGGACCTGGTACAGGGCACCAGTCGTGGTGATGAACAGGGTTTTTCGGTCTGCTCCCCCGAACGCGACGTTCGTGACGTTGTGCTGCATTCCCACGATCTCCCCGGTCTCTTTGCCGTCAGGCGCCACGACACGGATGCGCCGGTTGCTGTGCTCGGTGACGTAGAGATTCCCGGCGCAGTCGAAGGCCATGCCATCGGGCACGTTGACATCGGGCAACACGACCGTGCCTTCACCGACGGAACCATCCTCGGCCAGAGGGTAGCGCTTGAGAAAGCCGGCCTCGAGGTTGCCCGCGACAAACAGTGCGGTCTCGTCGGGCGAGATGGATATCCCGTTTGGGTTCTTGATCGTGTCGTCCACGACGGACACGGCGCCATCGGGCGCCACGCGATACACGTTCGTCGTCGGCTGATCTTTGTTCGCCCCCGCTTGAAAGTCCGGATCCGTGAAGTACAGGTTCCCATCGGACCGGAACACCAAGTCGTTTGGTGAGTTGAAGGGCTTGCCCTGATACTGGCCCACCACGTCCCTCAGCGACGACAAGTCCGGGCTGAACTGGACTACGCTTTTCGACTTGTGGCGCGCCCCGACCAGGTGTTCGCCCTTCGCGTCGAGTCCCAGACCGTTCGTGCCGCTATCGGGGAGGGCAACAACCAAGGGCTGGCCGGGCACGTAGCGCATGATACGAGACGGAAAGCCCTCGGTGGTCTTGAAGTCCGAGAAGTACAGCCCATCACCCAACCATACTGCGCCCTCATAGAGGTGAAACTCAGTGTCCTTGGGATCGAGCGCGGTCGGTTCGGTGCCGGGGATGACCGTCGCCGTGATCTGACCGTTGACCGGCGCGGGGGTCGCTTCGATAGCAGCGGGGCAGACTGCCGCTGCCAGCCCCTTCAGCACCGGGGACGGCGGTGGGGCTCCTTCGGGAGTGGCGGAGGCGTCCATCCCGGGAGTCGTCTCGAGCGCGGGATCGGGTGTGTCCGTGTCGTCCGCGGTGCTTGCACGCTGCGGGCAGGAGCAAGAACAGGCCAATACGATGCCGAAAAATCGGAGATTACGCATAGCCGCCCACGTAACACGATCACCGTGACGACCCAACGTCGAGCGAGCTGCCGCGCCGCTTTGACGCACCGCACAACGACGCCCGTAGTGCCGACCCCAGTCGGAGACTCGCCGCCGCGGAGCAGCGGTGCAACAGCACCGTGGTTCGCTCCATGTCGTTTTGAAGTCCATCTACGACGGCATTCCGTGGCACGTTTCGTAGACCGAAGGCATGGCGATCCTCGAGCTGTGATCACGAACAACTCGCTTCGGTGCGATGTCATGACGTCACGGCATAACACCGGGCGATCTGAAAGGTGAAGCGGAGTATGTCGGTAGCGAGCGGAGACGCGAGAACGATTTGTCGAAGACCACCCCTTGCCTGGCCTCAGAAGGCTCGCTCGTTGAGCTTCGCGATCGGCATGGCGCTCGGCGTACCTCCGGTTGGTTGCGGGGCACACTCGGAGATCCCCGATACGGACCCGACCAACGGCGCAACCGCGCAAGGCGTCGCTGGGAGCCGCGCGTCGGCGGGCACGCCCGCAGCGAGCCCGGGGAACAACCAAGACATCTTCGGCGCGACGCCCCTCCCGGAGTGCAGCCTGGGGCCGATTCCGCAGCCCGGCGTCGCCTGCGCCTTCATGGCTGACGGTCGTTGCTATGAGACACAGAGCGAAGGCTGCGCGTGTATTTGCGACGCGACTCGATCGACGACTTGTGTCGGCCGAATCGCCACGGGCACGACGGTCGGATTGACGTGCACCGTCTTTCCGTAGGAACGCGCGTCTGGTCCTCCGCGTTCCACTCGGACTCCCGCGACGGCGCTGCTCAGCCCTTGACGGCACCGATCACGGAAGCGGCCACCTCGCGGATCATTTCGACGGCTTCGGCAGCGTCCTTGCGTTGCTTCTTGGCGTCGCCGAGACAAGTGTCAACGCGCTTCTTTCCGTCAGGATCAGCCTGCAGCGATTCGTCGATCCCTTCGAACGCTGCTTCGAGCTTCATGTGCGCTCGTTCGATGGCTGGGCCTGATCCTTCACTCGCGGCCAGCAGCACGTCGAGGCGCTTCGCCAGCGCTTCTTTCAGCTTCTCCCCTGCACCTGCCTTCGTCTCGTGGTACACGATGGCGTCCACGTAGCCGCCAACACACTGCAGGTTGTCAGCCAGGTCGGCGTCGCACATCGCGCCACAAGCTGGGGTCATCTCCGGTGGCGTGATCACCACACCGCAGCGCTCCGAGCCAAGGGCTTCACTGCAGGTGCCCGCACACGTACCGCCGCAGCTCGTCTTCTTGATGTCCGACAGGCACGTGCCGCTACACTTGCCTTTGCACGTGCCTTGGCAACTACCATCCGCGTCGGAGCTACACTTGCCATCGCATACTCCGTCGCACTTGCCAGACACGCTTGCTCCGTCGCAGGTGCCAATGCAACGGCCACCGCATTTGCCGAAGAACTGATCGTCGCAACCTCCTCGGCAGACGCCGCGACAAGTGCCTTTGCACGACTCCGTGAAGCTTTCGACACACTGTCCTTGGCACTTGCCGCTACAACGCCCCCGCGACGAATCGACGTCGCACTGAACCGCCGAGCTGTCGGGAGGCACGTTGCTGTCGCATTGCCTCACGCAACGCCCGTAGTCGGCCAGGTCGACCGTGCACGTCGGAGCGTACGGATACACGAGCATGACGACGCCGTCTTCTTCGCGCTTCTTCTTGATTGCCTCTGCCGCCTGCTCACAAGCCGCGGTCGCCTTCTTGCCCGGGGGGAGCGAATCCTGCGGCTTGGCGTCCTTCTGTCCCAGGTCTTGGGCGAGAGCACTGCACACGGTTGCAACCTCGGTGTCGAGCTTCTTGGCGAGCTCACGCAGGTGAACCGTACCGGTGAGGACGGCCTTCGTCCGCGGCCCCAAATCGCCGCTCAGAGAGAACTTGGCTTCGTTGACGGCAGTCAGATCCTCGAGACACGACTTCGGCTCCTCCGGAGCTTTCATGTCCGGAAGAATCTCTTCGACGTACTTGCAGCCACTGACGACCGAGGAGCAGGCTGTCAGCAGACACGCGAAACGCCGCAGTCCCGCTGCGACCCGCGGGTTGCGGATGGATCCCGAAGAGAAGCTGGGCGGAGCTGAATCATTGGTCTTCCGTGGCGGCAATAGATCGCGGCCGCGACGGAGCACTGAAGCGGGAGAAGTGCGCATCGTTGGTAGGTGAAGTTGTGGGGTGGCGTAGGTACCACCCGCCGAGCACGCTAACATCGTTGGACGAATCGGTGAACCCAGCGAATGCCGACAGGTTCCAGTCGACACGCGCATCCCCCGACGGAAGGGGTGCCACGTCCATCGCTATGGGGTCGATGATTCACCGATTACCCGCAGGGCCGGACCCAGTCCTTCACGCGTCAACGGGTTCGATGCCGGGTGGTCCGGTGGGAGACCACCTGCCATCGATAACTTCCGTCAGTTAGGCCTTTTCTAACATCGGCGGAAAACTTGATTCACGTGCGCTAGCGCCGCGACCTGCCAGTTGGCACACTCGACGAAAGGTGACCGCACACGAAGTTGATCCATCGCGAACCGTCGTGCTCCTGAGACATGGCGACGCAGCCAACCACTCCCCCGATCACGACCGGCCACTGACCGAGGCCGGCGCCGCGGCGGCGCTCGAGTCAGGCACTCAACTGGGACTCCTCGAGTCGCCGATCGACGTGATCTTGGTTTCTTCGGCCGTCCGGGCCAGACAGACTGCGGATCTGGTGTTATCCCGAATCGTCCAGCCGACGTACGGGGTCAGCTACGAGAGAGAGCTATACCTGGCCGATCCCGCCACCTGCGTCGCGCGGCTTCGCAAGCTGCCCGACGCTGCGCGCTCAGCACTGGTAATAGGCCACAATCCCGGACTCTCTCAACTCGGTGGCCATTGGCTGCAGCACAGTGTTTCCCTCCACCCAGCAGCGTGGGTGATGGCGACGTTTGCGCTGCGGCGGTGGCAGGGCTTGAGCTGATCCGCCACCCTCACGAAGCTGAGTCGGCAACGGCAGCTCGCCGCGGGATGGCTGTCAGGACTCTTTGGGAGGTCCCCACGCGTCAGGCGGCAGCGGCGGTGGCATCGCGGGCCCGGGCGGGCTCGCCTGTGCCGGAGTCTCGATGCCATCGACCGGGAACCCCTGCGGTGGAAATGCCGGCATCGGCGGCCGATACCCCGGCACCGGCGGCCCACTGGGAATCTGTTGAAAGCTCGCTTCGGGCTGAACGTCGACGCCAGGAGGCTGCGGAGCCGTGACGGACACGTCAGCGGCTTGGACCGGCGAGTGAACGGCAGATGGAGGCTCGGCAGCAACGACGGTGGGTGTTGGTAGAGGCTCGGCAGCAACAGCGCTGGGTGCTCCTTCGGGCCTGGTGACGACCGCAACGGGTAGTGACGCCAGATCAAACGCCCCGGCGGCCGGCGCGCTCGCCGCACCCTGTGCTGGCGCCAAGCCGACTTTGGTGAGCGCCGCTTGAACTGGGCGCACGCGAACAGACCTCAGCGTCTCATACTCGTGCGTGACCCGGCTCAACTGGCGCTTGGCCTCAATCAGTTCCTTGCGCAAGCTCTGAACCTCCGCTCGCGCTGACAAGAGTTCTGCAGGTGTCGCCGGCGGCGGCGGTCTGCTGTGCAACACCTCTTGTGTCACGTTGTCGAGCCGCTCCCTCAGCCGAGTGACCTCGCTTCGGCGCTCGTCCAACTCACGCTGCAACTCATCCACCTGGCCAGCGGCTTCGAGCGCCTCGTCGCGTGCCTGGTCACGCGCGTCTTCCAATTGACGAACAGCGTCGTCGACCTGGTTCTGCAGGCTGTTTGCTTCGTCTCTGGCTGCCTCGAGCTGGCCGTAGACTTCGACCCGAACGTCGTCCGCGGTACGCAGCGCTTCGTCGCGTTCTTCCTCCAGCTTCATCGTCAGCGCCTTGGCCGCGTCGAGTTCTGAATAGGCGATCTCGAGCAAGCGACGAAGATCGGCCAACTGCTCCGACGACGGCGTCGCCGTAGTCGCGCTGGCGGCCGTGCCGAGTGCGGCCTGCCGCGTCAACGCCTCCTTTGCCTCGCGCAGTTGTTTCTCCAAACCGTCAACTTTTCGGTCCTGTTCCTCCATCAGGTAGGCCACGAATCGGTCGTGCTCTTCGACGAGCAGTGCGCGATCCTCCTGGGCCGCGTCCAGCGTCTCTGCAAGCTTCTCCAAAGCGCGGTCGCGCTGTTCAATCAGCACCGCCAAAGGTACGGCAAAGTGGTTGGCAGCGCGGGCTTGAAGCTCGAGGTTGGCCTCGCGCACCGCGAGTTCGGCGGCGCTTACATCACTTGGCATGCCTTCGTCCTCCTTGATTTGAACGACGCTGTCGTGCGGAGTGCTCTTGGATCCTGCACCGAGAGGTACACGCCCGGTGCTGGCGCTTGAAAGCGTCGGCTTGGCGGTGCCCTTGCCATCCGGCCGGGGAGGTCCCGATAACCCACGTCCGCTTGTTCGACTCGTTGCGTTGACGCCGCTAGTGGGGGGTACCGTCGGGCCTTGTGGGACGGCGCTCGTCGTGGCTACTGTTGAGACTGCACCATCGAGTGCGCCATCTTCCCGCTCATCGACTTTCGCTAGCGAAGTCCCACTTTGCGAGCTGCCGGTGGCTTCGCCATCAGATGCCCCGGGCGGCGCCGGTCCACCTGTGCTGGGGAGCTCCTCGGCCTGAGTGACTGATGTCTGGTTGGACATAACACCTCGAACGGTAACGCAGTTATTCTGTATCGGAAAGTACTAAGCCCGCCTGGTGAGGCTCCGACCAATGCTAGCAGTGCTAGCCGTAATACGCTGCGACACACGTCGAACATTCCCGCATCGTCGATGCGTAAATGGGCGCCCCACACCTCGCTTGGGTACGAGTGCTCCAAAGCTTCAACGTCGACTGATTGCAGCGATCGCGACTGGTTCGAAATAGAAGCGTGGCGCGCTTCGACGCTCGGCACAGACGAAAAAGTTCGTCCTGAGGCTGATGAGGAAATACCGGTGTCATTCGTACACTCGCCCTTCAATGCCGCTTTCACTCGGACTGCGAACCATGGAGGTCCAACAGTTCACTGGGGGCGAAACCGAGCGTCAGAAATTTGACGGGATCTTGCTGCGACCATGACGCGGGACCGTCGCGGGTGACAAATGATGCGAAACGCGACGCAGGGCGTCTTTACCCAATGCACGAACCGCCCGGATTCGATCCCGAGACTCGTGCCTACTTTGAACGACACGTCTAAACCCGTACGTTCTCCAACAGTTGCGCCACCGTCTGAGAACGCCTGAAAAATGTGCGGGCGAGCGGAGCGCCCACCAAACGCCCCAGAACCGGAAACCGTTTGGGAGTGAGCCCGTCGGGCGCACTCCCAAACTCCCAAGACGGCCCTCGCTGCCACCTCCGGCAGGAGGGACGGCACGGCCGTTGCAGTCGTTTCCAACGCCGCCAGTGGCACTCATGCCCAGCGGCTGAGAAACCGATCGCCAAATGCTTAACCCACATCAAATCGTGGTGGTGACCGGCCGCCAGTTTCACCCCGCCGTGATCTCGCCGTGTTGTGCTCACCCAGCCTTGGACGGCATTGCGCTCGTGGCCCCGGTATCTCCGGAGCTTTACCTGTGGCAGTGACGGTGATGGTCGTCGAAGGCGAGGCACTCACTGCCTACGAGATCGAACGGGCGTTGACGGCCCTCGGGTACGAAGTGTCCGCAGTAGTTGCGTCAGGTGAAGAGGCCCTGGTCTGCGTACCTCACACTCGACCACGCGTGGCACTGATTGACGTCGACCTCGCAGGCGGGCTGGACGGGATCACGACCGGGCGAGAACTTCGCGAACGCTACGACATCCCAGTCGTATTCGTAACTAGCGACGACGATCTGCATACGCTCATGGACGACAAGCAAGCCAACCCTTACGGTTGTGTGCTCAAACCCTTCAAGCCGATGGAGTTCGCCTCTGCGATCGAGATCGCCCTGCATCGTCATCGTGTCGAGCAAGAGCTCCAACGCAAGACCGCTCTGCTGGAAGCGGTGCTGCAAAGCATGGAAGATGCCGTCATTGCCGCAGACGAACGAGGGCGTTTGTTGGTGTTCAACGAGGCGGCGAGCGAGATGTTTGGCGGCGGTTTCTCCGCCAAGCGATCGAGCGGCGGTTCGGGCATCTACTCCGCCGATCAGTTGACGCCTTGCCCCGCCCGAGAACTCCCCCTCCTGAGCGCCATGCTCGGTGACACAGTACGTGGGCACGAGCTGTTCGTGCGTGGTTCCGAGTTTCCAAGTGGGAGCTGGCACAGCGTCAACGCAACTCCGCTTCGATTGAACGACGGCAGTTTGGGTGGAGGCGTCATGGTCAGCCGCAACGTGACACGGTTGAAGCTGATGGAGAAGGAGCTGAGGAAGCTATCGGATACCGATCCATTGACCGGAACCTACAACCGGCGAGGTTTCGTTTCGAAAGCACAACAACAGCTGAAACGGCTACAGGGCGAAGGCCGACGCTCGGAGTTGTTGTTCGTCGACCTCAACGGGATGAAGACGATCAACGACTCGCTTGGCCACGCCGAGGGGGACCAGGCCATCGTCGACGTAACATCGGTGCTCAAAGGGTGCTTCACGGAACGCGACATCGTCGGACGGCTCGGGGGTGACGAATTCGCGATATTGGTCGTCGACGAGCGGGACGCGCGCTCGGTTGCTGAAGATCTGTACTCAACCGTCGAGACCTTCAACTCGGCGCAGAGTCGACGTTATCGCCTGTCGATCAGCGTCGGCTCGTGCACCTATGATCCCGCCTCACCGATGCCGATCGACCTCATGCTGGAGCGAGCCGATCAAGACATGTACCGCGACAAACAGCGCCGCAAGCGAAAGCGGCGGGAACATCTCGACCAGGGTTGATCGCGCTGGGCTCCTGGATGCCGTGGTATCAATAGTAGGTTAACGTCGCGAGGACAGCTGGCGCGGACGTCACGACGTGCAGCCAGCTCGCATCGGTGTCGTCACGGCCCCGCGCCACCAACGCCGATATCCGGCCGGTGATCCCGACGCTGAAGTCACGACCCAAGGGCCATTCGGCGCCCACGCCGAGCAGGACCCCTGCCCCGAAGGCACGGTAGTCGCTATCGGAGGCGGCTCCCCCTACCGGCGTCCGAGCGATGGACGCCACCCCGAGCGCTGCCTGCAGGTACACATCCGGCTCCGAACCGACATACCAGTTCACGAAAGGGCCAAGTAGTGCCGTGGCGCGCAAGGGTGGATCGAGTTCTGGTGGCGGCTCGATCGGACTGCCCGTGTCGACGCGAACGGTACTTGCCAACAGATTCGTGGTGAACAGCCCACCGCCCAACACCACGCAAGGAGTCAGTCCGCCTCCGAACGATAGTTCACCTGCGCCAGATATACCGATTGTCTGGGCCAGTATGCGTCCACCGTAGTCGGCAGGATCGGCGGTCTTCATGAACTCGGAGTAGCTACCCCAACCCGCACTGAGACGCGCATAGAATCCTCGTCGGCCACGTGTTGTAGCGACGGCGGGTGCGGGGGGATGCGATGCCGAGGACACTGCATCCCTCTCGTCGAGATTCGCTTCGGTGGCAAAGCTCGCTGTCTCTCCAGTGCGCGCAGCCCCGGGGCTCGTTGCTTGAAGCGCGGGCGTGGCCGCTGGAGAAGTCTCTTCCGGCGTGGACTCATCGTCGTCTGCGGGTGCTACTGCCGTAGGCGAGCCATCTGCTGCCCCTTCACCCGACGTTTCGGATCCTTGGCTAGGTAGCGGCGGGGGCAGCGGTTGACCGGGAGCGTTCACGTTCGCACCGCCCCCCGCCGCAGAGGTCTCATCGACACGGCGCGAATCTTCTTTCGACTCTGCCGGTGCCGAACCGTTGGACTCTGGAGCTCCGCTTCCGTCAGGCTTGGCAGCACCGCTGGCGTCCTCGGAGTCGGGCGGAGTGTCGGGCGGAGTGTCCGATCCGGTCGCTGGAGCCTCGTCGCTGGGTGCGTCGCGAGTCGACGAGTTCGGCGGCGCTGAACGGGCTGGTGGTGTCTTGGCTGACGGGGCGGCTGACGCCGGCGGCCCTGCCGGGGGTTGTGCCAGGGCGGTCGTCGAGGATGAGATCGCGATCCCCAGCACTGCAAACGCGCGCATGTCCCCCCATAGCAATTGCCCTCCGACGGAGCAATCCCCAAGCCCGTTCGTTATTCCGGCATCGCAGAGGCTTTTGTGTAGGCTGCGAGTCTGCGATGCCCTCCACGGAATTCGAACCGCTCGACGACGAACTCTGGATGCAGCTCGCGCTACAGGAAGCCGACGTAGCCGCTGCGCACGGCGATGTTCCGATCGGTGCCGTCGTCGTACGCAACGACGGACTATTGCTTGCGCGAGCGCACAACCAGCGCGAACGAGCGAGTGATCCAACTGCACACGCCGAAATCCTCGCGTTGCGAGAGGCGGCGCGTGACCGCGGCCACTGGCGACTGCACGACTGTACGCTCTACGTCACGTTGGAACCGTGCCCGATGTGCGCCGGCGCGCTGGTCAACGCCCGCGTTTCTCGCGTAGTTTTCGGAGCGGAGGATCCCAAGGCCGGGGCGGTGACATCGCTGTATGAGATCACCTCCGACCCACGGCTGAACCATCGTTTACCAGCGACCGGCAAGTTGCTGGAACAACCAAGCCGAGAACGGCTGCAGGCGTTCTTCAGAGCACTGAGAGCGCGTGGCGAGAAATGAGTTCGCGGAGGCGAATTGCGATTCCACCTCCCTATGGTTGCCCGCGTAGCTCGCCCTCCCAATCGGGCTCCCCCGCGCCTCGATCACCCTCCTCGAGCGCTACATCACTCAGAAGATTGGGCACCCCAAACTGAACTTCCTGAGCCAACCCCTCGTCGAGCTCCGCTGCGCTGAGGCGGTGTCTCGAGTGGGCGATCCTCATCAAGTGGCGCAGGTAGGTCGCCCATTTCGGATTGAGTGAGCCGTTTTCCGCAAAACGTTCGACTTTGGGACTGGGCAAGAGCGACGCGAGAAAGAAGGATTGAGCAATGGAGAGTTCGACCGGCTTCGCGTTGAAGTAGTGGTCCGCCGCCATGCCGATCCCCCAAATGTCGGGACCAAACTCGACGATGTTGAAATACAGTTCGAGGATCTCCGCCTTACTCAGCTCCTGCTCCAAAAGCATGGTGAGCAAGGCTTCTTGGATCTTTCGGGTGAGGTGCTTGTCGCGGGAGAGATACAGGTTTTTCGCGAGCTGCATCGAGATCGTGCTGGCTCCGCGCGCGTAGCGCCCCGACTGGACGTTTTGGCGGATGGCACCTTCGATAGCACCTTGATCGAACCCGCGATGTCTCCAAAATCCACCGTCTTCCGTCGTGAGTACGGCAACCTCCATGTAGCGCGAGATCTGGCTGAGCGGGTACCAGTCCGCGGTGCCGGGGCCGCTGTAGACGAGCAGCTCGTCCCCAGCAACGCCGGGGACGACTCGGGTGAATGGCTGCTTGAAACGCTGTGGGTCGATGTCGGGCGACACACCGGCGAGTCGACAACGGTTGTTCATCCGCCACTTCGCGTCGACGTCCGACAACCGATTCGTATCCAGCTGAAGCGCCGCGTTCCACGAGAAAGTCCCCGAGAACCGCGTTCCAGCGAGCAGACCGACAGCGCCTCGCGGCAACGAGTCGAACATGTCCTGGCACGACGCTGTCGGCACTTCCACCTTCGCGTCGATGACGAGTCGCGAACTGTCACGCTCCAGCTTCACACTGGCGTTCGCTGAAACTGCACCAAAACGAATCTGCCCCTGCTCCACGTTCAATTCGGAACCGTCCAGCTTGAGCTCACCCTGACCGGTCCACGCCAAGGACATGCCACTGAGCACGTCGGGAGACAGCTTGGGGTGATTGACGCTCAGATCCGTCAACTCGCCACTGGTCTGAAGCGATGCTTGGTCGCTCGACGCGCTCAACGTTGCGTTCAGTTCGAGCCGCAACTTCGCTCCCTGCACGTTCGCCAAGCCGAAATCGCCTTCGCGCACGCCTAGGCGAGAGAGCGACACGGGCCCTCCCGAGGCGCGCATCTGAACCGCGCCTTCCCCCATCGGCAGCGACAGTCGGACATCGAGAGGCTGTTCAGCCGCGACGGCGTCCCCCTGGGCAAGATCGACTTCGAGCCGATCGGCACTTCGACTCAGCCGCAGCCGCGCCGGCCCGAGGTTGAGCGATTGACGTCCCCGTTGCACCACGATCCGTACCTGGTCCAACCCGATCTCGGCCCCACTCGGCAAACGCCGAGCGAGTACATCTGATATCGCCGCGAGCCGGCGCTTGATTCGGAGGCCTCGCTCGGCATCCAACGTCAAGAAGGGCACGGGAGGCAAACGCGGTTTCGAAGGCGCCGCATCACCTTTCTGCCTCTTCGGTGGTCGGGTCGTGGCAGGTTCACTCCGTGTGGCGCTGGTTCCCCCCGAAGCTGGCGGTGCTCGGGCCAGCGGTGGTGCGGCGGAGGCCAATCGCAAGTTGACGTCCGTCGTCGACGCACCGAACTTGACGACCGTGAGCTCAGGATAGTCCACGGCGGAGCGCAACCCGGTGACCTGTGCCGAGAATGGTTCACGATGAGCTCTGAGGAGATCAGCGTCCACCTCGAAGCGACCGCCGTCACGGCGCGCCGAGATGCCCCACATCGTGTAGGACTCTTCCGCTCCAGCCTGCCAGTCGAAGAACAAGCCATGGGCATCGATCGGTAACCCATAACCACCACCCCCCGACGCCTCGGAGCCTTCCGTCGAGGGAGAGGCAAAAGCGCTGCGCACGTCGTCGATGGTTCCCGTCAAGCGAACACTCCCACCGTGTACGTTGACCGCTCGCAGGCCCGACAGGCCGAACCGCACCTCGATGGCATCGAGCCGAACGTCGAGGGAGGGCAACTTCTCCGAAGTGATGTGAACGCCGGTGAGCCAGACACGGGTCGGGCGCAATGCGACGCCGTCGACTTGCGCGACCAGTCCACGGCCAGCCAACTTCGAGACCACAGCGTTGCGCACGGCAAACGGCGCCGCAGCCGCGATGCACGCCGACAGTGCCGTCGCGGCAATCAGTGCAATCAACCACCGGCGCGAACGCATGCCTGGTGCACATGTAACCTCTGTGCCGCTTCGCGCACACCCCGATCTCGCCCAGCCGTTTGCGATTGCTTCCAAGCGAGCCGCCGACTGGGGCGGAGGTGCCGCCACTCAGACCATCGCCCGTGTACGCGCCGAGCGCTGATCACAGGAAAATCCGGCAATTGGGCGTCGCTCTCACCGCGGTGGGACGTTCAGACAGCCCCTGACGAGCGGCCGTTCGTGAAACGACTTTTTGGCGGAGCGCCGCGCGCCGATTCGCAAGTCGCGCTACGCCCAACTCGGTCGGCAGGCGCGCCGGAGCCAACGCAAGCCGGCCCTCACTCGTCAGAAGCGGCCTTGCGAGCTGCCGCTGACCCACCTTCGTGCGGGTTGCGTTTCAACTCGCCGGGGCTGTAGCCCAGCGCGTCTTTGAACACGCGATGAAACTGCGCATAGCTCCCGAAGCCCGCCGCGTACGCAGCCTGCGTCAGATTCCGACGATTGCCTTCACCATACAACTCGAAGAACCGCTCGATACGCGATTGGTTCCGATAACCCACGAGGGAAATACCAACCTGCTGACGAAACAAGCGGCTCAACCACGACGCGCTCGCGCCGCAGGTGTGAGCCAATTGCTGCATCGATCCCGTTTCGGGCTGCGTTCTCAAGATGTACGCGGCCTTCTCGACCGCTGGATGGACGTCAGCGAGTTCGGAGATACGCGTGGCCTTCTCGTGCTCGGCCCAAGCGGAGAGCAGCAAGTACTCGAGGCCAACCGAAAACTGCTCGGTCTTCAGGTCCGTCGTCGAGAGGTGTTCGAACTGCGTCTCCAAGCGCCGCGCACTCACTTTGGTGAGGCGCCTGACGATCACCGCGCCGTCCACTCCATTGAGCATCAATTCCGTCGCCGCGTTGCGGCTGGCCCGACTCTGCACCTCGGGACCGAAGTACGCGGTCCACGCGCTGAAGTCTTCCGAAGCGTGATAGTGCCGGCCGTCGTCGAAGGTCGTCGCCATCGTCGGCACGAGCCACAGGATGGTGCCCGCCGCGACCTCGTACTCCCGACCCCGGATCGAAAACCGGGCAACGCCGCGCTGTACCAGGATGCACTGTAATGCATAGTCTTGAGGACGGATTTGCCGACTGCCGCCGGTGCTGTCGACCCGCAAGACGACGCCCAATGATCGACTGACACTCTGCGGCGGCAGGATCGACTCCACCGTCGAAATGGGCGGCGGGTCGGAGATCCTCGACTCCCCCAGGGAGTGTGGAGGGACCCCGGATGCGCGGAGGTTCGAGGAGTACTGCGAGGGGTGGAATGAGAATTCTGCGGTCACGGCTTCGGATCCGCAGAGGCAGCGCGGGCGACGGCGCTGTCACAAATCTCGAAGCTTTGTCGGTTTCGGATCGCGATCGATCACCCCAATCGACACTGGCTGTATACTTGCGCTGGCGTTACCCGGCAGGTCATGACTTAGTGTCAACGGCTCCGTGGAAATTCAACGAGACTGAGCACAGGTCGGCCACCAGACCGCCAAACTCCGAATCTGGCCTACCGGTCCGCCAAGCTGTCACCTCAGACTCGCACACAGGTGCCGCTTGCGAAGTGTCGGGTCCGGGCCTAAGCCGGCAGCCTCTCGAAATGGCGTCTCCCCGCATTACTTCCCCTGAACAGCTGTCGGGGTACTTTCGACGCGCGGAGAAGCCCGCGACTGCCTGGCGCCTGGGATTGGAGGCAGAGAAGTTCGGGCTGCACCAGTCGAGTTTGGCGCCGGCGCAGTACGACGGTGCGTCGCAGATCGCCGGTGTCTTGGGCTGGATGCAGTCGACCATGGGTTGGTCGCCAATTACCGAAACGCCCGACGGTCCGCTGTTGGCGCTGCGCCGGGACGGTGCGTCGATCACACTCGAACCGGGGGCTCAGCTCGAACTCTCGGGCGCCCCGTGGCGAACGATCCACGAGGCCGCCGCGGAGTACGACCAGCACTTGGCGGAGCTGCGCCGAGTGCGCGAGCACTTCGGGATCGGCTTCGTTCACCTCGGGTTTCATCCCCTGGCCAAGCTCGAAGAGTTGCCCTGGGTCCCGAAGCGCCGCTACCCCGTGATGCGGGCGTACCTGCCGACCAAAGGCCGGCGCGGGCTCGACATGATGCAGCGGACCGCCACCGTCCAGGTGAACCTCGACTACGAGAGCGAAACGGATGCGATGAGGAAGCTGCGCACGCTGTTGCGGCTCACACCGCTGTTTCAAGCGATGACGCTCAACAGCCCGTTCATCGAAGGGCAACGCAGCAGCCGGCTCAGCGAGCGCCTCGACGTGTGGATGAACATGGACCCGACACGCTCAGGGCTGATCCAACAGCTGTGGAGTGTGGACGAGCCGAGCTACGATCACTACGTGCAGTGGGCACTGGAGGCGGGCATGTTCCTCGTCGTGCGCGAGGGGCGCGTGTTCGCCAACACGGGACAGACGTTTCGCGACTACCTCGCCAACGGCTTCGAGGGGCTGCGCGCGACCGAAGACGATTGGACGTTGCACCTGGGCACGCTATTTCCCGAGGTGCGCCTCAAGAGCACGATCGAAGTGCGTTGCTGTGATGCACTGCCGCCGCAGCTGGCACCGGCGGTGCCAGCCCTGTGCGTGGGCCTGATGTACGACTCCACTGCTTTGGACCAGGCAACGGAGCTGGCCGCTCGAGTGCCCACGGATGGTGCCACTTCCTTGCAACGGCAGGTGTGCTCGCGTGGCCTCGACGCGACGCTGGACGGTGAGCGTCTGCAGCAGCACTGCCTGCGTCTGCTGGAGGTGGCCCGCGCCGGACTCGCTCGTCGCGGCCACCTCGACGAGACCGGTCACGACGAAACGCACTACCTCGACGGTTTGCAAGCTCTGGTCGAGCGCGGCGTCACTCCCGCCGAAGCCTGGATCGAACAGGTCGAACGAGCCGATTCGTTGCACGCCGCCTTGCAGCAGGCGATGACCGAGGCTTGAGTCACAACGGTCAGCGACGCCGACGGGTCGCCGGTTTGTTGTACTCATTCGAAGATCGGGACAATAGGATGGTGGCGTGTCTCTGGCTCAGCGCATCCTACTGTCCATCAGCGCGCTAGTCGGGCTGGTGACGATTGCGTTGAGCCTTGCGGTCCAATGGGCTTGGGAAAAGGCCGCCCAGCAACAGTTCGAAGCCGACTTCAACCTCGCAACCGTTCGTCTGAGACAGCAACTTGCAGACGAACTGACGCAACTGCCGAATCTACTCGACCCCCTGTGCAAACACAGCCCCATGGTCGATTCGACGTTGATCGATCTTCAAGCAGGTAGTCTCGATCGCGAACGCAAGTACGCGCTGAGCTTGCTGGTACCCGCCACGGGGCAGGCGTTTGGTTTCGACGAACTCGTGCTACTGACCGGTTCGGGCGAGATCCTCGGCGCACACGAACCGTCGTTGGTCGGACGCGTGGACGAGCAACTCGTCACCCGTTCGCTCGCGACCTCCGGCGCAACCCTGACCTCCCGCGACGGCACGTGGCAAGTCGAAGCGCATTGCCAGAAGAAACGCTCGGGGCAGATGGTGCTCCTGCACGCCGCTCGACACCTCAACACGATCATCGACCGAGTCGGCGCTCTGCATGGCTTGAGCTTGTCGCGTTCGCCGCCCGAGGACCGTCCAGAGAGGTTCGTGCGAACGCTCGAACTCGCGGAGCTACGCGGCACCGCGCTGTTCGCCACACCGAAATACATGACGGTCAACGAAGCCGTTGCTGCCCTCAATCGACAGATCTTGTTCTCCGGCTTGGCAGTGTTGGTCGTCGCGCTGTTGCTCGGATTCTGGTTCGCGAGGCGCCTGTCAAAGCCCATCGTTCAGCTCTCGGAGCAGGCGCAACGCGTCGTGGCGGGCGAAACGAGACCCATCCGGGCCACTGGAGGCAAGGAGCTCCGGGACTTCGCCGATTCGTTCAATCGAACTCTCGACGACCTCACCCGCCTGCGAAAACGTCTGGCCGCAACCGAACGCATCGCCGCACAACGCGAAATTGCCAGACGCGTCGCTCACGAGATCAAAAACCCGTTGGCCCCGATTCGCGCTGCCATCGAGACGCTCCGACGCCTGCGAGCTCGCAACGATCCCGCCTTCGACGAGTACTTCGATGACGCGACGCAGACGGTGCTCGGCGAGGTACGCCGCATCGCGACCATCGTGCGCGAGTTCACGGAGTTCGCGCGACTGCCTCCACCGTCACCGAGTGAGTTCGACATCGAGCAGCTGGTGCGCTCTGTCGTCCAGATCCACACGTCCGAGGCATGCCGCGTCGAGATCAATGCCGAAGGGCCGATGCAGATCCGTGCAGACCGCGATCAGTGCGTGCAGGTGATGACCAACCTCCTACAGAACGCGTTGGACGCTGTGGCCAATGCCGACGAACCACTTGTTCAGGTCAGCCTGGCCGCGACAGGCGACCACATTGCCGTGCAGATCGCGGACAACGGACCGGGGCTCGCTGCTGACGTACGCGATCGCGTCTTCAAGCCATACGTGACGACCAAAAGCGGTGGCACGGGACTCGGTCTGGCCATCGTCCAACGCATCGTCGTCGAGCACGGCGGTGATGTCAGTGTGTCAGAGTCACCGCTGGGCGGCGCGAGCTTCGTGGTCAGCTTGCCCATCGCCGGCCCTGCGGTCGTACTGGAGCGAAGTGATCCCAGCACAGACACGAACGCTTAACGAAGCGACGTGACGAACAGTTCGTTCAACGCAACCAGTCAGACTCTGATGGCGGGCAGCTGGATAGCCGAGTATCTTTGCATTCCACGCGCTTGGGGGAGGAGCAAGGTAAACCGGGCTTGGGCGCGTGCCGTAGGCTAGCTGGTCACCTGAAGAATAACATGAACGCAATCTCACCTCGGATGCTCCTAGCGCTGCTAGCGCCGCTCGCTGTGGCTCTCGCGCTCGGAACCATTGATGCCTCACACCACGTCCCCGCAATCATCATGGCCGTGGTCGCATTTGCGGCAGTCTGGTTTGCAGGCTCAGGCAGCCAGCCCACGCAGAGCTGGTCGTCTCTCGCCGAAGCACTCGACCGAGTGAGCGCCGGCAGAGCTCCCGAAGGTCTGCCCGCCGACGCACCCGAGGACAAGCGGCGAGCCTGGGCGGAGTTGTCGCGCCTCGCGCAACGCATCGCTGAAGCAGGTGAAAGCGCCGACAACGCGATGGCGCTCAAGCGCCTGCCCAGCGTCGAAACGGAGCTGCAAGAAGTGGTCGATGCACTGACCTCGACAGTCCAGCTTCAGCAAGATCTTGGAGAGCAGGCAAGCAAACACACTCGGGAGATGGCAAGCGCTCTCGGTGGCGTGGCCGAACAAGCGGAAACGCTCGTGAGCAGTGCAGAGGAGGGCAGCTCCGCAATCCTGCAGATGACGGCGACCAACGACGAGATGGCCGAGAACATCGGTGAGCTCGGTGCGAGCGTCCGTGAAAGCGTCGCTTCAATCGAAGAGATGACGTTTTCGATCAAAGAGGTCGCAAAGAACGTCGATGCGCTTTCGCTCACAGCCGAGGAAACCAGCTCGAGCATGAACGAGATGGACGTGAGCATCGATCAGGTGCAGTCCAACGCCAACGAGACGGCTCGGCTATCCGAAGAGGTGGCACGCGACGCCGAAATGGGCGCCGAAGCCATTCTCAAGACGATTGGAGAAATCTACCGGATCAAGGAGAGCAGTCAGGAAGCGGTGAGCGTGATCTCGAACCTGGGTTCCCGGATCGACGCCATCGGTCAGATCCTCAACGTGATCGACGACGTCGCCGAGCAAACCAACCTGCTGGCCCTCAACGCTGCCATCATCGCCGCACAGGCTGGCGAGCACGGCAAGGGCTTCGCGGTCGTTGCTGACGAGATCAAAGACCTCGCAGAGCGCGCAGGCGCGAGCACCAAGGAGATCGCCGACCTGATCAAGACGATTCAGTCGGAAAGCCGCAACGCGATTCAGGCGGTGGAGCGCGGCGCGCAGAACGTCGACCGAGGCGTGCAAGTGTCGAACGACGCCGAGCGCGCGCTGAAGAAGATTCTCGAAAGCTCGCAGAAGAGCACGAACATGGTCCGCGCCATCGCCCGCGCCACGGTAGAACAAGCCAAGGGCAGCAAGCAGGTTACAGACTCCATCGGCCGCATCGCCGAGACCGTGCAGCAGATTGCGGCCGCGACCGCTGAGCAAGCGCGCGGCTCCGAGCTGATCATGACCAGCGGCGAGAAGATGCGCACCATCGCACAACAAGTCGAGCGTTCGAGTCAGGAACAATCGCGAGGCGGACGACAGATCACCCACGCGATCGAGCACATCAGCAACATGGTGCAGCAGCTCAACCACGCTCAGAAGCAGCGCCGCCAAGATACCGAACGAGCCTTGCTCGCCACTGAAGAACTCGTCTCCTCCGCGCGTCGTCAATCAGCGACCATCGAGCGCTTGAGTCATGCGCTTCAAACCCTCGAAAGCGTGGTCGGTTCAATCGACGACAAGTAGTGCCAAACCCCAAGCCGAAGGGGATCCCCTCAGCCGCAACCACCAAAGCGGTCAGTCAGCGACGCTGCTTGCAGGACCACAACTCCCAGGCCCGGTCGAGACCAGAAGCTCGTAGTCGCCGACGGGGACGTTCAGCGGAACCGCGACCTCGCCCTCGAATTGACCGCTGGCATCCGTGACCAGCGCTCCGATGGGCACGGGACGCCCGCGTCCGTCTCGAAGCAGCACGTTGACACGAACCAATCCGCAGTCGGCGGAAGGGCTCTTGACTCGACCCTTCAGCAAGAATCGGCCGCCACGCATGGCTTGTTCGCCGTCGGCGAAGATGGACACTTTCACGTCTGGATCGACCTCGCCGGCACTGGGAAGCAGCGCGGAGGCCGGTTCGTCTTGCTGCTCCGAACCGGACTCTGCACCAGCACTCTCCGTTTCGGCGGGCTGCGACGCAACCGGAGCGGCCGTTGGTGCCAAAGACGGATCGGCCGACGCGCTTGACGCCGCGGGGTCGTTGGGTTCGGTCGCCGTCACGGCGTCGCCCTGTTCATCTGAAGAACGCACGGCTGATGAGGAATCTGCCCCGGCTCCGGTCGCGGCAGCGCCGTCAACCATGTCGGTCGCGGCTTCACTGTTGGCAGGCCAAGGCAACGGATCGTCCGGCGCAACGTGAGGAACATCCAGTACGCCACCGACCAACATGTCCGATGCGGCTCCACCCAGATCGATGCGATGCCACAACCGCGCGTCGAACACTTCCACCCAGGCGTGAGCCTCGTTGTGAACGAAGCGACTGGGCAACCCGAGTGCGAGCGCAGTGACGACGAACGCAAAGGAACGATGGCGACAGACTCCGACCTTCCCGAGCGCGATCTTCTGGTACAGTCGTTCACCCTGTTCGACGAACCGTTCATCCGAGGGAGCGAAGCTGCGAAAGTGCCCGACCAAGCGCGACACAGCATCTGCCGGAGCGGTAGCCTGAGACAGCGACAACTCGCCCAGCACGGGGTTGGCAACTGAACGCAACATTGCCGGGCGAGGCGGCAGGTACGCCTCGAGCCGTTCCCAAGTCGTTGCCCCGAAGGGGCTTCCGAATGTGGCGCGATCGATTGCCAGGTGGACGACGAGTCGCGTCGGCGCACCATCACGGGTCTGGACGAACCAGTTTTCTGCTGAATCGAACCACAAGGCGAAAGCGCCGGGGGGCTCCGTGCGCGCACCGATCACTCGCGCGGCAGGTCCAACACTCGGGATCCGAAACGGACGGTCGGCAGCCGGAGCGAGATCGATCTCCCCGAAGAACTGATCGTCGTCGCTGCGCGGCTTGCCGCCAATCGTCAAGCGACGTAGCGCCGGCTCAGCCACCACCAATTCGAGTCGTTCGTTCACCGCGTCGTAGGCAAACTGTCGCTTGAAAGGCGGAATCGCCGGCGTGAACGGGTCGGAGTAGCCGACGCTTTGCGGACGAGACGTGTCGGAGTCGAGCCGATAATGGCCGGGGTCGGGGCTCGCGTGTGGCCCGGGGTCCGAACTGCGTGGAGCATCCGCCACACCCGACGGCAAGATCTCTCCGGGCCCCTCTGCGATGGCTTCCCTCGGACCGGAGGGTGGGATGGCGGCGCTGTCGAAATACTCGTGAAGCACCGGCGAAGCGGCCAGCAGCCCAGCGAGGCTGACACCCGCCACGATTCCGAGAAAGGGTAGCCAGCGCCGAGACATCACTGCAGTGTAGCGAGCCAGCGGGCAAACGCCGACCCCCCAATGACCAAGAGCGAAAAACGCGCCGCGCCCGGAGATCGACACGACCACGGCAGACAGCGTCGGAAAACGCCGGGCGTCGCAAGGTGGGAAGCGAGCATGGTCGAATTGACGCCCACGGAGGCCAGCGCTTGGCGCGGCCCCGTGCTTTGCACGATTGCTGCCAAGGTCGGGAGGCGTCGTCGATTCGACAATCCCTCAACTCAGCTGGCTGGTGCACCACCCAGATCCCACGGAGCTGACAGGCGGATCCACTGACCGCTCGTGCGGTCTCCCGCCCCCTCGCTTCGCGCAAGACGGGGTCGAATCTGCAACGACCCCGGCGCGTTCAAAGCCAGGGAAAACATGCCACCAAGTCGGCCGTTCACGCTACGCTGCGCGACGATGACTCCGACTCTCGAACAGCAGCTGGAAAACCTCCCCCAAGGCGTCCGCCAGACCCTCACCGAGCACGGGTTCGAGCCGGCGCGTCTGCTGGCGCTGGCCAGGCGCCTGCGCGGGGAAGTGCAGCATTCGAACATCGTCGAAGGCCAAGTGACCGCCTGCGAACCCGAAGACATCGGCAAGCTTCCCCCTGCGGGGTCTGAGGAGGCCAGCAAACTCGAAGCCATCGGGCTAGAAGCCCTACGCAACGGTCAGTGCGCGATGGTCGTGATGGCGGGCGGAATGGCAACGCGCATGGGTGGCGTGGTCAAAGCACTGGTCGAGGCACTCCCCGGCCAACGTTTCTTGGACCTACGCCTGAACGAAGCAACGGCTCTGGAGCGACGGTGTGGGCGACGGGTTCCCCTTTGGCTGATGACGAGCCACGCCACCGACGAGGCGATCCGCGAAGCGCTCGGCACACGCCAAGATCCGCAGTACCTCGAGACGTTCCAGCAGCAGCTCTCAGTTCGCCTGACGCCACAGGGACAACTGTTCTTGGACGACGCAGGGCAGCCGAGCGTGCACTCACCGGGCCACGGTGACCTCCCCGACGCGCTGAAGTCGAGCGGCTTGCTCGAACCATTCGTGCAAGCCGGCGGCCGCATGATCACGGTCGCGAACATCGACAACCTGGGCGCCAGCATGGACCCGCTGATCGTCGGCTACCACCTCGAACACGGCAAGCCAGCGACCTGCGAAGTGGTGGACAAGGTCGGCAGCGACCGCGGGGGTGTTCCCGTGCGCGTGAGCGGCAAGGCCCAGGTGCTCGAGGAGTTCCGTATCCCGAAGAGTTTCGATCCCGCCACGGTCCGTGTCTTCAGCACCAACACGTTCCACCTCGACGCGCGGCAACTGCTCGAACTCGACATGCCCTGGACCTACTTCACGGTGGAGAAGAAGGTCGATGGACGCCCGGCCGTGCAATTCGAGCGACTGATCGGCGAACTGACGAGTCGCCTGGACACGCAGTACCTGCACCTTCCTCGGGAAGGAGCCGACTCACGCTTCCTGCCAGTGAAAGACTACGAGGAGCTCGAGAAGCGCCAAGGCGAAATCACGTTGGTCGCACGCGACAGGGGCATGTGCGCATGACCGCACGCACCAGAGCCGCCGGCATTGCGCTGCTACTCAACGCTACGCTGCTGTCCAGCTACGCCGGTGCGCAAACGGCGATCGTCCGTCCCGATCGGCTGCCGGAACCCGGCAGAAGCGTGGTAACCGGGGACGACTCGACGGCCATCGCCGGAAACCCCGCCAACCTCAGCTTCATGCCCGACAGCGAGTTGCGCTGGAGCAGTGTCTACCTCGACGAAGATGCGACCGTCCCGTGGCAGGGCCATGCCGTTTCGTTCGCCGGCCAGGTTCCGCTCTTGAGCATGGCAACGGGTTTACGGCTCGACCTGTTGGCCCCCCCCGACGCCAGCGGACTGCTCGTCGACCATCACTACCAATGGTTGACTTGGGGTTTGGCCATGCGCGCGGGCCGCACGAGCGCGCTGGGGTTGAGCATCCAGGGCAGCTTCTCGGGCGGAGCTTGGGCCAACGACCTGACGAGCTTCTCCCTGGGTTACACGTACCGTCCCTTCGACGCACTCGCCTTCTCCTTCGTCGCGCACGACATCAATGCGCCTCGCAACAACTTCTACGAACTCGACCGCAGCTATGACGGGGGCATCGCGATTCGTCCTCTGGGGAGCAGCGCGGTCGAGCTATCGGTCGAAAGCTCCTACGTCACCGAGCAAGACGTCTGGACACCACGCGCCGTGTTGGGCATGGACATCCCCTACGTCGGTCGGCTGCGCGGCGACTTCGAAATGAGCAACCCGACACGCAAGTCGGAACGCGCCTGGCTCGCCTCCGCAGGGTTGTCCATCTACATGAACAACATGCGCGGTTCGTCCGAACTCGGCGGCGGCGTGCTGACCGGCAACGGGTTGGGAACCAGCGATTCGTACAATCCGTATACGAGCTTCGCCGTCAAAGGCTTCCGTGAGAACACCGGCATCGAGCCGGCGCGTTACGGCATTCGAATCCGCGTCGAAGACACGCCCTCGAGTCGCGTGCACGTCGCGTTCTTGCGCCAGTTGTGGTCGCTCGCGGAGGAGCCCAACATCGACGCGGTGGTCTTCGAGATGCGGGCTGCGCCGGCCGCGAGCTTGGCGAATGCGCAAGAGCTCCGCGACGCGATCTTCGAGCTTCGCCGCGCTGGCAAACGCACCCTGTGCCATCTCGAAGCCGCCACGGGCTCGGCCATGTACGTGTGTGCGGCCGCAAACCAGACCGTCGTCAACCCGGCGGGCGGGCTGCGCTTCACCGGCCTGCGCTCTCAGCACATCTACTTGGCACGAGTGCTGGAGAATCTCGGAGTGCGCGCCGACTACGTGCGGATCGGTCCCCACAAGAGCGCTCCCGAGCAGTTCAGCGAGACACGGGCTACCGACGTCGCTCGCGCGGACAAGATCGATCTGTTGCAGCAATACGAGCGGCACTTCGCCGAAGGCATGGCGTTGGGACGCAACCTTTCCGTCAAGGAGGTGCGCGAGCGCCTCTCGCACGGACCTTTCGCTGCGCGCGAAGCCAAAGAGGCGGGCCTCATCGATGGGTACGCCTACGACGATCAGATCCAGAAACGCGTCAACGAATTGACCGGCAGAAAGACGCCACTTCGTAGTGACCAGCGCGCTCGCACCGCGCGCGCCACTCACGGCAACGAAGGTTTCGTCGCGGTCGTGCACGTCAACGGCGACCTGGTCGACGGTCGCAGTCGCGCACTGCCGTTGATTGGCATGGACGTCGCGGGTTCATACACCATCGCCGACACGCTGAAAGCAGTTCGGGAAAACAAAGAATTCAAAGCCGTGGTCGTGCGGGTCGACAGCCCCGGGGGTTCGTCGATGGCCGCCGACGTGATGTGGCGCGAAGTACTGCTCACCGCGAAGGTCAAACCGACCGTGGTCTCGATGGGAACCGTCGCCGCGAGCGGCGGCTATTACTTGGCAGCAGGCGCAACACGCGTCTTCGCCAACCCGCTGAGCGTCACCGGAAGCATCGGCGTGTTCTACGCCAAGGCGGACGTCTCCCAGCTGCTCAACCGGGTGGGTATCGACATCGAAGTCTACAAGACGCAGTCGAACGCCGACGCCGAGTCGTTCTACCGCCCCTTCACGGCAGACGAGCGCAAAGAACTGGAACGGCAGGTCAAGCACTTCTACCAAGTCTTCGTCGGTCGCGTCGCGCAGGGGCGAAAGATGACCAAAGAAGCCGTCGACGCGGTTGGTCAAGGGCGCGTGTGGACGGGAGAGCAGGCGTTGGCACACGGTCTCATCGACGAACTCGGCGGGCTGCGGCAGGCCATCGCCTATGCGCGACAGAAAGCGGGCCTGTCGGAAGACGCGCCGCTCGTCGAGTTGCCGAAGATCAACCAATCACTGCTCTCCCAGTTGATAGGTGTCCCGGGGCTACACGCCAAGACGAACATCCTCGATGCCCCGATGCCCAACGGTTTTACCAAAACCCTCCGCGCGCTCGGCCCGTTCGTGGTTCACCCCGGCGACGTGCCGCTCGCCCGCCTCGATTTCACGATCAACGACTTCGAATGACACAGCTGGCACTGGAGGGATTCGTCGGGGACTGGCACGCCGCGACGGGATCGGAACTCGACGCGGCCGTCGAGGGCCAACGAATCGCTCTGGTTGGCGACTGGCAGTTTCTTTTCGACGTGCTGTGCGGTCGCGCGAACTCCGCCGCGGGCCAGCTGCTCATCGACGGAAGCGACGCGCGGGGCGCCGTCATCGAAGGCCGTGTCGGGGTGGCCGATCCTCAGTTGCCAGGGTTGCCGGGCAATACTGTCGCGCAATGGATTGAGGCTCACTGCCGCCTGCACGGGCTAGCTCCCAAACAGGCCGGCGAACGCGCGTCCGCGACGTTGGAACGTCTGGGCTTGTCCTACCTCGGGCGGTATCGGCTGGAAAGTCTGCCCGACGAGACGCTCTACGCGGCGCGCGCTGCGCTGGGTGCAGCAACGCAACCGCAAACACTCGTGTTGCCCTCTCCGGCTTGGACCGAGCAGAGTCGCCAATTCGATCAGACCCTGCTCGAAAGCCTCAATCAACATGCCGGATTGGTGCTTTGGTGCGACCCAACGCGACAACCGGAGCTGTTCTTGACGTGTGATGTCGCAGTGGTTCGGGGCGCCGCCGAGTTGCTGATCGAGAAACCAAACCAGTTGTGGACCGCCGACGGCAGCCACTACGCCGTCGTAGCGTTGAGCGACCCGGCAACGCTCGCCAAGTTGCTGACCGAGCGCGGGGCGCAGGTGACTCAGGCCGGGGCGATGGGCGAATTGTGGGTGCGCTTGCCCGACGGCGTAGATAGCGGTTTGCTGGTGCAAAGTGCGCTCGACAGCGGCACTCCCCTGCAGAGTGTGTACCCACTGCTGAATCGATTCTGAGTTGGAGCTGTCCACGTCGATGTGCGATGCGAAAGCCGCAAATTGCGGGCGCTGCACGAAACAGTGCGGCGGCATCCCTCAGCTGCCGACCAAGTGCGCAGCGGCGGCGAATCGTTTTTCCAGTAGCGTCCGTTTCGGAATCTGCTCTAAACAGCGCGCATGACCGATCCCCGCGCCGCACTCCGCTCCGCACGCCGCATCGTGGTGAAGGTCGGCTCACGCCTGTTGGCAACGCAGGACACACTGATCGGCGATCTCGCCAAACAGGTCGGGATTGCGACGGGCAGCGACGCCAAGCAGTTCCTCATCGTCTCGAGCGGCGCCATCTCCATCGGCAGCCAGCTCCTCGGCTACCGTGAACGACCGCGCCAGATGGCGAAGCTCCAGGCTGCTGCTGCGGTGGGCCAGGGCGAGTTGATGCGGCGCTACTCCGAAGCGTTCGCCCCATTCGGCAAACCCGTCGCCCAGGTTCTGCTGACGCATTCGGATCTGGCCAGTCGCCGACGATTGACGAACGCTCAGCAGGCGCTGGGGGCTCTGTTCGACGCGGGGGCCGTGCCCATCGTCAACGAGAACGACACGGTTTCCACCGACGAGATCGCCTTCGGTGACAACGACCAGCTCGCATCGATGATCGTGCCGCTCGTTCAGGCGGATCTACTGCTGCTGTTGACCGACGTCGCGGGCGTGATGGACGACCAAGATCAACGCATCCCGATCATGGCGGAAGATGCAGTCGTCGGCGCTGGCAAGAGCAAGAACGAACACGGCACCGGCGGCATGAGCAGCAAGATCGAAGCTGCGCTCAAGGCCAGTCGCTCGGGAGCCAGCGTCGTGATCGGCCCGGCGAGCGGTGAATCGATCACGAAGATCCTCGACGGCCAGGACGTGGGCACCCTGTTTACTCCACACGACAACAGCCTACGAGCGAGACAACACTGGATTGCCTACACGCTCAAACCGCGCGGAGTCATTCTGATCAACGAGGGGGCAGCGCGAGCGCTGCGCGACGGAGGGCACAGTCTGCTGCCTGTTGGAGTCGTGGGCGTGCGCGGGCAATTCAGTCGCGGTGACGCAGTGTGTTTAGAAGGCCCGGACGGCCAGGAAGTGGCGCGCGGCCTATCACGGCTAGCCATGGTCGAAGTGGGGCGGATGGCAGGGCGCCCGAGTTCGGAACTGGCGACGACGGTGGGTTCGTTGGATACCGTAGTCGTTCACCGGGACGATCTAGTGCTGTCGTATTGACGGCAGAACGGAAAAATCGGCAGCGGGCAACATTCACCGATCCGTTTCCGTACTCTCCCCAAGGCACAGCACAGCCAGGTTGTCGGAACAAACTGGCGCGCGCGTTGTCTGGGCGTAATCGTGGTCGGTGTGTGTGTGACAGCCCTCAGGTTTCTGAACCCACAGAGCACCGAAGCTTGGGGGGCTCGCACGCGGGTTGGCCGCTGCGCGATCTCAGCCATCACGGCTGGGCTCCTACTCGGATGCAGCGGATTGCTGCAAAAGCCCCACCCGCCCCCGACCGTGCCCGCGTCGATTTCCGACCCACACCCACCGGAACTGTTCTTTCTGGGCAACGATTCGGCCGATGACGCCATCGTTCGCCTGACGACACCACACGTCGCGTGCACCGGCACGCTGATCAGCCCGCGGCTCGTGCTCACGGCGCATCACTGCGTCGCGGCGCGGGACGAGTTCGGCGAGTTTCTGGACCGGGACGTCGATGCGAGTGACGTCGAGGTCGAGTTCGGTGGCGACTACCTACCGTGGGCGGAGGTAGACGTCCAAGCCATCGTCGCGCCTCCTTGCGGGTACGCTGCGGGTTTCGGGGACATCGCGCTACTGGTACTCGCCGAGGAACTCGAGGACGTACAGATCAAGGAAGTGCGACTCGACGAACCGCCTCGCGTCGGTGAGGACATCCATCCGAGCGGCTTCGGACAGTGCTCGGACTCCGGCCTCGGCGTGAAGCGGCACAGCCGCGAAGGTGGCCGCGTCGACGAAGTCCGAGACGCCGCGCTGCGATGTCAGGCGGCGGTCTGCCCGGGCGACTCCGGCGGCCCCGGCGTAGACATCGAGGGGCGCGTCGTGGGAGTCATCTCGGCGAGCGCCATGGACGGCAAGGAGAACACCAAGAACGTCACCGAGTTCACCCGGCTCGACCGTTTCCGGGATGTGTTCTCCAACGCCGCGCGCCTGGCTGAGGGGGAGAACCCCGCAGAACTTCCTCCGCTGACATGCGCCGACATCACGACCGGCCACTGACGACGACGCGCTCGTAGCCGCTTCCGACCAGCGCTCCGGCTGGTCCTAAAAGTCGCCCGTGCCCGCGTCGTAATCTACGCTTGAGTCGGTGCAGCGTCTGAATCGATACCTGGCCTGGACAGCCCTGATCGCCGCGGCGTTGGTCGGCGTACTCCGTGCGACGTCGCTGCGCTGGTGGCAGGTGCCATTGAACGATCCCGAACTGGCGGCGTCCATCGCACCGTCCCTCGCCGGGGGCGACTGGATCTTGTTGTGGAACCTGACCCGACCCAAGTTGGGTGATCTCGTCGTTTGCCCGGACCCGGACGACCCGACCAACGTCGTGATGGGGCGCATCGCCGCCGAAGCTCAGAGCGAGGTGATCATCAACGGGCAGGAAGTGACGATCAACGGAGCAGCGCCCGACATCGAGTACAACTGCACCGAGCGAATGTTCAGCGTGACGGACCCCGACAGTCTCCAAGAGGTCGAGCTGTACTGCGACATGGAGAGCTTGGGAGGAAACCTACACATGCGGGGCTACGGGACCACCAAGAAAGCCTTGCGCAAGTACAAGAAGAAGGTCGAGTCCGGACGCATCTTCCTGCTTAGCGACAATCGGCTACACCCCTTCGACTCTCGCCACTTCGGAACTCTCGACCGGCACAGCTGCCGTGAGCGGGTATTCTTCAGGCTGGTGAGCAAGGACGGGTTCTTCGACGCGGCAAGCCGCTTCTCCGCCGTCCGGTGAAGGCGGGTGGGGTGATTTCTGTTCAAGTCAAAAAGACTCTGGTCCAAGGTCGGACTCCCCTCGCCAAAGCGCAAAGCTCGTCGGCCGGATATTGGGTAAGCCGTCGGTTGTCGAGTATGAGTGAGTGACCAGCGGCGAAGAACGTAGAAAAGTGAGAAACTTTCAGGCAATCCGTGGCTGACCACGGGCAAGGAAGAGTCGGGTAGGAGCAGGAGGAGCAATGGATCAAGCGAAGCACTACATATGCGCGGCATGCATGACCTCGGTCCCCAGGGGCCACAAGTTCTGCGGTCGTTGCGGCGAGCCAGTGCCCGACCACATCCTGAGTTTCGAAACCCAATACTTCAGCGACATGCAGGACCCGACCAAAGCTCGGCTCATCCTGATCCACGGGCAAGGAATGGAGGGGCTGAGCTACCACCTGACCGCCGACCAACACATCGCCGGTCGAAACGGTCAGCTCGAATTCCCCGACGACGCGTTCATCTCCCCTACCCACGCCAACTTTCTGTATCGCAACACACGTTTGGTCATCCGCGACGAGGGCTCGCTCAACGGCGTGTACCTGCGCATCAAGGGCTCTTCGCCGCTGTCACCAGGTGATCTCTTCTTGGCTGGCGATCAAGTGCTGCGCCTCGAGCTGACCCCGAAAGCCTCTGACGGCGCCGACGCCGACGGCACGTTCTTCTACACGTCACCTCGCCAGCCGACGGCGTTTCGCGTCAGTCAGGTACTCGAAGGGGGTAACCCCGGCGCGACCGTGTGTGCCCGCGAGTCGTCACTGACCATCGGACGCGAAGACAACGACCTCAACTTCCCGAACGACATGCACCTGGATGCCGCGCACTGCACGATCAGTGAGCAGGGCGGCAAGTTCACCGTCACCGACAATGGGACGCGCAACGGCACATACGTGCGGATCAAGACGGAAATCGAACTCGGCCACGGCGACTACGTGTTCATGGGCCGCAAGCTGCTGCGCGTAGAACTGAACGCGTAGAGCCTCCCAGCTCAATCTCGAGCGGTGCTGGTCAGAAGTTCACTCGGAACTCGGCTCGGCACCGC
Organism: Deltaproteobacteria bacterium; assembly: GCA_003235365.1. Taxonomy (GTDB): domain Bacteria; phylum Myxococcota_A; class Polyangia; order Polyangiales; family Polyangiaceae; genus SZUA-265. The sequence continues at coordinate 89,749 of QJWJ01000049.1, forward strand.
TCCGGCGACGACGACCACCACGCTTTTTTCTACGCCCCACGCGTGACGGCGGCGGAGGGATGTCCATGGGACGATCATCGACCCCGCGCAGGGAATTGAGGATCTGCGTGGCGATCGGAAACAGCGGGGTGCGCGCAAACTTGCCGGCGCCGCCGTTCGCGAGTTTCGGCAGGATGGCGACGATGCGACGCAACGCGTCTGCGATCCGGCGCGGGACGGCCAAGCGCTCGACGAGCGGATCGACGAACTCTTCGCAAGCGATGACACGATCGCGTCGGCCGTCGCAGGCCTCCATCATCGGCTCGAACAGAAGCAGCGCCAACAGCGTGATGTCGTCCACGGGGTCCACGCCGCGCGTCAGCAGGTCGATTTGATCGAGCAGACCCCAAACGCGGTGTTCATCCGGTGGGCGGTCGTACAGATAGGACGACAGCTCGGGGAGCAACACGTCGAGAACGCCCGTCTCCCAGGCGAGCCAAATGCTGCGGTGCGCGGCTCCGCCGCGGAGCAACCGCAGGATCTCTTCGAATAGCCGGGGCTTGGCAGCCATCGCGAGCGTCTCACGACACTGCACCAGCGCGTGGTAGGTGTCGGGATCGATCCCGAGATCGAGCCGCGCCGAGAACTTGATGGCTCGAAGCATGCGCACCGGATCCTCGCGGAAGCGAATGATCGGATCGCCGATCGTACGCACGGCGCGTCGCTCGATGTCTCGCATGCCCCCGCACCAATCGAGTGCTTCACCTCGGTCGAGGTCGTAGAACAGCGCGTTGATCGTGAAGTCGCGCCGAGCAGCATCTTCGTGAGCGACGCCGAACGTGTTGTCGTTACGGATCAAGAGGTCGTCGGACTGCTCATCCTCGCTGGGGTTGCGGCGGAAGGTCGCCGTCTCGATCACCTTGCCGCCACCGTACAACACGTGCACGAGCCGAAACCGGCGCCCAATGATGCGCGAGTTGCGGAAGAGGCGACGAACCACCTCGGGGCGAGCACTGGTCGCGACGTCGAAGTCCTTTGGCGACTTGTTCAGCAACAAGTCACGGACACAACCACCAACCAAGTACGCCTCGTAACCGTGCCGCACCAGACGCCGAACCACCTTGGCGGCATCGGGGTCGATGCGGTCTTCGTCGATGTCCACGACCACACGCTCCGGTGGAACAGCAGACTCGCCAACTCCATCTGCGTCGGGCAGCGAATCGTCGACGTCGGACACATCTTCGCCGTCCAGCGACTCCACGGTGTAGGAGACAGGGTCCTTGGGACCGCGTTTGCGCCTGCTTGATTTGCTCCGTCGTGGCGGAGCCTCGTCGGTCAATGAATCCGGGGCTGAAGGGTGCACGCCGCTATTTCGAAAACTGGCGCCGAAGCCAGCGTAAAACTGCCGCACAAAGGCGGTAACTGATTGGCCTGTAGCAGGCCCAGAGCCGGGAAACTAGTCTGGTAAACGCCAAAACCGCGGAAATCGCTGCGGGTTCAGCGTGTCAACGGCGCGACAAATTGTCACGATTTCAAACACTTGAACACACTGGGCCGGCGCTGACACGCGTTCGAGAACGAGATCTCGCAGCCGCGATTTGCCGCCGCGCGTGAAGCGCTGCTGAAGTTTCTGGGACGCTGCCGCGCCCGAGGCCGCAATCGCAAATCGCGCTGGACGCCGCTGCTCGAGTCCGCGAGTCGCGGCGGGACGACGCCCGCCTCGCTGGACACAAATCCCAATCCCGCCGCCGGGTCTTCGGTTCCCGCGCTCCGTGCGGTCACCCGGGCTCAACCACTCGAAGGGGACTGGACGTACGGAACTCGCTCCGCTGGCCCGACGCTCCGCGCTGTCCCCCGATCCGCGCCGTTTTTCCGTTTTCCCGCGCTCACTCGGCGTCTCCACGCGACCACCACCCGCTCGGGCCGGGCAGCTCCCGCTGTCCGCACGCGAACATCGGAGCTATGACCGCTGAACGTGCTGGCGGTAGACATTGGCAATACACAGGTGAAGTTCGGCTGGTTCACTGCCGACGCGCTGAGTGACGTGACGCGCCTTCCGACGCGCCCCGAGCTCGATACCTCACAGTGGCAGCGGTTGCTGACAGACACGCTTCCCCAGTCGACCATCGATGCTTGCAACGCCATCGTCGTCGGCAGTGTCGTGCCGCGAGTGACCGGGGCGTTGTGTGCGGCGCTGACAGCGCTGACGGGGACGGCTCCACGCGTGGTTCACTCGACCCAGCACACCAACTTGCGGATATCCTACGACGATCCGAGCAAGCTGGGCGTCGATCGCCTCGCGAACGCGGTCGCCGCCTACGAACGCGACCAAGGCGGAGTCATCGTCGTCGACCTGGGCACCGCGACGAAGTTCGATTGCGTCAGCAACAGCGGCGAGTACTTGGGTGGCCTCATCGCTGCAGGCGTACGAATGGGGGTCGATGCATTGACCGCAAACGCGGCTCAACTGCCAGCCGTTTCGCTCGAAGCGCCATCGAGGATCATCGCAACCAACACCGTCCAAGCCATCCAGGCAGCTGCCGTCTTCGGCGCGGCGGCGATGATCGACGGCCTCGTTCCTCGGTTGGAGGTTGAGATGAACGCCGCACCCCGCGGCTGTCGCGTCGTCGTCACGGGCGGCTACGCGCCGCTGATTGCGCCGTTCAGCAAACGCGCTGACAAAGTCGCCCCGAACCTCACCCTCGAAGGCCTGCGCAAGATGTACGAGCTGATTCAGGAGTGAGGTGCAGCGCAGGGGCGTCCACGACGGGATCGCGTTCGGAACCGATCGGCGCGCGATCGGTTCCGAATCGACGTCACTGTTCGTAGACCTGAACGCCGACGAGACCGGTGCCTGTCGCCACCGTCGTCACGACATTCGCCGCACCGGCCATGGGTAGCGGCCACTTGAAACAGTTGGGTTTCTTGCCGACGATTGCACGCGGCCCGACGTCTTGATCCTGCCCCAAGACTGGCGTCATGCCCGGAATCGTCGTTGCGGGCATGAGCTGAACGTTCAGTTCAACCACAGGCGGCAGACCGATGGCAATCACCGTGTAGCACTTACCGGGCTGCATGGTGATCGCCATCTCCATCGACTGACCCATGCCCAGCAGGCCCACCTTGGGCAACCCAGTCGCGCGCGCGCCGGCTGGAGCCTCTTGTTTCGCTACCTGATCCAACACCGCCTGCGCGGCCTGGGCTAGTGCCGGCTCGATGGGCGCGATCGGCGATGAGGGCGCCGCGGAAGTCGTCGGCGCCGTGGACGCGACGGTCGCGGTAGCCGGCGGCATCGTCGCGGAAGGAGCCGCGTACGTAGCGCTGCCGCTCGACGCCAAAGCCGAGTTAGGAGTTTCCGGCTCCGGCTCGCTGCCGCCGCAGGCAATACCGGCGAAGAAACCCGCCCCGATGGTGACGAGCGCAGCCAACGTCGCGGCAGCCAAGCTTTTCGACTCGGCAGTGACGGTGGCGGCTCCGCCCTCGGCAGTCTTGCGCGACTCAGTCATGGCTCACTTCTCGTAAACCTGCACGGCCGCGATGCCCTGACCGGCGGCAACACTGGTGATGACCTTGACCGCGCCGGCGAGAGGAAACGCCCACTTGTAGCAGTTCGGCGCTGCCCCCACGACCGCTTGCGGTCCGGTTCCTTGATCTTGGGCCAACACGGGGCTCATGCCCGGGACGGGGGTCTGCGCTACGAGCTGCACGTTAACCTCAGACACCGCAGGCAAACCGACTGCGATCACCGTGTAGCACTTGCCTGGCTGCATCTGCACCAAGGTCTCCAATTGCTGACCCGGTTGAAACATGCCCACGACGGAGGCACCGAGCGGAGCTGCACCGGGCGCCTGACTGGTCGCCAATTGGTTGAGAATCGGTTGCGCGGCGACACCAGCCGAGGCGTCGAGCTGCTGCGCAGGAGTTCCTGGCGTCGCGTTGGGAACGGGCAACTGAAAACCCGGCGGCAGCGCCGTCGGCAACGCCATCGTCGCGCTCGGCGCGGGCTGGGCAGGCACTGGCTGAGGTTGCGGCTGCGGCTGTGGCTGTGGCTGTGGTTGCATGCCAGGCTGTTGTTGTTGCATTCCAGGTTGCTGTTGCTGCGGGTACTGACCACCCGCCTGGAACTGGTTATTTGGCTCCGGTTCACTCCCGCCACAAGCAACGGCGACCGCTGTCACGGCGACTCCCAAACCCCAAAGTATCGTTCGGCCCATGTTCCGTCCAAGCTCCCTGAAACGTCAAAGGTGTACTGCCGGCACCCGGCGAGTGCAGGCTACCTTTAGACGGATGACCGGGTAAAGCTCGTCAAATCTGAACGTCGAAGCAGACTGGCTTGGGGTCCGAAGCGCGGCGGCGCCTGTGACCTTACAGCAACGCACAGTCAGTGTCTGCTTCATCACCCCGCGGGCGCGACGCCCTCACTCGAGTCACTCGTCACGACGTGCGTCACGGATGAAGGTTGGCGACGCGCGCTTCACGAAGCGCCTCTGGCGCGACGAGAGAAGCGCATCCCGCGCCGCGTTCCAACGAGCAGCTCGGGAAAAGGCGAGGCTCGTACTCCGGCGGCGCGTTCTTTCCGCACTGGAGAGGTTCGGAGATCTGCTCTAAGGTGTCTGCTCATGCGACGACATTGGCGCATCCTGATTGGGCTCGTGTTGGCGACGAGCCTGGGTGTGGGTTCGGGCTGCTTGCCCCGAGAGCGGGACATTTCTGGCGAGAAGCGACCGGAATCCAGCGCGAATCCAATCCGTGAAGCCGTGGCGGGGAAACAATCGTCGACACCCAGTGCCAGTTTGGACGAACCCCCTGAACGGCTCCCGCGAAACCGGCCTGCGTCAGGGAACCTCGATCCTCGAATCTCCGAGCCATTCATCGATAACTTCGACCGCGCCGAGCTCGGCCCCTGGTGGCGGGCGACGTCACCTGTTTGGAAGCTGCGCGACGGCAAACTGTGCGGACAGTCGGCGCGCAATCACCCGGTCTGGCTGGCCCGGCGCTTACCGGTCAACGCCCGTATCGAATTCGACGCCACGAGCTTCTCGCCGAACGGCGACATCAAGGCCGAGTTTTGGGGAGACGGTTCGAGCGCCGCCAGTTCGACGTCCTACGATGATGCGACGAGCTACCTGACCATCTTCGGCGGCTGGCGCAACAAGTTCCACGTGCTGGCACGCTTGGACGAGCACGCCAAGGACCGGGTCGAACTCGCAGTGGATGCCACGTCGGAAGACGTGCGGGCCAGGCCCGTCCAAGCCAAGCAGACCTACCACTTCAAGGTGGAGCGGACCGACGGAAGCCGTATTCGCTGGTTCGTCGACGACATCGAGATCCACGTCCTCAAAGACGCGGACCCACTCGCCGGCAAGGGGCACGAACACTTCGGATTCAACGACTGGGAAGTACGCGTGTGCTTCGACAATCTGAAGGTGATCCCACTGTAGCCGGCAAGCACACTGAAGTTTGTCGCGCGAGCAGGCGTCTACCTGATTGGAGCGCGGCGAGACAGACCGACGACGATGGAACCCGATGAATTCGACGCAGAGCTTGCCGAGCTAGAAACGCGACTGGAGCGCCTGCGCTCGTTGTACGAGCAGTACTTTCTCGGGATCGAGCGCATCGAGCCGTCGGTTGCACGCAAAGACGTCGACCGCCGTTTCTGGCAAATCCGACGCGTCAAGGTGCGCAACACCGCGCGCCGCTTCAAACTGCAAACACTGCTTCAGCGCTACACGACCTTGCAACAGCACTGGGGCAAGATCTGCCGGCAAATCGAGGCCGGTACGTACGTTCGCCACCTCGCCAAGGCCCGTCGTCGCGAAGAACAGTTCAAGGCGCAGCGCCCCAAGACAGTCCAGCCACCAGCACCCGACGTCTCGAGCGCGAGACCGACGCGCAAAGCCGACAAGGACGACTTTCAGCGCCGCATCGAGAAGCTGCACGCCGATCTGTCTCGCGCTCAAGAGCGCCTCAGCCCCGGCACGAAGCCGGTCAGCGTCAAAGCCCTCGCGGAATCGCTGCGCATGACCGAAGCCAAGCTGCGCCACAAGTACGCCGGAAAGAAGGTCGACTTCGAGGTTGTCGTGCAAGACAACCGCGCCGCAATCCGACCCATCATCCGCAAGCGCTGACGTCGACCCACGTGCATCCGGGGCACTGGCGCGCAGCGACGCGAACCGCCGGGGCGGACGGCACACTCCGAGGGCCGAGATTCGACCGGATGTCGGGAGAGTCCAGTTGTCGGATGGATCAGGTGGCGTCAGCGAATTTCCGCCGGGACGCTCGCACCGCGTTGACGCGCCGCCGCTGCGGGCTGCTCGTCTTGGCAGTAGCGAATCGCGCAAGAACCGCGCCCAGCATCGCGCATGCGAGTGCACAAGCTGGCCAGGTCCTCGTCCGCGTCGACGACTTCGCCCTCGATGGGCTCCATCGTCGATTGGTCGTACCGGCAGCGATCGAGAGCAACCCAAAGCCCCTTCAGCTGCTCGCTCTCGCAGATTTCAGGCCACGTCATACGTTCGCCCATAAACTCAACACCTTTCGAGGCGAGAAACCACGAGCCCGAACGCTCGTCGCACCGCGACGGGTACGGCTGCCACACCACACACGTGGTCTGCACGGCTCGGGGTCATGCTTCTCTTCGAGGCGGGCCGGGGGGACGCGCCATCAATTTGCCAAAGCGACTTCACGCTCAATCCGTAGGAATTGCTGCTCGTAAAGCTTCAAGACAAGCCTTCATCAAGCGATGTTGCTAACCATGGATCTAGACCCGGGGCCATTTCCGAGTCAAGTCCGTGACAAGCATGGGTCAGCTGGACAGCTCGACTGCAGACACAGCAGAAAGCTTGATAGCCCTGCAGTTCCGTACAGTTACTTGGCTTTGCAGGCGTTCACGACGGTGTCCAACGTGGGACTTCCGGCGTTCATTGATGAAGCGGCCGCGCGGATTTGGGACGCTTTTGCGCAGTTCCCCGCCTTGGTTTCGCGCTTAGCCTGCGCCGGGGCAGAAGCCTTTGCGCGTCTCGAACAGGCCGCTTTGGCCGCCGCGTCCGAGCAGGCCTGAAACTGGACGGCCGCGCTGATGACGCTCCGCGACGCCAGGGCCGAGCACTTCTGGCAGGCGTCCGCCGGATTGGGAGCTGTGGTCGGTACTGGTGGCGTCACCGGCGGAGTCGGCGTCGTCTTGGGCGGCTTGTCCGGTGTCTTGGGGGGAGTCGGCGTCGACGGCTTGTCCCCGCCACCAGTCTTGGGGGGTGTGCTCGGCTGCTTCACCGTGCCCGAGCTGGTCTTGGTGTTCGACGACTCGTCTTTGTCCGTTTCGTCGTCGCCTTCGTCGCTGGGAGGGTCTTCACCGGGGTCGGGATCGACCGGCGCGATGGAAGCCGCCGGCGGCCCGGTATCGATCGGAAATGCCGAGGCACCGGGATCGGCCGAGTCACCGCCACCGCCGCTCAACGCCACGGCGATACCGCCGCCCAACACGACCACCAAGCCGACCAGCCCGTAGATGAGCCCCTTGCCTCCGCCCTTGGACCCGGCGGGTTCACGTGGCGGCGGCGCTGGGACGGCCGCAGCAACGCCCGGGGGTGTCGGCAGCACCGCAGGCATCGCCGCGGTGGGCGCTGGCGCGGCCGTGCCGATGCCGAAGTCGGGAGCTGCCGCCATGGCCGCTGTCGCCTTCGACGTATCGACGTTCGGCTCCAACCCGGGCACGACCGAACGCGTCGCGGCAGCGGCATCCGCTTTGTCCAACGCCGAGACGAACTCGGTCACGGTGTTGAATCGTTCTTCGCGATCTTTGGCGAGTGCGCGAAGAATCGCGTCGCGCATGGCCTTCGGGATTTCGTGACTGAGCTCCAAGGTCTCGAACGGGCGGGGCTGCGACGTCATGTGCTCAGTCGCCCACTGCCACGGCGTCGTGGCATCGAAGGGCAACTTGCCGGTGAGCATCTCGTAGGCCATCACCGCCAGCGAGTAGATGTCGCTGCGCTTGTCGAGCGCCTTGCCGGTGAACTGCTCCGGGCTCATGTAGGGTGGTGTTCCGAGCACCATGCCCTGCTGCGTCAGTTTCGCTTCTTTCGCTGCGTCCGCCGATTCCGTGCGCGCCGCGATGCCGAAGTCGAGCAGCTTGACCACGTCGGGCACACCGGCACGTTCGACCAAGATCACGTTCTCGGGCTTCAAGTCGCGATGCACGATGCCTTGGCGATGCGCTTCTTCGAGCGATCCCGCGATCTGCTTGAGCAAGTGCTTGACGCGTTTGGGCTCGAGCGCGCCGTCTTCCTCGATCACCTTGTCGAGCGATTGGCCCGCCAGGTACTCCATCGCGATGTACAACGTGCCGTCGTCCATCGCGCCGAAGTCGTAAACCTTGATCGTGTTCGGGTGTTCGAGCTGCGCGACCGTGCCGCACTCGCGGTGAAAGCGCGCCGTCACGGACGGGTCTCGGGACAGCTCCGAGTGTAGTGTTTTGACCGCGACCTTGCGCACGGTCGTGCCCATTTGCTGCTCGGCTTCGTAAACGATGCCCATGCCGCCCTCACCAATCACGCCAGTGATGCGGTAGCGGCCCCCAACCATCTGCCCCACGCGAGGATCGTTGGCATCTTGATGCACCGCGATGGTGATGCCGCAGTTTGCGCAGAAGCGCGCGCCCTCCACGTTCTCGTGCCCACAAGCCTCACAGTTCATGCGGGGTTAGCGTGGCATGAAGCGACCGTGAAGCGCCACAGTTTGTGCGGGCTTACAGGGCGGCTGGCTGTGGTGCTTCAGCCGCCGAGCTGCTCGGCATCGGTTGCGCGGCGGGTGGCTGCGCCGCAGGCGGCTCGGCTGCAGGTGTAGTGTCGCCTGCCACCACCGGCGGCCAATCGACCTCGGTCTCCTCGCCGGTAGCCCTGTCGATGATCCGAGCACTGGTCGCTCGCTCGCTGGCGGGAACGCGGAGCGTGCGACTGACCTGCGCGGCCGCCGCGAGGCTGACCGGAGCATGCAAAGGTATGACATCTCCGTGCGGCTCTTCGGCGCCGAGCAACGGAAAGTCGAAACGCACTCGGTCAATCAGCTCGGGCCCAATCCAAAGCTCGAACGCAAAGCGTCCCATGGTGCGCTGGGTCGTCACCGGTTTACCCGTCGTGACCGCACGCACCGCGACGACGTGGATGGTGCCCTTGTCGTACTGCACGTCCAGTTCGTAGTGGTGACGGGTGGTCAGCGGAGCCGGATCGGGCAGCGCGATGATCGGAGACTCGGCGTCGGACGGCCCAGCAACGGCGCCGGTCTGCTGGGCTTGATTCTTGTTTTTTTGGGGTGGCGTCCGTTTGGCGTCATCAGTCGTCGCCGTCACCGGATCCGACTTCGGTGCGACGGGCGGTTTGCCTGTATTACCCTCAGCAAACGAAACGGGGGCGACCACGCTCGCGTGGCCGTCGTTCGTTTGGTACTGGGCGGCGCCGCATGCCGACACGACGCAAAGCAGCAATGTCGACCCAGCGCGGAGCTCGATTGCCCGGCGGCGTGACTTCAGTGGTCGCAACGTGCCCGCCTAATCAACCTTCGTCATCCGCCTCGGCGCTGCCAGTGGCGCGCTGAACCAACCGATGCAGTACGGGATCGGCATCGAGCTGCTCGCGCAACTGTTCGCGGAGCATCTGCAGGTGCTCCGCGTCGAGTGCGCCCTGGAGATGGCTCACCGCGTTGTCGACCCGCCGATCCAAATACTCGTCACGCGTCAGCTCTCCGCGCTGCAGCGCCGCCAGATCGGCGTCACCCGTCGCGGCCACATCCTTGGACGGGGCACCGACACTGAAGTCCGCACCGGTCCGTTGAGTGGACCCGGCCGCACCCGGCGCCACGCCGTCGCCGCCAACTTTGGGAGGGCCGCCGCCTCCGCCGATGCCGTCAATACCCATGTCTGCCTCCGAGTGTAGCCACAAACCTCACCAAATGAGCCAACCCAATCGCGCAATGTCGGTGCCGCTGGCAACTCGGTGCGGCTCGGTCCGCGACGCGCAGCGCACGCCGCCGCACCGCGGCGCGCTCGGCCCCTGTCGCTCGCCCCAGTGCCGGCGCACCGTTCGGTGCCCAACACGGCTGCTCAGCGCAAGTTGCCGATCGCATTCTTGGCGCTTTCGTGGCGGGCCTTGAGCACGTTGGAAACGGCCTGGTAGTTGCGTGTCTCCTCCTGAATGCGCTGCTGCAGACCGAGGTAATACAGTGAGTCTTCGGTCTGTCGGGCCAGCGCCCCCTCCAGCGAGCCTTCACCGGAAGAAAGCGACTGGGTCGGCGCCCCGGTGGCGCTCGTGGAGGGTCCCGCCGATGGCCCGACGCCACCCACCGAATTGAGAGAGAATCCAGGTCCGCTCTCCCCCCGCACCGCGGCGACCACCTCGGGACCGCCGGGAAGCCGCGACGCCGCCGCTTCGGCCCCAGAAACCACTGCGTTCTTGCCGGTTTGAACCAAAGTTCGAAACGGCCGCGCCGGTGCCGGCGTGGTGCGGTAGGCCGTGGCTCGCACGGAAACGTTGTTGGAAGGGCCGGCGTTGTCGATTCGAGTTGTCATGAATGAGCTCCTTGTCGTGTGCAGCTCGTTCGCCCCGAGCTTCAACCGGTTGCTCACTTTTTTCGAATCGCCCCTCTTTCGAATCGGCGGAGCGTGGGCGGGACACGGCGGCGCCGCTCAGATCCCGAACCATTCCGCGGGCAAGAGGTTGCGGCCGTCGTGCCGGACCTCGAAGTCGAGACGCGCGCGCCCGGATGCCTCGCTGCCCAATTCGCCGAGTTCGGCCCCCGCAGCAACGCGATCACCGACGCTGACCATCACGCGGGTCAGGTTGCCGGTCACCGTCGAGTAGCCCGACCCATGATCGATGATCACGACCCGGGTCCCGCCGTCGTAGTCACCCACCAACACCACCCGGCCCTTGAACACGCTGCGCGCCACCGTGCCGAGCTCCATGAGCATGCTGACTCGGGGTCCATGGGTCCCGTTGGGTTCCAGCTCTCGCACCTCGGCGCGACCTTCGACGGGAAACGGCAAATGCCCTTTGAGCTCAGCAAACGACGCCACGCCGTCCGCTTCGCTGTTCGAGACGTACACCGCCGTGTGCTGGCTCGACTTGCCGTTCGAGGCAAAAGCGCGTTGGTAGGCGGCTTCGCGCTCTTTGGCCGCGACGATGGCGTCGCGGGTGCGCTGATAATCGGTCGCACGACGCACCAACGTTTCGCGCCGTTCACGCCACTCACGCAGGGCATTTCGCACTGACGTGGCCTCGGTATCCAACTGCGCGACCTTCGCCAAATCGCGAGCCAGCGCCCGGCGCAGTGACTCGACGCGGTTGGCGTGGGACACGAAGCTCGAAAAGCCGTCGCTCAGTGGCAACAGCCCCAACTTGACGAGGCGTACGTAAGCTCGACCGCGCAACGCCGAACGACGCAGCAGCTGTTCCTTCTCGTTCGAGAGTAGCTGCAGGTGGCGCACGGTTTCCTCTTCGCTCAGGTCGGCCTGCACGGCGGCCATCTCCGGCGGAACCGGAACGACGGCATCATCGCTCGCCGACCGCGGTTCGCCGTTCGCTACCGCGGCCAGACCGAACACGGCGGCAAACAGCACCCCGGGGCGCCAACGGCTCATGCGGTAAACGCTTTCCTCAGGCTCAGGTAGGCGGCGACGCAACCGAGCACGCCTCCCATGGCAATCAAGCCCAGGTTCATCAGCAGCGGCAAGAACCGCGGCTCGACCCCGAGCAAGAGCATCAGCTCCGAGTCGAAACGACTCGTCAGAAAGCTGAACACGAACGCGCACAGGACGAGCGCGCCCAGCGCTCCGAGCGCGCCTTGCACCGCACCTTCCAGCAAGAACGGTCGGCGCACGTACTCACTGGTCGCACCGACGATGCGCAGCACCTCGACTTCATCGCGGCGTCGTTCGAGCATCAACTTGGTGGTGGACGACACCACCGTAGCAACGGCCAAGAACACCACGAAGGTCAGACACAGCGCGACCAGGTTGGCAGCGCTGACGAAGCGCGACACGCGCGCCGTCCAGCTCGCATACGTCTCGACCGACTCGATGCTCGGCAGGGCTTGCAGTTGCTTGACGACCACCGCCACGCGGTCGGCGCTGACCCCTTCGGCCAACTCGATCTCCAGCGACGCCGGAAAAGCGGCACTCGGCAGGCTCTCCAACAACGACGTCGGGGACGCCTGAAGCATCTCGGAGCGAGCGGTCTCCGACGCCAAATGCCGAACAGAAGCGACGCCTTGGGTGGCGCGCAGAGCCTTGACCACTTCGGAAACGTCGATCGGCGTCGCGTCGGCTCGAAGGTACGCAGACAGCTGACCCGCTGTCTGCCAGCGCTGCTCGAGTCTGCCGAGATTGGTGACGATGAGCAGGGCAAAGGCCAAACACAAGAACGCCACCGAAGTGCTCAACACGCTGATGGCGTGGGCCTTCCACTCGCTCTTCGCGCCTCGCCACGCACGCTGTACCGCTCTCACGCCATGTCTCCCAAGGATCGCTTCAACCAGGTCGCCATCACGCAACCGTCCGCAAACCATCCGGCACGTCGGTGGCTTTCCCTTCGTCCAGCACGACGACACGTCGCGGACGAACATCCAACAACGTGCGATCGTGCGTCGCGAAGATCACGCTGACGCCGGTTTGGTTGATGTCCTCGAACAATTCGAGCACATCCAGCGCCAACTGGGGGTCGAGATTTCCCGTCGGTTCGTCGGCGAGCACCAGCGCCGGTTCGGCGACGATGGCCCGGGCTATCGCGGCGCGTTGTTTCTCCCCCCCTGACAAGACCGATGCGGGATCACCACCGCGGCCACCCAAGCCAACCTGCTCGAGCACTTCTCCCACGCGGCTGGCGATCGTCTTTCGCGGCAAACCGAGGATCTGCAGCGGCACAGCGACGTTTTCCGAGACCGTCCAATTGGCGACGAGCCGAAAGTCCTGAAATACGATGCCGATGTTGCGTCGCAAATAGGGCACCGACTGTTCGCGCAGCCGGCTCACGTCGCGACCCATGAACAGGATGCGTCCGGCATCGGCTTCTTCAGCGCCGTAGATCAACTCGAGCAACGTGCTCTTGCCGGCGCCAGAAGGGCCAGTGAAGAACACCAGCTCCCCCCGTTCGATGATCAAGTTCAGATCGCGCAGCACGCTGCGATGCGTTCCAAAGGTCTTGTGCACGTGCTCGAAGACCAGCAGAGGGCGGTCCGCTGCGCTGGCGTCGAAGCGCCGACCCGGCCTCAAGAAGGGCCGAAACGCCGTGATACGGGAACCAAAACCCATAGCACTGCGGGGTATCAACGAGCGTCTGTCGGGGACAACTTTTTGCCCACGCCGAGCCATGGCAGGGCAGCGAGGGAAACCGCGCAGTCGCCAGCGCTGGGGTGGCGGATATGACGCGGAAAGCCCAATCATCGAGGATTCTCGGCGCTGGGGCCGAGTGAGCGGGTCTGCAGCGAAGTTGGATGTCGGCGACCGCCCTACGTGTAACCAAACCCACTCCATCTCGATGCTCATCCCACGCGATGGGGCGCGGTTGAAACAGGTCGAGGTCTACCCGCGTGGTGACCGGGTAGCGGGTGTGGCGGGAGGTAACGACGAGCCAGGCGAACGCTTCGTTGAACCGCCGTTTCAATGCCCCGACTCGACGCGCCAAAGCCAACAACTGATCATCGCTCCGCGATGCGACAATGCTAGGCTCGACGCCATGGCGCCGACGAGTACGGAAATCGAGGGAACTTCCCACGCTGCTTCACTCGCCCGCTCGGCGAGAGAAAAGCTCGCAAGCGCTCTCGCAGAGCTCCAGGCCGAAGGCGTTCCGCCCGATCTCGTCGACAACGCGGCGGGCGTCGCGCGAGCGATGGGTCTGCTGCTGCAATACGAGAAGTCCGGAAAGCCCAACCTGACGGAAGCGGCGCTCGGGGCCGTGCGCGAAGCCCTGGGCACGTTGCAGGGCCTGCCGACGAAACACAACGCGGTCGAGCGAGCGACAGGCCTCGTCGCAGCGTCCCTCGGCCTGATCCATTCGGTGGGAGAGCTCGCGCAACTGCACGGCGAGGCAGCCACGTCGTCCAGGCGCCCGGAAACGCCCGCGCCCGCGAATTCCAAACGCTCTCCCGACGACACGGACACCGTTCGCTTGGGACGTCGAGCGCGCGCGGCAGCAGAGGCAGCACGGGTCGCGCCTGTCGAGCCTCCAGCGTGGTTGCGAGACGACGCGCCCGCGAACGACCAGCACGTCAAACCAAAGCCCGACAAACGCCCGCAGAACAAGAAAGAGAAGGCCGCCAAGCGCAAGCGGGGTTCAGCGGAGCCCAAACCCCAGGCGGAGGGGTCTCGACAGGGCGGCAATTCCGCAGCAAAGCGAAAGAAAGGCGACGGGAACGACGTCGTGGAAGCCGCCCTCGGTGCACATAGCGCGACCAATTTCTATCGAGGGTTGAGCGGCGGGGACGTCATCGAGTCGGGAGGATTGTTCATCGCCACCTACGAGGTGAGGAAGATCGGCGACGATATCTCCTTGATCGTGAGCTTGCCCGGCGGCTACGAGTTTCACGCACGAGGCACGGTGCGTTGGAGCCGGGACATCCCGCGCTCCGCATCGATGAACCCCGACGCACCACCGGGCTTCGGTGTGAAGTTCACCGAGATCCCCGAGGCGGCGCGGCAACTGGTGGAACGCTACGTGCGCAATCGCGACCCGCTCCTCCACGACGACTGAGCTTTGGGAACCGCACGCCGCGGCCGTGCGCGCCAATGTTGGCCCACGCGGCTCGCTCCTGATACCCGCCGATCATGGGCTTCGAGCGTCTGGCAAGACCACTGTCGATTTGCGTGGCGGCTGTTTCTTTGAGTGTCGCGTGCATGGGACAGGTCAGCCCCTCGCAGCGCCTGATGGACGCCGCCTCGGAGATGAACTTGGCCGCCCGCTTCGGCCGCATGGACGTCGCGGCCGAGCACACCACCGACAACTCGCGTCCAACGTTTCTAGAACGCCGCCAGGGTTGGGGTAACGACATCCGCGTGCTCGACGTGAACCTGGCCAGCCTGGTGCTCACCGACGAAGAACACGCCGAAGTCGTCGTTCAGTACGCCTGGACACGCATGAGTGAAGGCGTGTTGCACAACACCTCGACGAAGCAATTCTGGGAGAATCCCAAACGCAGCGGGTGGCGGCTCACCCGCGAACAACGCGCTGGTGGCGACAATGGCTTGTTCGGAGAACAGAGCGTCGACCACTTCGTCGCTCCTCGAGCTGATGCCCATTTCCAAACCAAGTCGCTCGGCTCGACCACTGTCGTCGAATCCGACTGATTCACCCCGCCCCCACAAAACGAACCGCCCCCGGCACGGCGTGTCGGGGGTTCATCCGCGGCTCGTTCAGTCTGCGCTGCGCAGAGCGCAACTCACTTCTTGCCGCGTTCGGCTCGAACCTGTTCAGCCTTGCGCTCAGCGCGCTCCTTCTTCTTGGCCTGTGCGCGACGACGACGCATCTTGGGACCTCGGCGACTATCAAAACGACCCATGGTTGCTCCTCATTGTTGTCGGTTGACCCCGCCAGCAATGCGGCGAAGGGGGGTGGCTCTTACCAAAGCCGGCTGCGCCCGCCAAGGATCGATGCAAAAAGGCTTCCTTCGACGTCCCCTGACGATGCAGGCGCCCAGTGGACGGCGTCCCGCAACGACAGGAGCGCGCGCTCGCGAGACACGGCGATTCTGGGCCGTCACGCGTTTTCAGCCGCCCAGCGGTTCGAGCCCGCTGAGCGATCCGCCGCTCAGAGATTTGCCCGCTCCGGAGACGAACCACTCAGAAGTGGCCACTCGGAGACTAACCACTCAGCGCGTCGTCCAGATCCGTCTCGCGATCGCGCACTTCCAGACGGTAACGACTGTTGGCCGTTTCGACGTAAAACACGTCTCGCTCGGCCACGCGCATCACACGTTTGACGGGTGTGGTGACGTATTCATGCATCCCGTCGGAGAACTCGATGACGATAACCGAGCCTTTGCGGGGAGCTCTAATCAACTTTCCAGCGACCGCGCGGGATCCGCGACCCAGCTTCCGGAGGACGACCTGCACCGAGTGACAATAGCAACGGCAAACCGTATTTGCATCTAGTTCCTCGACCGCAAAACCGACCGGGATTGCAAAGTCTACGTAATCGTGGAGTTTCAGCGGTTACACCACGGCGTGCCAAAGATGCGGGTTAGCCTCTGGTTCGGCCGCTCGGAGGCGTTTCTGGGAAACCGCGCGCGCAATCGTTGCTCACCCGTTCAGCGCTCGCAGACGCGAGTAGCGCTCGCACCGACGCGACACGCCGGCAGGGCTGCAGCCTCAGGGACGAGTGACGCCCTTGCGACCCTGTCCGGCGAAGTAAGCGCGCAGCACGTCGCGAGCCAGATCGGGACCTTTGATCCGCCACAGTGGCGTGTTGACGACCAGCGCCGCGATGGCGACTTCCGGAGCGTCGGCTGGAGCGAATCCGACGAACCAAGTGTAGTGGCGATTCTCTTTGTGACGGGTGAGCGTTCCTGTTTTGCCAGCAACGGTGATCTCCGGCAAGAACGGTCGGCCGCGGCGATCGAAGAACGCCTTGCGCGCAGAACCTGCAATGGTGGTTTGCACCATCATCCGCGTCAGCTCCGTTGCCGTCGTGGTTTGAATCGCGCGACGCAGGACTTTGGGCTCGCTCGGCAAACGGTATTCGGACTGCCCGTCCGCGTCGATGATCTCTGCGACGATCCGCGGTTGTAGCGTGACGCCCCCGTTGGCCACCGTCTGAACCAGCTGCGCGCCGCCCAGCGGCGACAGACTGGAGTGCCAGAAACCGGCGGCGGCGCGAGCGAATTCCACGCGGTCACCGTCGGGCAGCGCGATTCGCGAAGGTTCGTTGACGGCCTCGAAGGGCACCGGCACCCCGAACCCCAAGGCGCCACCCATGCTCGTGAGCTGCTCGACGCTCAAGTTCTTCTTCGCGAGCTTCGCCATGACCACGTTGAGGCTGCGCCCCATCGCGGTAGCCAACGAGGCACACCACTTGTCGGCAGCGGGGTTGTCCTCGAGTTCGCCGCGACTGATGTTGCTCTTTCCGCCGTGGTAGCATTCCTCGGTTTCCGCTCCGAGCCCTGCCATTTCCACGAGTGCCGCGCCGGTGACGACTTTGAACACGCTCGCAGCGGGCGCTTCTGCACGCGCGTTGAAGTCGAACTTCGGCCCTTTGTTGACGTAGCTCGCGTACACCAGCGTCTTGGCGCTGTTGACGTCGAGCAACACCACACCCGCTTCGGGCAAGCGGTAGCGTTTCATGATCGACTCGGCAGTGCGCTGCAGCTCCGGGTCCAAGGTCAACACTGCAGTACGCCCCCCGGACAACGCCGTGGTCACGCGACGGGGGTGCAACTCCAGCATCGTCAGATCGAGGCCTTCGAAGCGGTCGACCGGCTCTGGCGGGGGCTCGACTCGATTCAAGCTCAAACCGAGGTCCGTGGGTCCAAATTGTCCGCCCACGACAGGGGCCAAAGCGCCGGTGATCCCAAGCGCCAGGCCTATGCCAATCCATTTCGCCAGACCGCGCATCGCCCCGCTAAGCCACGTTCACGCTGGATTGGCCAAGAAACCGACGAGCTTGGGGGATGCCTCGCCCCACGGTGGGGGCTATACTCACCCAATCCCCTGAAGGAGCGTGCCAGCTGGTTTCCCCCCAAGCGCCGTACAGCGCCAACATCGAAGTCGACAACCCCAAGGCCCTGATGGCGATCAGCGGGCCTCACAGCCAGTTGCTCGAGGAGATCGCCAAGTCCAGCGGCGCCAGCGTCAACATCCGGGGCAACACGATCCTGCTCGCTGGAGACGAAAGCGACGTCAGCGTCGCGGGCCGCTTCCTGACCGACGCCATTCGTCTGTTCAGCAACGGCGTGGTGCTGGGCAGGCACGACGTGGCGCGGTCGGTGCGCAGCCTGCGAGAGGATCCAGACATCACACTGACGGCGCTGCTCGACGAAACCATCGTCGTTTCGGGTCGGCACAAACCCATCGTGCCCAAAAGCGCCGTGCAGCGCGCGTACATCAAACAGATGCGCGAGCACGATCTGACCTTTGGCATCGGTCCTGCCGGAACAGGCAAGACGTACCTCGCCATGGCGATGGCGGCCAAGGCGCTGGTGCAACGGCAGGTCAAACGCATCATCTTGACGCGTCCCGCGGTCGAAGCGGGTGAGCGTCTGGGCTTTCTTCCCGGCGACCTGATCGAGAAGGTCAACCCGTATCTGCGTCCGCTGTACGACGCGCTCCACGACATGCTCGATTTCGAGAAGGTCGAGCAGATGATGTCGCGCGGTCAGATTGAAGTGGCACCGCTCGCGTTCATGCGCGGGCGCACGTTGAACGACGCGTTCGTGATCCTCGATGAGGCCCAAAACGCGACGAGTGAACAGATGCGCATGTTTCTGACGCGCCTTGGTTTTCAATCCAAGGCGGTGATCACGGGCGACGTCACCCAGACGGATCTGCCGCGCGGTTCGATGAGCGGCTTGGCCGAAGCCGTCGGCCTGCTGGGCGACGTCGAAGGGATCGCGGTGTGTCATTTCAGTGAAGCAGACGTGGTGCGGCATCCATTGGTCCAGCGCATCGTCGTCGCCTACGAACGCAAAGACCGAGTGCAGGCCGAACGAAGCAAACGGCAATCGGGTCGCGCTGGGCGACCGGGCCGTGCAGCAGAGCCGGAACGACCTTTGGACACCGACGACGAAACCTGAGCCCGGCGCCGGTC